>JAAYEV010000227.1 GCA_012728565.1 Clostridiales bacterium
CAAATCATCCGGGAATTTGTTGGAAAGTTTTTACACCCGGCTGGAGGTATGGGAAGCGGCCGTGTATAAATTGTATATGGAAAGCTAAGGACGGGCCGCTATCCCGCGGCACAGGGCAGTTGCCTGGACTGTGTTCTGCGGCCCGTGTTCTGATTGGGGGGGATGTGTAAATGGCAAATACCAGGACAGCGGGTGAAACCCTTATATTATTAAGCATGCTAAACCAGATTATAGTGGACGACCTGATTGAGGAGCGCCGGCTGGACCTTTTCGAGCAAAAGAAAAGATGGCATGACCTGTGGCAGCGGCAGATGAAGCAAAGCTACGGGTTGGAGGGGGACCTGCTGGGATGGGAACAGTTGAAGGAAAGGGTGGTGGAGTGGCTTAGGGATGAAAAAGCATTCGCCGGCAGGAGGGTTATGCTGGAGTTGTGCTGTTCTTTCGAACCCTACGACGAGCTGCCGGCCAATATCCAGGCATCACCGGAAGCCCGGGAGCTGAGCCTCGAAAAGATATGCCGCCTGCTGGGCCTTGAGGACCGGTGGCAGGAACTTTTTTCATCGGAAGGGGTCTAATAAGGGTGGAAACTATTAATGCGGGGTGATATTTTTGAAAAGGACAGTATCCATAACCTTGGTTTTACTAATGGCCTTTGTGACACTTTTGCCAGTGCAGGGCCTGGCCCAGGACGATGCGGGGCTGGAGCGGGCTATCAGGGCGGTTAAGGCAAAGATTGAGGTGCCGGATAGTTTTACCGAGTTTAACTACCACACTTACAGCGAGGGTGATAAAGTCAGTTGGTACCTGGATTGGACCAGCAAGGACAGGCTGGAGGGAAACCTGAGCGTAAGGGTTGACGACAAGGGCGACATTTTGAGCTACAGCTTCTATAAACCCTATGACTATGACAGCACCAGGAAATTTCCCAAGATAAGCAGGCAGGAAGCCCGGGACATAGCGGAGGCCTTCATAAACAGGATGAAGCCGGGGCTGGTTTCGGTATTGAAACCGGTGGAAGACAGCGGACCGCTGCCGTTGGGTCCGGTACACAGCTTTGACTACATCAGGCTGGAAAACGGAATACCCTATCCCGGCAATAGTGTAAACGTCAGCGTTAACAGCGAGACCGGTGAGGTGCAAAGCTACTATTACAACTGGTCGGGGGATGCCTCTTTCCCGCAGCCGGAGGGCGTGATATCCCTTGAAGAGGCACAGCAGGCCTACAGGGAAAAGCTTGGCCTAAAGCTAACCTACGAGTACAGTTACCGGGATGAGGAAAGCCGCGTGTACGCCGTGTATGTACCGGTGTACGGAAGCAATTACGCAATAGACGCTTTTACCGGAGAAAGCATCAGGGTTAGCCCCTATTACGGTGTCTATCCCCTAAGGGGCGCTCAAATGGCTGTCAAGGAAAGGGACATGGCGGACGGAGCAGCACCCCTTACCCCCGAAGAGCGAAAAGCGGTGGAGGAGATGGCTTCCCTGGTGTCCAGGGAAAAGGCGGAGAGTATCGCAAGGGGTATCAAGGAACTGGAGATTTCAAAGGATTATAAGGTAGCTGCGTCTTATCTGCAAAAGGATATGAATGTAAAAGACAGCTATACCTGGGAGCTCAGTTTTGAAAGCGATGCAAAGGACAGCGACAGGCCCTCCAATATATGGGTAAGAATTAACGCAAAGGACGGCGGGCTTGTGGGGTACAGCCGGTATATTCCCATTGAAGGCCAAAGGGAAGGCAGGTACACCGAGGAAAAGGCCAGGACCGCCGTGGAAGGATTCCTTAAGTCGGTTTGCGCCAAAAGGTTTAAAGAAATGGAGTATGACCCCACCTACGAGGAAAGCTATTATCCACTGGAAGGGGATAAGAAACCCACATCCTATTCGTTCCGGTATATGAGGAAGGTGAACGGGGTGCAGTTCCCCGCCAACTACATTCATGTAGTATTCGACGCGGTGAACGGAAAGGTGACCGGTTTCGACCTGAACTGGTACGAATTGGAGTTCCCGTCGGTGGAAGGCGTCCTTGAAATGGACAGCATATATGAAAAGATGTTTGACAATGTGGGGCTGGAGCTTTTGTATACCGGTGTTTACCCGGCGGATGGCAGGGGTATGGCCGTGCCCGGGGAGGAGCCGGACATTAAGCTGGTATACAGCGTGAAGCAGGATAAGCCAGCCATATTCGACGCCTTTTCGGGCGAGATACTGGATGGTTCCGGCAAACCCTTCGTGGAGAGAAAGGTGGTAGAGTACAGCGATATCGACGGCCATTATGCCGAGAACCAGATAGCGGCCCTGGCGGAGTACGGCATTTCGCTGCCGGGTGAAGCGTTCAGGCCGAATGAAAGCATCGTGCAGAAGGACTTCCTGCGGCTTCTTGTAAAGGCTATGGGATATTATGGGGCCTATGACGACGATGAAGCGCTGGATGATATGTACAACCTGCTCATCCGCGAGAAGGTGATAACCAGGGAAGAGAAAAACCCCGAGGCGGCGGTCACCAGGGAAGAGGCGGTAAAGTTTGTAGTCCGGTCACTGGGCTTTCAGGAAGTGGCGGACATAAAGGGAATATTCGTAACCGGCTTTAAGGACCAGGGCAGCATCAGCCCGGAGCTTGTGGGATACGTGGCGATAGCAAAGGGCCTTGGAATTGTAGGGGGAAGCGGCGGAAACTTTAACCCCAAGGCAGGCCTTAGCAGGGCCGAGGCCGCGGTGATGCTGTA
>JAAYEV010000228.1 GCA_012728565.1 Clostridiales bacterium
AGTATCATGAAAAATGTGGGTAACAGCTGTGCCCACCATGGATTGCCCTGTGGAATTCTATTATCAACCTGGAGCGTTCCCGCCTGGATCTGGGGCATTATGAACTGGCTAAAGGTCTGAAGGTCGGGAACTGCGGACTGAAACTCGCTGCCGTCGTCCATTACTCCCGTTACCCTGTTTTACTCTTTGACCAGCGACTTAACCCTTTCCTGTTCAAGCATTATTATTAGCTGGGAATACTCCAGTTTTTCAATCTCTTTGGTATTGGCTCCGTACATTTGAACTATGGCCACTATTATTATGAATATCAGTATATAAAAACTGGATCCACGGAAAAGTCTCGTCAATAATAACCCTCCCTTCTGCTTGATTTAAGTCATGATAGCTATTTTAACACATCCGCAAAAAAAACTCAAACCCTTCAGCATACGCAGTTTTTGCTGTTGTTATACTCCTCAGGTTTCAGCACGCAAATTTCGGGCAGGTTTCTGAACCTCTCCGCAAAGTCAAGGCCGTAGCCCACAACAAACTCGTCTTCAATTTCAAAACCCTTGTAGTCCACCTTCACGTCCGCCTTCCGCCTGTAGGGCTTGTCAAGAAGAGTGCATATCTTGATGCTGTTTGCGCCCCTCGACTTAAGGTTCTCCATTAAATAGCACAAAGTCAGCCCGCTGTCTATGATATCTTCAACAATAAGCACGTCCATGCCCTCTATGCTGTTGTCCAGGTCTTTCAGTATCCGTACCACACCGGAAGTCTCGGTGGTGTTCCCATAGCTGGAAACGGCTATAAAATCCAGTATAAGAGGAACGTCAATGTTCTTTACCAGGTCGCCCAAAAATACCACCGCTCCCTTGAGCACTCCTACAATTACCAACTTTTTGCCCCGGTAATCCCTGGATATTTCCGCCGCCAACTCCTTCACCTTTTCCTGGATGCTTTTTTGGTCTATAAGGACCCGTTCAATACTATTTCTCATGCTAGTATTCCTCCCCGGCTAAAATTGTCGGAATTCCAGTCCAAGTACCTGCCTGGTATCCGCTGTCACTTTATATTTTTCATCAATCCTGTACCCGGCTATCCAGATTATATCCCGGCCGCTCCTGACAATAGGTACCAGGTCCCGCTTGTTTCTTGGCACCTTTTGGTCTATGAAAAAGTCCTTAAGCTTTTTTGTCCCGGCCATGCCCAGCGGGTTAAACCTGTCCCCTTTTTTTCGACCCGTAACCACAAGATTCCTGCCGGTTTTTGCTAAATCCAGGAACGCCCGGCGGTCATCAGCGGTGTTTCTTTCCCTTTTGTAATCCTCCATGCTAAAAATCTTCGCCTCTATAACGCCGTCGGCTTCATGTATGCTTGTGCTGCCGGGAACGGCAAGCCGGTAGGTTTCTTCTATTCCGCCTGCTGGGTGCGGCTGCCTGGCTACGAAAAACCGACCGTATTCCACGCCCGCCACGATGCCCCGCGGAAGGTTTATTCTTTTTCCTGTTTCGCCCTTTTCCAGCAAGGCATACAGCTTTTCTATATGCACAAGCTCCAGGTTGTTTGCATCTCCCAGCAGGTGCTCCACCGCCATGCGCAGGACCCGCCAAAGGACTGCGGTGTGGAGTTCAAGGAGCTTTTCAGCGCTAAACTCAAGCCTCCCTGTACCCTGTTCCTCCGCCAGACGGCTGAATTCATCCCGGGCGGCGCCTGAAATAAAGTCGTTTTCCCATCTTAGTACCCGGGCGGCCCCCAATACCGCCCGGTCTATGTTGCTGTTATAGTTATCCCTTAAATAGGGCAAAAGCTCCAGCCTGATCCTGTTCCTGAAATACACCGGTGATAAATTGGTTTTATCGGTAACCGGGTTTAACCGGTGTTCCTTGCAGTACTCTTCAATCATGGGCCTTGGCACCTCTAAAAGCGGCCTTATTATGGTTTCCCTCACCGGTTTTATGCCCCCAAGGCCCTCCACTCCGGCACCCCTAATCAGCCGCATGAGCACCGTCTCCACCTGGTCATCCCGGTTGTGGGCCACTGCTATCTTGTTGAAACCCTCCCCTTGCATCACCCGGTTGAAAAGGTCGTACCTGGCCCTTCTGCCCGCCTGCTCGGGGGAAAGGCCCTCCCGTGCAGCCATGCGGGGAACGTCTTCGCATTCCACGATGCAGCGTATACCCCTTTCCCGGCAGAAGGCTTGCACATACTTGGCATCCTCCTCCGCATCACCGGGACGGAACTTATGGTTCAGATGGGCACATACAAGCCGTATATTGTAGTGCTCCTTGAACCGGTAAAGCAGGTGAACCAGCGCAGTGGAATCCGGGCCCCCCGAAAAACCCACTACTATGCCATCCCCGCTTTGTATCATACCGTATTCATTTATGGTATTATGGAAAATATCCTCTATTTTCAAATATATCCCTTCCCCGGGTCAAAGTATAACCGCAATCACCATTATGAAAAAGGCTATGGATGCCAATAGTGCCAGGTTTATAGCCACATCCAGCCTTTGCCGGCGGCGCTGCTTTCCGCCGGGTATAAGGTCCGCCGTGTTACTCAAGCTGTTAATAAGGTCCTCAAGGCTTTGACAGTCCTTTTTCAGCCCTTTTATTATAACCTTTTTTAGCCCTTTACTCAATTGGGATTTGTCAATGGTATCCAAAAGGGCGTCAAAGCCCATGCCGGTATCCCGAAGCCCGCCCAAGAGCATTTCCGCAAGCATCATCAATATGGCAAACCCCTGGTATCCCTCGTCGGCAGTCCTTTGTCCCCGGCCCCAGCTTGCCCTGTCAAAGGCCGGGGTAAACTGGACCACCGCTTCTCCCTCTTTGACTGCGCCCCCGAAGTCCACCAGGCACAGGCCGCCGCCCCTTTTGTCAAGCACCAGGTTCTCCGGCTTTATATCGCAGTAGAACACGCCCCGCCGGTTAAGCCAAAGGCAAATCCCGGCAGTAACGGCGGCTATCTTCACCAGCGTTTTGGGCTGCATTCTTTTTGCCTCGCATACCCTTTTCAAGTTTTCGCCTTCAAAATAGGTCATTACAAAAAAGTAACAGTTTATGCCGCCTACCCTGCAGTCGTCCCTGTACAAGACCGCCGGTATATTGTCCATAGGGCCAAGCCTTGCCAGAATCCGGTATTCCCTGTCTATTCCCGCCATGTCTGTGCTCAGCTTAAGCGCATACCTGTCCCCGCCGGGGATGTCCTCAACCAGGTACACCCTCGCCGTGCCGCCGCTGCCCAAGAGGGCAATAACCCGGTATTCGCCGCCGTACCACCGGCCCCTTATCACCGTACCCGGCTCTATATTTATCCTCTTTATCATATGTATACCCTCCCATAAGCAAAAAAAAGCAGCTCCAAGCTGCTCCCGGCGTTAAAAGTTTCATGTTGGCGGGCGGATAGGCCTGTTTTTTTATAGGATAAAAGGATTTTCATTTCCACCCTGCGGCAGGTGTTCACCGGCTTCAATCTGCCGCTGAGCAATCATTTCCGCCGGATACAAACCCAGGTTATCCTCTTCAAAAAGCCGGGAGGAAAGCATAATGCCCGCGTAGGTGGGCGTCGGCCCTCCGGCCTTTATTCCCTCAAGCTTTACAGCCAGTTCTTCAAAATTGTCGGTAAAGGTGCTTACCACCCTGCTGTCCCTTCCGTCTCCCCCGGGGAAGGCCACCATCCCAAGATATGACCTACCCTTCCTGGCTTTAAGGGATATCAGCAGGTCCTGTATACTGTTTTTTGCCGTTCTTATTTTGTTTTTCATACTGCCGCTGCAGTCCAGCGCCACAACGCATTTTAGGTCCACCTCGTCCCCCAGCCTTTGTATGTATTCAAGTACTCTAGCCCTGGAGTCCGGCGGGATATCCTCCATCGAGCAGCCGGTTATTTTTTGCAGCTGACGGCTTACCGCCCTTTCTATTGTCATCTGGATTGACTGCCTTGTGACCATCTGGACCGAATAGCCAAGCCGGGGCAGGGGTATGATATCGCAAATACCGCCGCCGGCCCTTGCTATACCGTCCAGTTCCACAAAGGGCTCCTCCGCCCCGTCGCTGTCGGTTATGCCTATAGTGTTAACTATAATCCCCTTCCTGTGGGCGATTCGGGCGGCCCCGGCGGGGCTGTCCCCTATATTCGACCTGCCGTCGGTTATTACTATTATCTCCCTAAGCTGCATTGGCGTTTTTAATTTCCCATCCATTTTCCTACCACCCCGCTACCTGTTCTCCCAAACCTTTGAGACAATAACCGTCATATCATCCCTGGCCTGTCCATTATAGTATTCCAAGGCCCTTTCAAAAATAATACGGGCAAGCTCCTTAGGATTCCGACTGCCGGTTTCTCTTAAAAGGTCCGCTATCCACTCTTGCTTTCCCTTGCCGCCCTGTGCATCCATAATGCCGTCGGTAACCATTATTATAAAATCGTCCCCGTTCACCGACAGCTTTTTGGTATGGAACTCTATACTGTCTATTATGCCCATCGGCAGCGAAGAGGAGGCTATTATTTTTACCTCTTCCCCCCGCTTTATGTATGTCGGCGGGGCCCCTATCTTTATCGCCCTGGCTTCCCCGGTATACAGGTCTATTATTACCACGTCAAGGGTGGAAAAACTGTCCCCCGGGGACTTCAGCATTAGAATTGAGTTAATGGTCCTTACCGCCATATCGTGGTCATACCCTACCTCCAGCAGCTGTTCCAGCATGTTTACGGCGGTCGAGCTTTCCATTGACGCCTGTTCACCGGTGCCCATACCATCCGAAAGGGCAATCAGGTATTGATTGTCCCTCAGCTCCGCGAAGGTATAATTGTCACCGCTTACCTGGCTGTCCGCCTTGGGTGCCGTGCAAACCTCGGTGACAACATTGAATTTTCTGGCTTCCACCAGCTTCAGCGAACACATCCCGTTCCTAATGCTGCATACATACCCCGGCTTGCCAAACTTTTTCCCGGTAACCGCCGAAACCACCGGTACCACTTTTTTGACACACTCCCTGCACCCGTAGCAGGATTTTTTGTCCAGGTACACCTCCAATCCCTTTCCGGGTTTTTCCAGCACGCTTACCCGGGACACCCCTATCCCCTGCCGGCTGAGCCCCTTTGATATGCTTTTTTCCAGCTTTTCGTTGAAGGAATACTTGATATCAATCTCCCCGGCAAGGTTTTTTATAACATCCGACATGCCCTGCAGCTGCTGGGATACAAGGTTCCTGCAGTCCTCCATCCTGTTCTGCCACCTGTAATTTATCCGGAAAAGGTCAAAAAGGTAGTTTACCGCCTCAAGAAGTTTGTCCGGCTTGATGCACTTCTTTCTAAGGGACGGCGGCATGTGTTTTAATTCCACCCGCCCCTTTTCTTCGGCTGTACCAAGCAGCTCGAACACCGACTGGTATGTCATGTAAAACTCTTTTTCCCAGCAGGTCCTGTAGAAACTACAGTCCCTGCATACCCTTTGGCATACGCCGTCATACAATTTGTTCAAGCCTGAACCGCCCAGGAAGTCCTCTTTGAAGGACACATCTTCGAAGGTGGCGGACAGCTGGCTGAATACACCGGCCAGCTCTTTAAGCCTTACCGAGATAAACTCCTGCGCCTTTGCCTCGTAGGGCACCGGCCCCGCCATCCCTCCCCATTCCCTTTCCATTACACGGGATAAGCCCTCCAGGGCTTTGCCGGGTATCAGCGCCAGGACGAATGATGCGGCCAGCATTTCCTCCATGTTGATAACCGGCATCGCACCACCGCCTATATAAAAATTCAAAATGGAGCTGCCTATAATAAAGCCCAGTATGCTTCCCGGCCTGCCCAGTTCCCGGAAGGTGCCGGATAAAAGCCCCGCAAAGGAAAATACTCCAACCATCGCCGCCGCCCGGGTGGTCATAAGTCCCGAGGTAATGCCCAGCAGCGCCCCCGCTGCACTTCCTGCGGCGGCACCGCCGCCGTATGCGGCGGCCATTATCGCCGCGGCCGTCGCCACGGTTTTTATCGAAATGTGCCAAATCCGCAGGGCGCCCACGCCGCTTACCGCGATTGCCATGGTGACCGCCGCGCATATGGCCTGTTCCCTGGATATGTAATCGCTTTCGTAAAACGGGAAAAGCTCGAAGGCATAATCGAATATGTATACCAGGATGCCCGCCGCCAGCGCCTCAAACCCCGCCGCGAATACGTCCATCGGCGCGTATCCCCCGGTAAGATACATCCAATAAGCTGAAGTACCCATCATTGAAAAAAGGGCCGCAAAGGACGCCATCCGCCGGTCCGGCGCCTTTTTCCTTCCGAATAGGCGAAGCATTAAAAAGATGAGCCCCATCGCTGCTATATACCTGTAAGATTCTATAAGTCCCACGGTGCTGACAGTGCCCGCCGCCACCGAGAGGAATACCGGCACCGCCATACACCGGTTTAATAAAGCCGCACCGAAAAAAGCCGTGCCAAAGGGCATTGCGCCTTCCAGCACAAAGGCCCTGGACAGCAGAAATCCCAAAAGGTTTACCATCAGCATACCCTTAACAAGAACCGCATTCCCCGATGAAGAATATACAAAGGAAGCCTGTCCCTTATCCATTCAAATACCCCCAACTGTTTTTTGGAAATGACCTGCCCTGTGCATAGCGAAATCGGTTACTCAATTATAGCAGAGCCCGCGTCAACTTTTTGTCAATCTTTGGTATCAGAAAGGCAAAAGTGTATGACAAGTTGGACAGCCTTTGCGACATATGTATCCCGAGATTCAACAAAAGCCGCTGTGATTGAATGGAAGGAATAAAAAAAGGAGATACCAATGTATCTCCTATTGGTGGGCACAACTGGGCTCGAACCAGTGACCCCCTGCTTGTAAGGCAGGTGCTCTCCCAACTGAGCTATGCGCCCGCATGGTGACCCCTAGGGGACTCGAACCCCTGTTACCGCCGTGAAAGGGCGGTGTCTTAACCGCTTGACCAAGGGGCCACGGTAATGGTAGCGGCGAACGGATTTGAACCGCTGACACTGCGGGTATGAACCGCATGCTCTAGCCACCTGAGCTACGCCGCCCGATGGTTGCGGGGGCAGGATTTGAACCTGCGACCTCCGGGTTATGAGCCCGACGAGCTACCTGACTGCTCCACCCCGCGTCAATTATTTATACCGACGACAAGTTTTATTATATAATATATATTATTTACCGTCAACCCTTTTGTGTAGGAATCCCGCCGGTATTTTGATGAAGCCTAATAAAATTCTGGTAAATGACACCCTGCAGGCCGTCCCATTCGCTTACGGTAATACGCTCAAAACCCCAGTGCTCCATCAGGCATTTAAGTATTATGGTTCCGGCATTTATTATATCCGCCCTTCCGGGATGAAGCCCGGGTATTTTCCGTTTCTTGCTTATATCCAGCAGCGCCAGTTTTTCAAGTATACATTTTACTTCGCTCAATGTCAACACAAAATTGTGAACTTTATCCGAGTCGTAGCGCTCCATGCCCTGGGCCACCGCCGCTAGGGTGGTTATGGTACCGCCTATGCCGATCATTTTGCAGTCCCCCGCGGTTATATCCTTTGCATTTTTGGCCAACATATCCGTTACAAAATGTTCAATTTCCGAAGCTTCCGCCGGGGTTACAGGGTCGTTTCTCACGAACCTTTCGGTGAGCCTTACGGCGCCAATGTCCAGGCTTTTATAATTATTTATCCTAAGACCCATGCCTGTTACCAGTTCGGTGCTGCCTCCCCCGATATCCGCCAGGAAGGTGCATCCTTCACCGGCATCGCAGCCCAGCGCCGCGCCGACAAAACCAAGCTCCGCCTCCTGCTTTCCGTCCAGCACCCATGCCCTTATACCAAGCCGGCGGATTTCCCGTATAAGGTCCTCGCCGTTTGAAGCATCCCTTACTGCACTGGTAGCAACGGCCAGCACCTCATCGGCACCCATGGAAATGGCTTTCTCCTTGAAGTCCCGGACCGCCCCAAGGGTTGCTTCCACCGCCCCGGGGGATAACACGCGGTTTGCGTCCACCCCTGCGCCCAGCCTGGTGGTTCTCAGGGTTTTGTAAAGGGGCTGTATATTTGCCTCATCCACCCGGGCCACCAGCAGTCTCACCGAATTGCTGCCCACGTCTATTACCGATACCCTTTTCATGGTATGGTACCTCCAACTTAATAAACCGCGCCCGCAGGCACGGCTGTTTACTAATAGTCCCCTCTCCTAAAGCCTCCACCTCGTTTTGAATCCTGGCTTTTTTTGAGCTGCTGCTGTCTCTCGTCGCTGTCCCTCAGAAACTTTAACATGCGGTCTTCAAAGGACATGTTCTTTGACTTTTCCCGCCTTTCCGCCTCCCAGTCAATCTCAATGGGCCTTGTGGCTTTTTTCAATTGCATGCCAGTCTGCTTGAGGGATAAACTTATCTTGCCCTTACTGTCGATGGAGATTACTTTAACTTTAACCTTATCCTTTTCTTTAAGATATTGTTTAATATCTTCCACATAATGGTCTGCAACTTCGGATATGTGCACAAGACCGGTTTTTCCTTCCGGCAGTTGAATGAAGGCCCCAAAACTGGCAATGCTGGTCACCGTTCCTTCAACTATGCTCCCTACCTGAAACGGCATAGGTCAAAAATTCCTCCTCTTGAGTTAATAAGCATTATAACAGCCTGTGATAATTATATATTATGCCCCTTGGTATGTCAATTGCTCCCGTTTTCCCCGGAATGGTTAACGTCCACGAACATGATTTCCCCCGATTTAATAAGGCCTAACCTTTCACGGGCAACCTTTTCTATATATTCGTCGCTTTGCATTCTTTCCAGCTCTTCCCTGAGCCTTTCGTTTTCCTTCTTGATTTCCTCTATTTGAGCCCTAATGGCTGCTTCCTGTGCGCGGGACTTCCTAATGACCATATACTGGGCGGTAAGCGTGTATGCCAGGTATACCGCCAGAAGAATAAATACGATGCTTTTTATCCTTACCGGCTTTTTGTCTTTTTTCGACTTCAAATCATACACCCGTCCCATTAGAAAACCCCCATTCCTTTTCTTTTGTCCATATTATATTATTGTTCTATACACAGCTAATAAACCCTTCCATCATTTTTTATTCTTAATCAGAGGTAAATATTTCCTCGCCTCCTGTCCCATCCTGGCAAAGGTTTTGCACACGCGGGTCTTTACGGTGTTGCACGGTTTCCACAATATATTGGACAGCACCCTCAAGGGTCCCCGCATCAGTTTAACAACGGTAAAAAATAAGCCCTTAACAAAATACGCCAACCCGTTCAGCAGGGTTTCAACGATACCGCCCAGGAAATATAAATAAAGCATTGTACCCAGTCCAAAACCAAGCAGTTGATAAACCCGCACAAGGCCGCTGCTGCTTCTGTAGACGATTGACAGCGTAACAACAAGGGCCGCAGCCCAAAAAAGCATGTCTCCTATAAAGGTAACCATCCCGCCAAAACGGAAAATATCTCGAACAAACCTGTAAAATCCGAATATAAGTCCCAGCATCAGCCCGCCATAAACCGAAGCCAACAATATGACCACCTGGTCCTCTATGGAAAGGAGCATTTAAGACCCCCTCACTATTTGTTGTCGTTAAAAAGTTAAATAAACCACCGCACGGAACGGTGGTTTATTTGAACATCCTTGCAAGTATACCCTTTCCCCGGTCTTTAAACTCCCTGCCTTCGGAATAAATACAGCTTGTGATACTACCCTTTACCTTCAGGTTACCGTCATCTATACTGAGCTTATTTATTTGAAGTCCCTCCCCCGTAACCGTGAGGGTGCCAAGGGTAGTCTCCAATATGACTTTGTTCTCATCAAAACTGTATATATCCTTTACCCCGGATATGAATAAAAGGTTCCTGTCATCCAGCGTAATGCTGTGTTTTTTATCCTCCACGGCCTGACCCCCTTTACGTTAAATATTTATTCCTAAGCCCGGGCATTTATTCCTATTCCCAGGCCTTCATTATCTCGATTCCCTTGAAATAGTGTTTCAGGATTTCTTCCGCTTTTTTGCCCTCCTTGGCAAGGGCATAGGCGCCCCACTGGGACATGCCCACCCCGTGGCCGTACCCTCGGCCCTTTATTACAAGCCGGTCTCCCTGGACCTCTATGCTGTCTATAAGCGTCGACTTCATCTTTGTGCTGCCGATGGCTATTCGAAAGCCTGGAGCGGATACCTTTTTGCCGTCAAAGTCCAACGTGACAGCCCTGCCCGAAGGACCCTTTTCCGCAACCTTGACGCTGCTTAGGCCCTTTATTTGAACCCCCGTTTCCTTAAGGGCCTTCTCCACTTCCTGCCTGGAAAAGGAAGCTGTCCAATTGCTGTCGTCCTTTGGAGCCTCGGGTGAATCCGGCGAATCCACAACTTTTATATAGGGGGGCTCGGCCTCTTCAAAGGCAAGGCCTTCCTTGGCGGATGCCGTCTTTCCCCCGGCATGGGCATGAAACCAGGCCTTTATATAGTTGTTATTGTAGACCGCAACTTCACCCCTGGTCCTTTCCACCGCTTTTTTTACCCTGTCGTTGACCGCCTGTTGGTTCCATGCCTGGGCTTCCTCAATGTCGGTGGAAACGTGGGCTCCCTCGTACTTGGATCCGCCCTTTTCGGATACGAATTCCATGACAAAGGTACGGGCCAGGATTGCCTGGGCCGCCAACGCCTCTTCAGGCCAATCGTTTTTCATCTCTCCCGCCACTACGCCCTGCAGGTATTCCTCAAAGGGCAGTTCCTTTATTTCGCCGGTTTCCTTTATATACACCTTTAAAACCGGTTCCTTTCCCTGTCCCCTGCTGATGGATTCCGGGATCTTTAACGGCGCCTGCTCGGGCGCAGGCCTTCTTTCCTGCCTTCTGCAGGAGGCACAGGATATTAAAAGCAGAAGCACCACAATGAATAATAAGACTTTTACCGCGCTATTTCGCTTCACTTCCCAAATCCCTCCTTTTTGTTTGCCCGGTGGGCTGTACCGATACCGCCCGGCCGCTGCCGGACAGCATACATTCACCAACCGAACAAGGCGGGCTATCGCCTGCCATTGTTATTATTATTTGGAATATTTATTTTTTCTAATATGCAAATATTTACCTTAAGTCCTTCGGGTATTTCGGCCCGCCGCCGCGCAGGCGGCTGCCAGGCTCCGGCCGGATAACAGCCCGGCGGTGGAAGGTTCAGTATAACCCGGGGCAGGCAGCACCCTTGGGGAGAAAATGAAGCGGCCGAAAAATGCCGAAGCGGCGGGTATAAAAACCCGCCGCTAATTTTTTTACTCCATAAGTTCATACATTTCCCTTGCCCGGTCTTTGCCGGCATTCTCTATTAAATCCAGCACC
Source organism: Clostridiales bacterium (assembly GCA_012728565.1). Lineage (GTDB taxonomy): Bacteria > Bacillota > Clostridia > Ch29 > Ch29 > JAAYEV01. The sequence goes on from JAAYEV010000228.1 coordinate 11,307, forward strand.
CGGACCCGGACCCTTTTTTCACCAAAGGCAAGTTCCAAAACATCTCCCGGTTTTACCTCCGAGCCCGCCTTTGCCATTTTGCCGTTTTGCAGTATCCTGCCCCGGTCACAGGCCTCCTTTGCCACGGTTCTTCTTTTTATAAGCCTCGATTCTTTTAAGAATTTGTCCAGCCTCAAGTCCTACCCTCCCGTTCGCCGGTAAGAGAAAAATCAGGTCCTAGGACCTGATTTTTTTTATTTTCTTACTATTGGTTCACCATGTCCTTCAGGGCTTTTCCGGCTTTGAAGACCGGGGCCTTGGAAGCGGGTATTACCATCTCTTCCTGGGTCTTGGGGTTGCGTCCTTTTCTTTCTTTCCTGGTCTTTACCTCGAAGGTCCCGAAACCGACCAACTGTACCTTTTCGCCCTTAACCAATGCATCGTTAACCGACTCCATGAACGCGTTTACGGCTTTCTCAGCGTCTTTTTTGGTCAAACCGCTCTTCTCGGCCATGCTGGCAATAAGTTCTGCTTTATTCACATAATTACCTCCCTTTTATTGGATTTCCAAATTTCCAATAATGCTATTCTACGAAATCTTTGAGAATCCTTCTCTTTGGTACTATTTTTTATCATTTTTATGAAATTTATGTACTTTTGACGCCTGCCAAAGCTGTTCCATCTGGTCAAGAGTCATCCGGTCGAGGGTTTTTCCCATTTTTAGGGCCTCCTTCTCGATAAAAGCAAACCTTTGGATGAACTTTTCAACCGTCTCCCTAAGGGCCAGTTCGGGCCTTATATTTTCAAACCGGGCCAGGTTTACCACGGCAAACAATAAATCCCCAAGCTCTTCCTTTATTCTGCTCATTTCGCCGTTTTTATATACCTCTTCCAGCTCGGACAGTTCCTCCTTTACCTTCGCCATCACGTCTTCAATCCTGTCCCAGTCAAACCCTGCCAGGGCCGCTTTTTGCTGCACCTTGTAGCTGCGCATCAGCGAGGGCAGTGTTTTTGGTATATTCATGAGGGCGGCCGTATAGCCCCTTACCCCCTTCTCCTTCCTCTTTGAAGCCTCCCACCTGTCCAGTGCTCCGTCGCTGTCCCGGGCCCTTTGGCCGCCAAATACGTGGGGGTGCCTGCGGATAAGCTTTTCACATATGCCTTCCACCACCTTGCCAAAGTCAAACTCTCCCTCTTCATCGGCTATCTGGGCATGGAACACAACCTGGAGCAGCAAATCCCCCAGTTCCTCCTTAAGCAGCCCTACATCCTTTTTTTCTATAGCGTCCAGTACCTCGTAGGCCTCTTCCAAGAGATAGGGCTTAAGGCTTTGGCGGTCCTGTTCCCTGTCCCAGGGGCAGCCCTTCTCTCCCCTGAGTACCCTCATTATTTCCAAAAGGTCGTTTATATCATAGCCCTGCCTTTGCGCTGCAGGAACGTATACACTGGTAAGATAGTCTATGTATGAAAGCCTGTCCATCTTGTAAAGGGGCACCTTCTCGATTATTTCCCGGCCTTCCACTCCTGCAGCCCTTATTACCCACACAGGGTAGTGCGCCGGGAATTTTTCCATAAGCGCCAGTTTTACTTCCGAGGCTATAAGCCGGTCATAGACCTGGGTTATAATAATACCCTTACCGGTGTCCACCTCTCTCCCTTTAATAGCCAGCCCGTCCAGGACCTGCAAACCCTTAACCGGGTCTATCCCCAGCCTTTGATATGTTATTTCGAGAAAGCTCATGCCGGCTACCGTCCCAACCTCTATTCCCCTCTGCTTTGCCAAGTCAAGCAGCAGGTAATAGCTGGTTTCGGCCACTGCGGGATTTCCCGGTACCGCGTATACCAGGTCGCCTTTTTCCGCTTCCCGCACCAGCGTCTCTGCAATCCGGGCATACACTTTTTCGAAAGTGCTTTCTTCATGGTAAAACCTGTCGAAGGAATTGTAGGCTATTCCCCGGGCCCTGAGTTCCTCCACCATCGGGTGCTTTTCCGTCCTTAAAAAAACCCTTTGAGCCTTTTCCAGCGTTTCCAAAGCTTCCAGCGTAAGGTGCTCCCACCGCCCGGGGCCCAGGCCTACTACCGTAATTCTTCCCATAAACTCGAATGCCTCCTATTTCTTAAAGATTCCGGTTCTTTTAAGCAGTGCCGTTATCCTTTTGCCGCCCGGCATCAGTTCCAGTTCCCCTGCCGTTACCCCGCCTATTAGAACCAGCACTACGCCATAAAGAGCAGCCCCGGCCGAAACCGCCGTAAGGGTGGCAAGCGTGTTGCTGCCCACAGCCTTTAATGCCGCCGCATAAACCGCCGCCGCCGCCGCTGACATCACAACGGTTGCCGCCACCGGCTTTATTAAGGAATCCATAATCCCGATGCGGATTCCTATTTCCCTTTTAACGGCGGCATAGTCCAGCACCGCCGCCACCATGTATCCCACCACCGTGCCCAGGGCGGCGCCCCTTATGTTTATTGCTGCAATACCGGTCAGGAAGTAGCTTGTAACCAGTTTGAAAACCGAGCCTATGAGCAGGTTCTTAACCGGTATTATCGGTTTGCCTATGCCCTGCAGCATACCGGTAGCGGTCTGGATAACCGCCAGGAAAACAAAGCCCAGTGCCAGCACCTGCATCACCATCCACGCTTCCGGTTCCCGGGGGTACAGCATAAGCATTATGGGCCGGGCCAGCACAAACAATCCCGCCGAAGCGGGGAGCCCCACCAGTATCCCGGTTTTCATCCCCACCACCGATTTCCTTCTCAAGCCCTGCCAATCCTTTCGGGCCAACGATTCGGATACGGCGGGCACAAGGCTGGCGGCCAGCGCCACCGTTATGACCTGGGGGAAATTAATAAGAGTGGCCGCCATCTGGGATAGCTGCCCGTACATGCTGTTGGACTGTTCTATGGAAAACCCGGCGAACTGGAGCCGCCTTACGACTATTCCCAGGTCGATGAGCGTCATAAGCGGCATCACCGAAGTGCCGAGGGTTATGGGTATCGCTATCGCAAAAAGCCGGTACAGTATGCTGCTCATGGATTCCCGCACCCCTATCGGGCTTTGCCGGTCCTCCGCCAGTATTTTCTTTTTGTTAAACAGGTAGACCATGTAAATAACTATAAGCCCGGCCACGGCACCGGAGGAGGCACCGAAGGACGCCCCGGCGGCGGCGTATTCCAGTCCCCTTGGCAAAAGCACTATGGCCAGTATGAATCCAACAATCACCCTTCCCAGTTGTTCAAAAACCTGCGAAAGGGCCGTGGGTACCATATTCTGCAGCCCCTGGAAATATCCCCGGAAGGCGGACATAAGCGGCACAAAAAACAGCGCCGGGGCCACCGCTATCATGGAATAGTAAGCCTTGGGATTTTGTATGGCATTCACCAGGTACTTTGAAGCCGCGAACAGGGCCGTTGAAGAGACCAGGCCCACCGCGAACAGCGTGACAAAGGAAACCCTGAATACCCGGTGTGCTTCTGCGGGCTGTCCCAGAGCGATTTTTTCCGAAACCAGCTTTGATATGGCGGTGGGCAGTCCCGTCGTGGAGATTGCAATGAGAAACCCGTATATGGGATAGGCCGACCCGTAATAGCCCATTCCCTCCGAAGTGATTATATTTGCAAGGGGAATCCTGTAAACCGCTCCGATGACCTTTACAATAACCCCGGCTATGCTCAGTATGAGCGTCCCCTTTAATAGCGAATGCTTTTGCATGCCCTTTGCCCCCTATTTTTCGCATCTATAAAACATAAATATTATACCAGAAATACCAGGCAGTATACAGGTCTTGTGCTCCATAAACTTAATCAGTGCCCATGACAAAAAAACAGCAGTCTTGATGCTGCTGTTTTTTGAGCCGTTTTTTTATGTCAACGCTACTGCTCCATCTGCTTGCCCAGGAACGAAGCCGCTGCGGTTGACAGCTTTGTCTCCAGTTCGCCCATCCTAACATCGCTTTCCTTAGAAAGAAGTATGACTGCTCCTATCGGATCGCCCAAGGATACTATCGGAGCAATTACCTGAGCAGTATACTTGGTTTCACCATCCTCATCGGATGCAATGCCAATAGTCCTGTGACCTTCGGTTTTGTTCAGAACTACCGCTTTCTTTTCCTCCATCGTCTTTTCGAGGGCGGCGCTTACCCGCTTTTCCATGTATTCCTTTTTGGACGCACCTGCTACGGATATTATTGTATCTCTATCGGCAATCACTGCTATATGACCGGATGCTTCATTAAGAGATTCTGCGTACTCCTGTGCAAATTCGTTCAACTCTCCGATAGGTGAATATTTCTTAAGTATTACTTCCCCTTCCCGATCGGTAAATATCTCCAAGGGGTCCCCTTCCCTGATCCTAAGGGTTCTCCTGATTTCCTTGGGTATTACAACCCTGCCAAGGTCATCAATTCGCCTCACTATCCCTGTTGCCTTCAACGGTGTATCCCTCCTTTTTCTGAATTTTGTTACAGATTACCCAGCAAGATTATTATTAGATACTTACCGGGGTTTTATTCATAATCTGCAACTTGAAGTACAGAAAAAGGATATTATTTGTTTTTTCGGTCTTTACATATTTTTCGGGTAGGTTTTCACATCCGCCTGTTCCCTGAGTTTTGAAACAGCCTGGCTGTACGCTTCTTCCTGCTCGTAATAAAGAAGCATGGCCTCTATGTTATCCCTTACTTCCTCGAAGGGAGTGGGGTCCACGATGGTCTTTTCAAAAACTTTTATTATATGAAACCCGAACATGGTCTCCACTATACCGCTTATCTCGCCCTCCTCCAGTGCAAAGGCCGCCTCTTCGAAGGGCTGCACCATCATTCCGTAACCGAATTCCCCGAGGTCGCCCTTGCTGGTCTTGCCGTTAGGATCCACGGAGTACTGTTCCGCCAGCTTCCCGAAGTCCTCCCCGGCCTTTGCCTTGGCCAGCACCTCCTCGGCCTTCTCCCGGGTGTCAAGAAGGATATGGCTTGCCCTTACCCTGTCGTTCTTGAACTCCTTTATGTTTTCATCATAGTATTTCCTTATATCCTCTTCCGAAACGGTAGCATCCTCCACCACTTTTTCCCTGTACTTTCTTATTACCAGGTCCCGCTTTACCTGGGAAGCGAATTCCTGCTCGGTTAGGTTTTGATTTTTGAGAAATTCAAGGTATTTTTGCTCATCCCCAATAGAATCCTTATAGGCCTTTACCTCCTGGTCCACCTCCTGCTGGGTCACCTCTATTCCCTGCTTTTCGGCGTCTTCCAGGACCAACCTTTCAAGTATAAGTTTTTCCACCACCTGTTCCTTCACCACATCGATAAATTTCCTGCCGTCAATATCCTGGTTCCAAATATCGGCTCCGTACTGGCTCTCAATGGTGATTTTATGCAAATCGAAACTCTTGTCGAACTCCTCCCTGGTTATCACCTGGCCGTTCACCTCGGCAACAACGGAGTTCTTTATCGCTTCGGGATTTTTCCTTATAATACCGCAGCCTGATACTGCAACCACAAGCACCACAGCCGTCACCAGCAGCAAGGTCTTCTTCATCTTCAAGTTGAATTCACTCCCCTACCCGGAATCGTATATCCTAATTATATAGTAATTTAGTCTTTGTTAAAACATATAATTTTTTCTAACAGGCTTTTTATTACCAACAGCATCCTGCGGGGATCTGCTGCATCGGTTTTGAAAGTAAAACCGGGGGTCGCCGTGGCCCGGAACTTCAGCTTTCCCGGGTACCCACTCATCAATTCGGCTATGGTCCGGGGCTTAACGGGCGCATCCTCGGTAAACTGCACCTTTATCAGGTTTCCCCTTTGCTCCACCGCGGCAATGCCCAAACCCTGGCACAGCGATTTGATGTATGAAAGAAGCAGCAGGTTTACAACCGGGAGCGGCGGGTCGCCGAACCGGTCTTTTATTTCCTCGGTTACATCGGAATAATCGACATCGGTCTCTATGGAGGCAATGCGCCTGTATATTTCAACTTTTTGTTTCTCGTCGCCGATATAGGAATCCGGGATGTAGGCATCCACCTTGAAGTCCAGCTGGGTTTCCACTCTCTTCTCCACCGGAAGCCCATTAAGTTCCTTGACCGTCTGGTCCAGCAGCTTGCAGTACAGGTCGTAGCCCACGGTAATCATATGCCCGTGCTGCTCCGGCCCCAGTATATTGCCGGCACCCCTTATCTCAAGGTCCCTCAGGGCGATTTTAAAACCGGCGCCGAACTCGGTGAACTCCTTTATGGCCTTCAGCCTTTTTTCCGCGGCCTCGGTCAGCACCTTATCCTTCCTGTAGGTAAAATATGCATAGGCCAGCCGATTGGACCGGCCCACGCGGCCTTTAAGCTGGTACATCTGGGACAGCCCCAGCCTGTCGGAATCGGTTACTATAAGCGTGTTAACATTCGGCATGTCCAGCCCGTTTTCTATGATGGTGGTGCAAAGCAGTATGTCGTATTTCCCTTCATAGAAGTCCACCATCACTTTCTCAAGGGTCCCTTCGTCCATCCTACCGTGGGCTATGCCGATGGACGCCTCCGGCACCAGCGCTTTTAGCTCCCTTGCCATCTTCTCTATCGAATTGATACGGTTGTGAACAAAATAAACCTGCCCGTTTCTGCCCAACTCCCTCAATATTGCGTCCCTAATAAGCCGGTCGCTCTGTTCCACTATATAGGTCTCCACCGGGTACCTGTCCCGAGGAGGGTCCAACAGGATACTCATATCCCTCATGCCCGCCATGGACATGTGCAGTGTCCTGGGTGTCGGGGTTGCGGTGAGCGTCAGCACGTCAATGTTTTCCTTAAGTTTTTTTATGGCCTCCTTGTGAAGCACACCAAACCTTTGTTCCTCGTCCACTATAAGAAGGCCCAAGTCCTTGAACTGTACATCCGGCTGCAGCAGCCGGTGGGTGCCTATGAGAATGTCTATATTGCCTTCTTTAAGAAGCCTTAATATTTCCTGCTGCCGGCCGGCGGTCCTGAACCGGCTTATCATTTCAACATTTACCGGGAACTGTTCCATCCTCTGCCTGAAGGTGTTGTAATGCTGCTGGGCAAGTATGGTGGTGGGAACCAGCATCGCCACCTGTTTCCCGTCCATAACCGCCTTGAAAGCCGCCCTCATCGCCACCTCGGTTTTGCCGTAGCCCACGTCGCCGCACAACAGCCGGTCCATTGGCCTTTTTCTTTCCATATCCCTTTTTGTCTCTTCAATGCACCGCAGCTGGTCGGGGGTTTCCTCGTAGGGGAACAGGTCATCAAACTGCTTTTGCCATATTGTATCCGGGCTGAAGGCGTATCCTTCAGCCGCTTCCCTGGCAGCGTAAAGCTGCAGCAGTTCCCTTGCCATGCCCTCTATGGCCTTCTTTACCCCGGCCTTGGTTTTTGCCCATTCCCTGCCCCCCATTTTGTTTACGCGTACCTTTTTGCCCTCGGCACCGACGTACTTTTGTATAAGGTGGGACTGGTAGGTGGGAAGGTACAGCATATCGCCGCCCCTGTACTCAATCTGTAAATAGTCCCGCTTTATGCCCTCCACCTTTAGTTCCCTAATTCCCCTGTATATGCCTATGCCCAGGTTCTCATGGACCACGTAATCGCCGGGGCTGAGCTCGGTAAAGATTTCTATGCCCTGTTTTTTTGCCTTTTTGGAGGGTTTAAGCCTTTTTTTTGAAGCGCCGAAAATATCCCGGTCGGAAAACACCGCCAGTTTTGCCTGGGGGAAAAGAAAACCCTCCCTAACCGCCCCGGTATCCAGCACCACCTCTCCGTCCATGAAGTCCCTGCCGGTGATGCCTCCGGCCACGGCAGGAAATATGTCCTCCTTTTTGAGTTCCTGCTCCAGTATTTCCTGCCGGGAAGTTGACCCGGCCAGTACGCATACAAGGTAGCCCTCCCTCCTTAGCCTTGCCACCTCCTTGGTAAAAAGGGGCAGTTTGCCGTGGAAAGTACCCATTGACCTTGTGGAAAAATGAAAATCCCTCCCCCGCCCCTTCAATATATCGGTAATACCCACCACCGGCCTTTTCTCAAGCATGACTTCCAGCTGCGCCGGGTCAAATATCCTGTGCCGCTGCCGGTGGAGGGCTGCTCCCCTTTCAAGCCTGTCGCTGTAATGGTTTAAAAAGTCTGTATGAAATTTCTCCGCCTCTTCAAAAATCCTTACCGGGTTATCCAGTACCAGCAGGTGGTTTTCCCCCAGGTATTCGAAAAAGTCCGTCGTCCGGCACCCGTACATGTGGTAGTTGCCAAGAAACCGGCTGCCTGCCCCGGTTAGGATGGCCTCCTTCACCCGGGAGACCTCCCCCTCCAGCTCCGCGGCCCGGTCCCTTTGGCCGGAAGCTCTAATCGCCTTTACCGTTTCTTTAAGGTCGGCATCCATACCGCGGGCTATATTCTTTCCCTCTTCCGGCAGCATAATCAGTTCCCTGCAGGGCGGTATCCTTACGCTGTCCACCCTTTCAACCGACCTTTGGGAATGGGTATCCATAATCCTTATCGATTCTACCTCGTCCCCAAAAAATTCCATCCTGTACGAAAAGGAGGCCCCCACCGGGAATACGTCCAGTATCCCGCCCCTGGCGCTGAACTGGCCCGGCCCCTCGGTCATATCCTCCCTTTCATAGCCGGCAAGGGTAAGCCCCTTTATTACTTCCTCCATGCCGGGCCTCTGGCCCACCTCTACATGCAGCGTGTATTCCTTGTACCTTTCAGGGGGCATCACCGGGAACATCAGCGCTTCCACGGTGGCTACCGCAATATCCGCATCCCCAAAAGTTAGCGCGCCCAGGGCCGCTATCCTCTCCCATTCCGCTTCCATGCTGTGCACCATGTCGTTGTACAATACCGGCTGCAGCGAAGGATAGTAGAACACCCTGCCGGTAAAACCCTTAAGGTCCTCAAGCAGCTCCCGGGCATTGGCGTCACTGCTGCAAACCACTACAATAGGGTACCCTTTGTCGGCAAGGGCAGCCGTCCAAAAAGCCCTCCGGGACCCCGAAAGGCCTGATAAATCAATCCTTTTTTCCCCCCCACTAAGCTCCAATACCGCCTGGTTAAACGGGGGGCTTTGCTGTATCCTGCGAAGGATATACTTGAAATTCAATACGCACAACCCCTTAAGCAAATGCAAATGTTACCGGGCTCTTTCAACCGGTATACTCCGTCATTATCCTGTTCCACAGGCTGTGCAGGACCGTTGAGGCCAGTACAGCCGCAAATACCGAGCCGGAAACCCTGATCGCAAGCCAGGCCGCCGTACCCAGCAGAGTATGGCTTACAATGCTTAAAACAAAAGCTGTAAAGGAACGGTCGGGGGGTGAACTGTAAAGGTCGTAAAGCCCCTCCACCATTCCGAACACAAAATGGGCGGGCACAACGGGTGCACCGAAAATCACCGCACCGAGAGTTTTTAATAGTTCCTCCACCGCCGGTATATAAAAGACCAGGACCCTGTTTCCCATGCTTTTTAGCAGGGCGCTGCTTATGAGAAAGCCCATAAGGGAGGCGGAAAGTCCTGCGGAAATGACCAAAAGCACCTGTCTCATCGGTTGAACAAATTCATGGCCGCTTCCACGCCATCTTTTAAATAGGTTTCAACGGCCAGCACCGCCCTTTTTTTTGCCTCCTCCATCAGTGCCTCCTGCTCCTTAGGGAATCTGTCCAGCACAAAATCAGCCAGGTCCCGGTCCTCGGGCACCGGTCCTATGCCCAGCCGCAGCCTCGGGAAGTCCTCGGTCTGAAGCTGGTAGATTATGGACTTCATTCCGTTATGGGTACCGGCGCTGCCGCTTTTTCTAATCCTTATCCTGCCCACCTCCAGGTCGGCGTCATCGTATATTACCAAAAGGTTCCCAAAGTCAATCCGGTAATACTCCACCGCATCCAGCACGCTCATGCCGCTTAGATTCATATAGGTGGCCGGCTTTAAAAGCAGTACCTCTTGCCCCGATATTCTCCCCGTCCCAACGCTCCCCTTGAACTTTGCTCTTGATACCCTTATACCGTGTTTTTCCGCCAAAAGGTCTATTACGTCAAAGCCTACGTTGTGCCTTGTGCTTTCATACTTTCTCCCCGGGTTCCCAAGACCCGCTATAATATACATATTAACCACCCCGGATGATTTCTACCATTAATTCTACCACATTTGGCAAAATCAAAACCACCGTTTGCTCCACGGTGGCCTTTATATTTTACCCGGCTATTTTGTTTTGCTCGTCCAGCAGGACTATAGTCGGCCGTACGTCCGCCGCCTCTTCCCTGCTGACCGAGCAGTAGGATAGGATAATGACCACGTCGCCCTTTTGGACAAGCCTTGCCGCCGCGCCGTTTACGCAAATGGTCCCGCTTCCCCTTTCTCCCTTTATTACATAGGTTTCAAACCGCGCGCCGTTGTTGTTGTTCACCACCTGTACCTTTTCGAAGGGAACAATGTCTGCAGCCTCCATAAGGGCCTCGTCTATGGTAATGCTTCCAACGTAGTTCAGGTCCGCATCGGTAACCACCGCCCTGTGAAGCTTTGATTTAAGCACAGTAATATACAAGCTTTACACCTCCATCTTTATGTTGTCTATAAGCCTGGTGCGGCCTATCCTTACCGCAAGGGCTATGAGTACGCCGTTCTTTATCTCCCTCAGGGGTTCCAGGGTTTCCGCATCCACCACCTCGGCATAGTCGATGTGGGCCAGCGGCTGCGAGGAAATTTTATCAACTATTCCGGACCTTATTAGCTCCGCGTTTCGCTCCCCGTCCTCAATCCGCTTCTTTGCCTCAAAAAGGGACCGGGACAGCACCAACGCCGCTTCCCTTTCCTCCGGGCTGAGGTAGGTGTTCCTGGAGCTCAGGGCAAGCCCGTCCGCTTCCCTTACAATTGGAAGCTCCTCTATTTGTATGTCAAAGTCCAGGTCCCGCACCATGGTCTTTATGACCAATACCTGCTGGGCGTCTTTTTGGCCGAAATAGGCCCTGTCCGGCCGTACCAGGTTGAACAGCTTGGACACCACCGTCATTACCCCCCTGAAATGCCCCGGCCTGGACGCGCCGCACAGCCGGTCGGTGAGCCGCTCCATGTCCACAAAGGTGCAGCTGCCTTTGGCATACATTTCATCGGCCTCAGGGGCAAACACTATGTCCACGCCCAGACCCCTGCAGCTTTCCATGTCCCTTTCGAGGTCCCTGGGGTAGGTATTGTAGTCCTCGCCTTCGCCAAACTGGGTAGGGTTAACGAATATGCTGACCACTACGCAGTCGTTGTCCTGCCTGGCTTTCCTTATAAGCGACAAGTGGCCCTCGTGCAGGTAGCCCATGGTGGGAACAAGACCTACGCTTTTGCCTTCACTGCGCACTGCTTTAAGAAGCTGCCTAAGTTCGTGCTTTGTTTTTACAAGTTCCAAAACAACCGCCTCCATTGGAAAAGTGAGATACAGGATGTGGGATGAGGTAATTTCATAATCCATCCCATTTCCCGGTAAAGTGTCCCAATATAAAACAAGGCGCATTCTGCCAACAAAACAGAATACGCCACAAAGGCCCGGCATATTTCTGTCTCGGTCCCTAAAAGGGCTCAGAGCAGATTTTTTAACCTGAAGTTTTATTGCCCGGTGCAGCTCCCATGGATGCTGCCCTTATATAAAGTATAATCGGTCTTAGTCCTGATCAAAAAGCTTGCTCACCGAAAGGCCTTCATAAATCCTTGTAATGGCCTCGGCGAAAATGGGGGCCACCGAAAGGACGGTTACCTTGTCGAAGGCCTTTTCACTGGGTAAGGGTATTGTATTTAGGATAACCATTTCCTTTATCGCCGAGTCTCTTATCCTGCCTACCGCGGGTCCCGAGAACACCGCGTGGGTGCAGCAGGCGTATATGTCCCTTGCTCCAAGTTTATCCATGGCATTTGCCGCTTCGGTTATGGAACCGCCGGTATCAACTATATCATCGATAAGAATGACATCCTTGCCCTGTATATCCCCTATTACGTTCATTACCTCCGCCACGTTGGCCTTGGGCCTTCTCTTGTCCACTATCGCAATGGGCAGGTTCATCATATCGGCAAAGTATCTTGCCCTGGACACGCTTCCAACGTCGGGAGACACAACCACCGCGTCTTTCATCCCTTTTTGGACAAAGTATTCGGCCAGTATGGGAGCGCCCAGCAGATGGTCCACCGGAATATTAAAATACCCCTGTATCTGCGCCGCATGCAGGTCCATGGTAAGCACCCTGTCGGCGCCCGCCGTCGAAATAAGGTCCGCCACCAGCTTGGCGGTGATGGGGTCCCTCGCCTTGGTCTTCCTGTCTTGTCTTGCGTAACCGTAATAGGGTACCACCGCTGTAATCCTGTCGGCGGAAGCCCTTTTCAAGGCATCCATAAGTATTAATAGTTCCATCAAGTTATCGTTAACCGGGGGACATACCGGCTGTATAACAAACACGTCGGCCCCCCGCACCGATTCTTCGATATTGATTGCGATTTCGCCGTCCGAGAACTTGCCCACCCCGGCTTGGCCCACCGGTATTCCTATACATTTTGCAATCTCCTTTGCAAGCTCCGGGTTTGCATTTCCGGTAAACAGCTTTATTGTCTTTCTTGCCACCATCCTTTAAGACCTCCCATATTGTTCTGTTGTTACTTGAGACCCTTTCTCTTGACCCAGTCCTTTACTTCCGCCTGGGTCCCGCGTTCTATTGCCAGGCTGTACTCTCCGACGTCCTTTGTTATGGTGGAACCGGCGGCAATATAAGCGCCTTTTTTTACCCGCACCGGCGCCACCAGGTTGACGTTACAGCCGATAAAGGCACCGTCTTCTACCACCGTCCTGTGCTTTTTCCTGCCGTCATAGTTTACAAATACTACACCGCAGCCTATATTGACGCCTTTACCCACGTCCCCGTCACCTATATAGCTTAAATGGGACACCTTGGAGCCCTCTTCCAGGCATGAGTTTTTAACCTCCACAAAGTTGCCCACCCGGTTGCCGCCCTTTATGCTGCTGCCCGGCCTGATATGGGCATAGGGTCCTATCTTGCACAGGCTGCCGATATCGCTGTCCCGGACCACCGAAAACTCAATCTCGTTTCCACTGCCTATGGTACAGTTCTGTATCCTTACTCCCGGTCCAATTATGTTGCCCTGACCTATTGTCGTATTCCCTTCAATGTGCGTACCCGGCAGTATCCTGGTATCGATGCCTATGGCAACCGTGCTGTCAATATAGGTGGAATCCGGGTCGTCGATAATAACGCCTTCCTCCATAAGCCTTATGAGGTTCCTCTTGTTCATTATTTTCTGAACCATCGAGAGCTGGTGTTTTGTATTTACACCCATAATTTCCTGTTCGTCATCCAAGACACAGCCCCCTATAATTATACCCCTATCGCTTAAAAATTCAACAATATCCGTCAAATAGTATTCGCCCTGGGCGTTGTCGTTTTTGATGCTGCCTATGCCCTGGACCAGTCTTTCCCTGTCGAAGCAGTAAATACCGGAATTTATCTCCCGGATTTTTCTCTGGTCGGAATCCGCGTCCCTGTGTTCCACTATACCGGTTATACTGCCCCCTTCCCCCCTTATTATCCTGCCGTAACCTTCGGGGTTGTCCATTTGCACCGTGAGAACGGTCATGCCAAAACCCCCGCCAACGTGGTAGTCAACCAGCCTTTTAAGGGTTTCTCCCCTAACAAGGGGCGTATCGCCATACAATACCAGGACCCTCTTTGCATCCTTCGAAACATGGGGAAGGGCCTGCATCACCGCATGGCCGGTACCCAGTTGGGGTTCCTGGCATACAGTAATCACATCCTTATCCAGCGCGTCCTTCACCACGTCGGATTTATATCCAACCACCACTATTACCTGGGATGGCTCCAAAGCTTTTACGCTTTCCACCACGTGGTTTATCATTTCTCTGCCGCATACCCTGTGAACCACCTTAGGAAGGTCGGATTTCATTCTCACTCCCTTACCTGCTGCAAGTATTATAACCGACAAGTCCTTCATCAAGTACACCACCCGTAATTAGAAATATGACCCTGGGGCACAATGCCCTGGTAACATTTCTACAAAAAGTTAAGATTCCCTTTTGCGAAATTTTCCGGTCTAAGAATATATTATGAAATTGTTGTTCCGCCTATACCGCGAAAACAATCGCTCTGACAAGAAAGCGTTCGACCGGGACAAATTGTATGCAAAATCGATTGAAACATGCCTTTTTCAGCATTAAATATCGATTGGTTTATTATAGCAATTAAACTATAATAATCTTAGAAACAGCGGTCGGACCGCTGTTCAACGCTGGAAAGGCAGATGATTTAATGAAAATAGGGATACCTAGAACCCTTACCTACTACGCCTACAAACCCCTTTGGGAAACCTTTTTTCAAGACCTGGGCTGCGAGATTGTGGTGTCCGAAAAAACGTCCAAGGGCATCCTGGACAAAGGGGTGGAGTTTGCCGTTAACGATGCCTGTATACCCATTAAACTGTTCCACGGGCATGTGCACAACATAGGCAATCGGGCGGATTTCATATTCGTACCCCGCTTAATTAACCTTACCGGGGAAAAGACTGTAACATACTGTCCCAAGTTCCTTGGCCTGACGGACATGGTCCGGGCCTCCATGCCCGACCTTCCACCCCTTCTGGACTTCAGGATAGACCTAAGGGAGAAATGGAAAGCCCGGCGCAGGGAATATGAAAGGCTGGGCTGCCTGCTGGGTATGTCCCCCGGCCGGATAGGACACGCCTTCCGCAGCGCCAAGAGGGCCCTGCGCTCTTACAGAAGGCGCCTGTCGCACGGGAATGACCCTGAAAGAGCCGTCGCCGAGCTTAGGGAACATACCGGTATTCCGTCCCTTCCGTCCCGGCCGATAACACTGGCGGTGGTGGGCTACCCGTACCTTTTGTATGACGACTTTGTCAACGCAGGGCTTATGACCAAGCTGTATAACATGGGTATTAGGATACTGACCCCGGAGATGGTCCCGGAAAGGCAGCTGCTAATAAAAGCCAAGGGCCTGCCAAAGGACCTTTTCTGGACCTTCAGTAACCAAGTGGTAAGAAGCGCCATATATTACATAGACGACAGCAGAGTGGACGGGATAATACACGTCACCGCCTTTGGATGTGGCCCCGATTCCATGGTGGGAAAACTGATAGAACTGGAGGCCAAGCAAAGGGGCGTGCCCTATGTATTGATATCACTGGATGAGCACACCGGTGAGGCAGGGATTCTTACAAGGCTGGAAGCCTTTGTGGACATGCTCAGGTACAGGAGGGGCGAATTATGAGAGTTACTTTTCCCCATATGGGCTCCTCGCCCATTGCGTTCAAAATGCTTATCGAAAAACTGGGCCATGAGCCGGTAATGCCGTTAAGGCCAAGCGAGAATACCCTTTCCCTCGGCTCCCATTACGCCCCGGAGTTCGCCTGCATACCCTTCAAGATACTGCTGGGCACCTACCTGGAGGCCCTGGAGCGGGGCGCGGAAATGATAATAACCTCCGGCGGCATGGGCCCGTGCAGGGCAGGGTATTATGGCGTGCTCCATGAAAAAATTCTCAGGGACCTAGGTTTTGACGTGGAATTTGTAGTGCTGGAGCCGCCGCAGAAAAAAACCATGGACTTTTTAAGAAAGTTAAGAAGGATAACCCGCGGCAAGTCACTGTCGGTTGTGTGGGATGCGCTGTCCACCTGCTGGCAAAAGCTGAGGGTACTGGATTATATTGACGAGTTGTCCTACGAGATAAGGCCCCGGGAGCTTGAAAAAAACGAGACCACAAGGGTCCTGGAAGAATGTTACCAGATAATTGACAGCGCATGGACAAGGGAGGAAATACGGGAAAGCCGGGTGGAATGTGAAAAACGGCTTAGGGCCATACGGACTGATAAAACCAAGAATCCCTTAAAGGTGGGTATAATAGGCGAAATATACGTGGTGCTGGAGCCCGCCGCCAACTTCGATATACAGCGCATGCTGGGGGATATGGGGGTGCTGGCCCGCCGTTCCATCTACCTGGCCGACTGGACCAAAAACAACACCTTCTTCAAGGGAGAAGACCACATCAAAAAAGCGGCCAAACCCTACCTGGCGGAACTGGTGGGAGGGCATGGAACCCTAAGCGTAGGAAATACGGTATTGTATTCAAGGGAGGGTTATGACGGCGTAATACAGCTTGCGCCCTTTGCCTGCATACCGGAAATTGTTTCAAAGAGCATCCTCGGCAAGGTGGCCAGGGACTTGGACATACCGGTACTGACACTGTTTATTGACGAACAAACCGGCAAGGCGGGTATAAAGACTAGGCTGGAGGCCTTTGTCGACCTTATGCACAGCAGGAGAAAGATAAGACGGGAGGCGCTTGTATGAATGGTTACCTGGGGGTTGACGTGGGTTCGGTGAGCACAAAACTGGTGGTGGTGGACGACTGCTTGAACATACTTGCAAGCATCTATACCAGTACCGCCGGCAAACCGATTGAGACGGTGCAGGAATGTTTGAAAAGGATAAAAGGGGACCTGACCGACGAGGTGGAAATCTGCGGGGTGGGAGTAACGGGAAGCGGCCGGGAAGTGGCATCGGTGGTGGTTGGAGCGGACGTGGTCAAGAACGAAATAACCGCCCATGCAATAGCCGCTTCCAACATAATACCCGAAGTAAACACCATAATCGAAATAGGGGGACAGGATTCCAAGATAATAATACTGCGGGACGGAATAGTGGTGGACTTTGCCATGAACACCGTTTGTGCCGCCGGCACCGGTTCTTTTTTGGACCACCAGGCCGCAAGGCTGGGTATACCCATAGAGGACTTCGGAGCGCTGGCCCTTAAATGCGAAGGCCCGGTTAGAATAGCGGGCCGATGTTCGGTGTTTGCAGAGTCGGATATGATACACAAACAGCAGCTGGGCCACCCTATCGAGAGCATAATAGCCGGCCTGTGCGAAGCGCTGGTAAGGAATTACCTCAACAACGTGGGCAAGGGCAAGGATATTAAGCCGCCGGTTGTATTCCAGGGCGGTGTGGCGGCAAACATAGGGATAAGGGCCGCCTTTGAACAGGCCCTGGGCTTTGAAGTGACCGTACCGGAGAACTTCATGGTGATGGGGGCTATTGGGTCCGCCCTGCTTGCCAGGGACCATGCCCGCAAGCACGATAAAACCCGTTTCAAGGGCTTTGATGCCAGCAAATTTAATTACCGGGCAAGGAGCTTTGAATGCAAAAGCTGTTCAAACCTGTGCGAAGTGATTCAAATATTCCAGGACGGGGAACTTGTGGCCCGCTGGGGCGGAAGATGCGGACGGTGGGACACGCTGTAATCATGGGGACGGTTCTTTTGATTACAGGCCGCGGGTAGCGGGTACCAAGGACCGGCGGCCGGCGATCAAAAACGCCGGCAAGGTATATTTTCCCCGGAGCCGGATACAATCCTAGAGGAATGGTGACATACCATATTGGTAGTAAGAGGTGAGAAGTTGGAGGTGAGATTAAAACAATACGCCCGAGCATTACAAAAATCGCACTTCCCTCATCACACTTCTCTCTTCTCAAATAAAGGAGCCTTATATGAAAATCACTTTTCCGCACATGGGCGGCGTGTACATACCCCTTAAAACTCTATTTGAAGAGCTGCAGGTGGAGGTGGTAATCCCCCCCTTCAACAACGATGAGATGAAGGGCTTGGGCTGCAAGCATTCTCCCGAATACTCCTGCCTGCCCTTTAAGCTTATACTGGGAAATGTACTGCATTCGCTTGAGCGGGGCGCCGACACCGTAATAATGCTTGGGGGCTCCGGCCCGTGCCGTTTCGGGTATTTCGGGCACCTCTTAAACATGATAGCCAGGGACCTGGGTTATCGCTTCACGTTCATCTGCCTTGAACCGTCCACCCTGCACGGGGATATACGGGACTTCATAAAAAAGGTCGGCTGCGGCTATCGTACCTTTCTTCGCGCCCTTATGTTGGGATGGAAAAAGCTTGAAGCGGTGGACGGGCTGCAAAAAAAGTATTGGACCTGCCTCCCCTATTCGCGGGACAAGGAAAAGTCCCAAACCGTTCTTCGAAATGCCGTGGACCAAATAGCCGCCTGCCGCAGCGTCCCGGAAATAAAAAGCGCTGCCGCCGCAGGCTCAAATGCCCTGGACAGCTTAAGGCAAGCCACCGACAGCCTTCCCAGGGTTGCTGTAGTAGGAGACATATACACGTTGAACGAGCCCTATTCCAACCAAAACATAGAATGGCTGCTTGCCGAACAGGGCATTGAACCCTGCCGCTCCATCTATACAAGCGGCTGGGTCAAAAATTCCCTGCTGCCCTGGAACAAGAAAGCCTATTACTGCCGGGCAAAGGCCTTTGCCAAGGGCTACCTGGAGGACTGCATAGGGGGGTTTGCACTGGACACGGTATACCATGCCGTATCCTCTGCCGAAACGGGGTTTGACGGGATAGTCCATGTATTCCCCGTCACTTGTATGCCGGAAATTGTCAGCCGACAGGTACTTGAAAAAATATCACTGGAAAAAAAAATACCCATCATGTCGTTAGCACTTGATGAGCATATGGAAAGAACAGGTGTAGAAACCCGCGTTGAAGCTTTTGCTGAACTTCTGCACGGCAAAAAGCACAATGTCAATCAAAACCTATGATTATTCCATGCTTTCTTCTGCAACGGCCTTTTCATACTCTTCTAATATGGCTTTTTGAATCATTTCTCTTGTTTCTGAGTTTATGGGATGGGCAATGTCCTTGAACTCTCCATCCGGAGTTCTACGACTGGGCATGGCGATGAATGTTCCGTTTTGTCCGTCTATAACTTTTATATCATGTACTACAAATTGATTGTCGAAGGTCACAGAGACAACAGCCTTCATCTTCCCCTCAGAGTTTACCTTTCTAACCCTTACGTCGGTAATCTGCATAATTTCACCACCTTCCGTCAAACATAAAGCCGGCTTTTTTAATATTCTATACTGACTAAAAATTTCCTGCCGGAATTATTAAATTTTCCAAAAAATATTAAACCGGCAGCCGATCGTTGGGTCTTAAGCTTACCTTTCCTGCTTTCTCGTCCACCCCTTCAAGATACATAAGGGGTATATAATTGGACACCAGCTTTTCCTCCGGCTTTGAGGTGGTAATCATAACTCCTATTCCAACAACCCTGGCATCAAACTCCTTCATCAGGTCAACCATACCCCGGGCGGTACCCCCGGCTTTCATGAAATCGTCTATTATAAGCACCCCGGCGCCCCTTTCCATTGCCCTTTTTGAAAGGGACATGGTCTGTATCCTTCCGGTGGACCCGGACAGGAAATTGATATTGACCGCCGACCCTTCGGTAACCCGGTTGTCCCTCCTTGCGATAACAAGGGGCACACCAATGGCCCGCGCCGTCATCAGCGCTATGGGTATACCCTTGGTTTCAACCGTCACAACGTACTGGATGGGCTCCCCGTCAAAACACCCGGCCAGCACATTCCCCGCCGCCCATGCCACCTGTGGATCGGATATCACATCCGCCATGTAAAGGAACCCCCCGGTGATTATCCTGCCGGGGTCGGACAGGGTTCGGGCAATGCGGCTCAAAAACTCCATGCTCTCGGCCGCTGTTACGCTGTTTTTGTATTTTACTCCCCCGGACGCTCCCGGCACCGTCTCTATCCTGCCCAGTCCCAGCTCCTCGAGAACGTTTTTGGCTATGACAATATCTTCGCTTATGGTGGACTTTGCAGCGTTCAATTTCTCTACAAAGTAGTTTAGGGAAAACAGTTTATTGGGATTATCGGAAAGTATCTTTACCATGGCCGCAATCCGTTCATTTCTCTTAAACCTTTCCATAATCTATTCCTCCACACGAATATTCTGAGGTCCTGGTATAATTTTATTCGTTTTTTTATGCATATTCAACCTAATAATGGTATTTCATATAAATATATTGTGATATAATCTATAAAAATGAAAAAATCAGCCGTATAAGGCAATAATACTAATAATAATATGATATTGAGAATAAACGCCGTTTATACAGTAAAATATGCGGTCAAATAAAGCCGGTCAAAAGGCATCGGGTATACGGCTGCTTGTACCGGAGGGGGAAGCGCGAGGGAACCGGCATGCCGTACATGAACCGGGCACCGGATTTTGGCGCATGGAAGATGATACTTGATTGGTAAAGGAGAGGCTCATTATGATACCGGATTTCAGCGCAGGCAAAAAACTGTACATACACTTTATAGGGATCGGCGGAATAAGCATGAGCGGCATCGCCCACATACTTCTTGAGAGGGGACACAGGGTTTCCGGCTCGGACAGAAGCACTTCGCCCATCACCGAGAAATTGAAGGCCAAGGGGGCCGAAGTTTACGTAGGACACAGCCGGGAATACATTAAGGACCCCGACCTGGTGGTATACACATCAGCGGTGGACCAGAGCAACCCGGAGCTTGAAGCCGCCCGGGAAAAGGGGATAGAAACCATAGACAGGGCAAGCATGCTGGGCTTTCTTATGAAGGAATACCGGTACCCGGTGGCGATCGCCGGGGCCCACGGTAAAACAACTACCACCTCCATGGTCTCCCTCATATTCGAAAACGCAGGCCTTGACCCCACGCTGCTCATAGGCGGGGAGCTGGACCAAATAGGGGGCAATGTGAAGGTGGGCAAGGGCCCCTACCTGGTTACCGAGGCATGCGAGTACAGGGAAAACTTCCTGAAATTCCGCCCCTATGCGGCAGTGGTTCTCAATATCGACCGGGACCACCTGGACTTTTTCAAGGACTTCGAACACATAAAGTCTGCCTTTGAAAGGTTTGTAAAGCTTATTCCCGACCACGGCTGGGTTGTTGCCTATAACGGCGACCCGGCCCTTATGGATATTGTCTCGCGCCTTTCCTGCAGAGTAATTACCTACGGCACCGAGGAAGGGGCGCAAGTCACCGCAAAGAACATATCCTTCGACGCCGACGGGTGCGCAGGCTTTGACCTGTATATTGAAGGAAGATATATGGACAGAATCCGGCTCGCCATCCCGGGACGGCACAACGTGCTCAACGCCCTGGCAGCCATTTCAACGGGACGGATTTTTGAAATAAACATGGATACAATAAAGAAAACGCTGGCGGGCTTTACCGGTACGCACCGGCGCTTCGAGATAAAGGGACGCAAAAAGGGTTTTACGGTAGTGGACGACTATGCCCATCACCCCGCCGAGATTAAGGCTACCCTGGAGGCGGCGGCTAATTTCCCCCACAAAAGGACCTGGTGCGTGTTTCAGCCTCATACCTATACCCGGACCAAACTGCTGCTGGACGAGTTCGCCCAATGCTTTGACGGGGCGGACAGAGTGATAATAACCGACATATACGCCGCCCGTGAGCGGGATACCGGCGAGATTCACTCGTCCCACCTGGTTAAGGCAATATCCGAAAGGGGTGGCAGTGCGGTTTATATTCCCGGGTTCCGGGAGGTGGTCCGCTACCTTTCGGAAAACCTGCAGCAAGGGGACTTGGTGCTGACCGTGGGGGCCGGGGATGTGTACAAGGTTGGCGAAATGCTGCTTGAGGCGGATAATTCTTAAGGCTTTGGCAAACCCTAACCCATAGGCTACATCCCCTGCGGGATTTGTGCCAATACTTTCAAAAGGAGTGTATAAACCGTGGCAAAGGGTAAGAACAAGAACAAGGGCCCGGTGGCATTTACTTCGGATGAAGGGGATAATATAAACATTAAGCTCCCGAACACCGATTCCATTTCCACCAAGCGGCCGTCGGATAAAAAGGGCCGTGGTAAAAAATCCCGCTAAAAAGCCCGTTGACTTATCGTTTAATGTGTGATAGTATTAGTTTCAATTTATGACGGCTTAACGCAATGAAGGGGAACAGTAGAAGGATAATGCCCTGCAGAGAGGCGGGCCCAAGGCTGAAAGGTCCGCCGGGAATAGGCCTTCGAAACCCGCCCCTGAGCCGGCGGTGAGGAACCGTCCCGGGCTGCCGCCCGTTACCAAGGCTTATCAATGATGGTTGATAATGAGCCGGGCCGGGTAATTACGGCCAAACGAGGTGGTACCGCGGAAGTAACCCTTTCGTCCTCCGATGGAGGATGAAAGGGTTTTTTTATAAGACCCGCAAGGCTATTACAACCGAAATCCATAACTTTTTTAAACGGGGGGAAAGACAAATGAAAAACAACAGCATAGGGTTTATAGGAGCCGGGTCAATAGCCCGCACCATGATTGCCGGTCTTGTTTCAAAGGGGGTAACAGACCGGAAAAGAATCTGGGTGACAAACAGGCAAAACCGGGAAAGCCTGCAAAAGCTGCGGGAAGAGTTTGGAGTGAACTTTACTTACAGCAAGAAGGAGCTTTTGGAAAATGCCGGAATAATAATCATCGCGGTGAAACCCTCGGATATAACGACGGTGCTGGAAGAAATCAAGCCGGTTGTGGATGAAAGCCAGCTTCTCATATCGGTTGCTGCCGGGGTGACCACCCAATCCATAGAGGCTTGTATAGGCAGTAGGCCGGCGGTGGTCCGGTGTATGCCCAACACCTCGTGCGCGGTGGGGGAATCGGCAACGGCAATAGCAGCGGGAATGTATGCAGGGGAGAAGCACCTTTCCGCAGCGCGCAAATTGTTTGGAGCACTGGGAGAAGCGGTGGTAGTTGACGAATCCAGCATGGACCTTGTCACCGGGCTTTCAGGCAGCGGTCCCGCATACTTTTACTACCTGGTTGAGCTTATGGAAAAAACGGCGGTTGCTGCAGGCCTTTCAAGGGAGGTTGCCAGGAAGCTGCTGTTCCAGACCATTTACGGTGCGGCAAAGATGCTGAGGGATACCAACGAAGACCCTTCCCTACTGAGGCAAAGGGTAACTTCCCCCGGTGGAACCACCTTTGCTGCGCTGGAAGTGCTTAAAAACATGGGCCTGGAGGATGCCGTAAATAAAGCCGTATTAAAGGCCGCTGTCCGCTCAAGGGAGTTGGGGGTTCAAAGCATAAGGCAGGGCTGACCCGCCGCCCTTTCGCGGCATTTTGCCTGTACCTGCCCGTTGTTTATTTACAGGACTTTCGCGCCCAGTATGGCAACATCATCGGGGAGCCTTCCCCCGGAGAATTTTTTAACCGATTCAATAACGTTCTCGACACTATCACCCTGTTCCAGTGCCCTTATTATGCCGTCCACGCCGAAGAATGCACCGGTACCGTTCCTGGCCTCGGTAATCCCGTCGGTATACAGGTACAGGCTGTCGCCCTTTTCAAGGCGCAGCTTGTATTCCCGGTACCCGCAGCCCCGGGCAAGGCTGCATATGGGAAGACCCACACCCTCCACCACTGCGGCGCTGCCCCTTTTTAGCACTACCGGTGGGTTATGACCCGCATTGGAATAGGTGAAGACTGAATCTTCCGGATTGTAAATCCCGTATAGAATAGTAATGAAGACCTCGTCGTCAAGTCCCAGGCCGAGGAATTTTTCCAGCAGACCCTCAAGCACCAGCGGCGGTGAACAGCCCTCCTCCGCAAGGGTTCTAACCGTCTGCCGCACAAACATAGTCATCATGGAGGACATTACGCCGTGCCCCGCGATATCGAATATATAAACGGCGGTGTTTCGCCCCTCCACGGGAAAAACGTCAAACAGGTCTCCGCCCAGCATTTCGCAGGGAATGTACAGGTAATCCACCAAAAAACTGCCGTTCACCTCGCCTTTTTGGGGCAGCATCCTGTGCTGCAGTGTTTTGGCAAAGCAAAGGTCGTCGTTAAACTTCCTGTTCTGCTCCCTTATGCTTCTCTCCATGGCCTTTTCATTGGTTATATCACGGAAAACTTCCACCGCGCTGCATATCCTGCCCTGTTCATCCCTTACGGGAGAGCTGGCAACCGAGTACACCCTGCCGTTTACCGTCTCCTCCTTCTTATGAATCCTTCCGGTTCTGAGGGTTTCGTCGGTGATACAGTCGGGGCACGGGCTGTTGAGACCGAGGGCTTGGTAGCATTTCATGCCGGTAAAGTCACCCACCTGGTCCTTCATTGCCTTGTTCATGAAAACAATGCGATGGTCGGGGTCTATCACCCTGACCCAGTCTATCATGCCGTTTATTATATCCAGTGAATATTTCCCCAATTTTTTATCCATTGAATTCTCCCCGCCAAGCTTTGGTTTACTATTTCATTCGCTATAAACCCCCTCTTTCCTCCAGCCCTTTGACGAAATTTTAACCATAATGCAAAATAAGAGCGGTCTCGCCGCTCTTATTTTATCAGGAAATACTGCAGCCGCAGGTATTGGACAGCGTCACCACCATGGTGTACCTGACTCCCTTTTCCTCCATCCTCCGCTGTATTTCCTCCAGGACCCCCATCACCGCTTCCCTTTCCCCCTTTATTATGGTGGACATTTCATTTACGCTGCTTGATACGCCGCCGCTTTTCCCAATAATGTCCACCACTTCCTTCACGGTGGCTATACAGTCCTCGGTATACAGCGGATAAAAGCTTACCTGGCAGGACACTATAGGGGTTTTTCCCATACCGCACATATAAATCCTCCCCTTTCGGTCTTTGACAGCCTTTTTTCCTGCTCCCAGGAGATTTCCTCGGAACTTGCCGTTGGCGGTATAAACAAGCACTCGCCGTAGCCTTTAAGGTTTTCCCTGTCCAAGCTTTTAAGCTGTTCCATGGTAATAAATGATGCGTACTTGAATACGCTGTTTTCCTGGAAGTCCTTGCTGAGGTAGAGTTCCCCCCACTTGCTTTCAGGGTTTATGGTGCCGATAAGAAGTCTTCCCCCCGGTTTTAACACCCTGAACATTTCATTGTAAGCCCTCTGGGGCTCCTTTATGAACTCGAAGGCGGCCATGGAAAACACCCCGTCAAAGTGATTGTCCGGGAAATCAAGGCTGTACACGTCCATCCGTTTGAATTCAATCCCCGGCTTTATTCCTTCCGCCTTCTTCCTTGCCACCGCCAGCATTTCCTCCGAAATGTCAATGCCCGTCACCTCGCACCCGTAACCTGCAAGCTTTAGGCTGAAATTGCCGGTACCGCAGCCCACGTCCAGCACCCTCCAATGCTTCTTGGGCGGGAAAAGACTAAAGGCGAGACGGGTTTCGGTCTCATCGGCAAACTTCCCAATGCCACCCTTGTACCATTCGTCGTAATCCTTCGCTATCACATCGAAAACAGCCATGAACCGCGCCTCCTACAATAATTCTAATATGCTTTCCTTAAGCCGGTTGAACCTGTCCGAGGTAAAGGTTTTGCTCCCCCGGGGCCGGTCTATGTCCACCGTGAACACCCGCCTTACCGACGCCGGGCGCTCGGTGAAAAGGTATATCCTGTCGGAGAGGAATATCGCCTCGTCTATGTCGTGGGTAATAAACAGTATGGTGCTGCCAAGCTTCTCCAGGACCTGGAGCAGCCATTCCTGCATTTTTCTCCTGGTTATGGCGTCCAAGCCGCCGAAGGGCTCGTCCAGCAGCATTATATCGCTTTTGAACATGTAAGTCCTAAGAAGCGCTGCCCTCTGCCTCATACCCCCCGAGAGCTGGGAGGGATACCTGTCCTGGAAGCCCTCGAGGCCGAACACCGGGAAATATTTGTCGGCCTGCGCCCTTGCCTTTTCTATGCCCTCTCCCCTTATTACAAGGGGTATAATGACGTTGTCCATTATGGTCCTCCAGGGAAACAGGAGGTCCTTCTGGTGCATATAGCTCACCCGCCCCGGTTTGCCGGTATGGTCTTCGCCGTCTATCAAGACCTTACCCGCATCGGGTTTAATAAGCCCGGAGATTATGTTAAACAAAGTGCTTTTGCCGCAGCCGCTAGGACCCAGTATGGACACCAGTTCCCTTTCATCGGCATAAAGCGATATATCCTCCAGCACCCTTAGGTCCTCGTATTTGCTGGATATGCCGGTAACCTCGATCTTTTTCATGGCTACTCTCCCGACAGGAACTCATTGGTAAAGGCCTTATCAACGTCCAACATGCTCTCTATCAGGTCCCTTTCATACATCCATGTTGCATAGCTTTCCCAAATTTCCCTTTTCATAAGTCCCCAGGCCGGAGCATCGGACTGGTACTCTTTGCTTAGGAATTTTTGGCTCTCTATCACCAGCTCCCTGTCCAGCTCGGGGGAGACTTTAAGCAAGAACTCCGCCGCCTCTTCCGGCTTTTCTATGCAGTACTCGTATCCCTTTGTCACCGCCCTCAAAAACCCTTTAACCAGGTCGGGGTTTTGGCCTATGGTTTCCTCGGAAGCTATAATAACCGGCGTATAAAAGTCCAGGGCTTCGTCCTCTTCCCGAAGGTTTATAAAATTCAGGTCAATACCCCTAAGCTCTGCGGCCACCCCGTCCCAGCCGTAGTAAATCCAAGTAAAGTCCACGTCCTTGGTTACGCTGGTGAAAAAGTCCGCGGAACCTATGGACACCATCTCCAGCTTGTCAAAGTCGGCGCCGTACTTGTCCATCATGGCCCTTAGTACCGCCTCCTCCATCGGCGAGCCCCATCCGCCGTACTTTTTGCCCTCAAAATCGGCGGGAGTTTTTATTCCCTTTTCCACCGGGGATGCAAACCCCGAGGTGTTGTGCTGTATAATGGCAGCTATGGCAACCACCGGTATCCCTTCCACCCGGGCATGGGTTACCTCTTCCTGGTAGCTTATCCCGAACTCCGCATGTCCTGCGGCCACCAACTGGGCGGTACCCCCTTCGTTCACCTGGAGTATCTCCACCTCCAGCCCTTCCTCTTCAAAATATCCCAGCTCCTGCGCTGCGTACAGCCCGGTGTGGTTTGTATTTGGCACCCAGTCCAGCAGCACCGTCACCTTACCGCCTTCGCCTGCGGAATCGCTTTTGCATGAAACCACCGATAACGCCAGTGCGAGTATAATCATTAACACTAAAGCCTTTTTCATAACGCATTCCTCCAAGTTTTCTATTCTTCCTGTCGGGCCGCGTATTTCGCCCAGGGCATAAGCCAGCCCTCCAGAAGTTTTATTATTTCAAAAACCCCAAGGCTCAGCACCGTTATAACTATTATGGCGGCAAAGGTCTTGTCCACCGCGAAGGAATGCATGGACCTTCGCATGAACTCGCCAAGGCCCGCCTTTGCCCCCAGCCATTCGCCGATGACTGCGCCCATAATGCTGTAGGCCGCCGATATTTTCATGCCGGAAAACAGCGAGGGCAGCGCCCCGGGCAGTTTAAGCAGCCGGAAGATTTGCATCCGGCTTGCGCCCATGCTTTTTAAAAGGTCGTACATCTCCCCGTCCACTCCCTGGAGACCTCCCATAAAGCTTACAACCACCGGGAAAAAACATACAAGGGTAACCACTATCACCTTGGGCAGCAGCCCGTACCCGAACCAAATAACAAAAAGGGGCGCTATGGTTATTATCGGGATGGTCTGGCTTATGACAAGGATTGGATACAGTGCCTTCTTAATCACCGGCACGCCGTCCATCACAAAGGCCAGCACAAAGGATACCGCAACGGCTATGACAAACCCGGTCATAGCTTCGTAAAGGGTAACCCGGGTATGACCGGCTATTATCGGGAAGCTTTTGACAAGGGATACCGCAACCTGCGACGGGGCGGGCAGAATAAAGTCCGGCACACCGCCCAGCCTTACGCCGGCCTCCCACAGGGCAGCCAGTATAAGGCCCGCCGCCAGCTGGGGCCCCAAGTCCCTCCTTCCGCCTGTACCCGGCTGCCGCCACCGGCCGTGCTTCCGTCGAACCCCCGGCAGCGGACGGCAGCCAAGGTCCTTCTTACTCCCTGTACTTGCCGACCTTTTCATCCATGGTCACGCCTTCCTTTTTATAGTCAATCTTAACTATTGATACAACCCTGCTTGCACCCTGTTCGGCGCATAACTCCTGGGCCCTTTTCACTATCTCAAGCAGCCGGTCCAACTCCCCCTCCATGGTGGTTTCCATCGGCCCTACCTCGTATTTCACGCCGCTTTGCGCAATCATGCTTATAACCCTGTCCACCACCGGGTAGATGCGCTCCTCCGGCACCACCGGCAGCACCTGCAGACTTACGTTTACACTTGCCGTTTTGCTCACCCCCAGTACATTGGAATATTTATTCCCCCGGCCCGCCCGCAGCAGCGGCCCACCCAATCCAAGTCCGCCGTGTAATACCCGGTATTATGTAAGTATAGGCATACACGAAACAGAAACTGCCCGTCCCTTAAACGGGTAACGGGCAGCAAAAACTAACTTCCTACGCTGGCATTACCCAGATCAGGTATAAGGGTCGGAATGCATCCCTCTCAGCCGGCCGAAAACCAGCTCCCCTGTAATTATTCGGTTCAACTAAATTATATCACAACTACAAAATATAGTTAACCCGAAAACATAATTTCCAACAGTTCATTCCGGGTTATAGGCCCGAAATAGGAAGTAAGGTCCATTCCTTCCATGGCCTTTTCAACCGTTTGTGGGTCGTATTTCAACCCCTTAAGCCCGGCCTCAAAGCCTTCGGTCTCCAGTACACCCAGGTAGTCTCCGTAAAATTTGCATTCCCTTATAAGTCCTTCCTTGATATGAATGAAAACTCCCACCTTTCCGCCGGGGAAACGCTTCTCGAAGCGGTAATTAAACGGGGGGGATTCGCCATAGGTCCAGGCCCAGGATGCGAACTTATCCCTGGCGGTCTCGGATATCCGGAGAATAGCCTCCTCCGGGAGTTTTATCTCCTCGGATTCATAATCGTTGGACAGCCTTCTTTGAAGGCGTTCCCGGAACTCGTCTATGGTCATATCCTCCTTCAGAAACTCCCGAATGTTGCCCACCCGGCTTCGGATGGACTTTATACCCTTGGACTCTATCTTGTCGGCTGATACGTTCAGGGCTTCCGCCAGGTCCTCGATGTTCACATCAAAGAGCAGGGTCCCGTGGTGCAAAAATTTCCTCCGGTACAGTCGCTGGGCATTGCCGGATATTTTCTTGCCATAGGCGACGATATCGTTTCTTCCCACCAGCGTGGCATCCACGCCGAGTTCTCTAAGTACATTTATAATCGGGTTCACAAAAACCGAAAAGTTTATGGGCCGCCCCGGCTCCACGCGGGATATAAACGTGAAATTCAAATTTCCCAGGTCGTGGTAGACCGCTCCTCCCCCGGAAATCCTTCTTACCACCTTGATACCCCGTTCCTTTACAAACCGCTGGTTGATTTCCTCCAGCGTATTCTGATTTCTACCTATGATAATGGAAGGCTCGTTCTGCCAAAGCAGGAAATAGTCTTCCCCCGGGTCCACGTGCATCAGGCAGTATTCCTCCAAGGCAATATTGAAATAGGGATTAGTACTGTTATTGATTATGTATCTCATAGCATACCCGCTCCTGTGTCAATATTTTTTATAAGACTGCCGCCAATACCGTTTTTTCGGCCCGTTTCTTGAACTCATATGCACTGCGCAAAAACGCAAGTTCCGGGACCGGCGGCACTGGCGGCGGGATAAGCGGCGCCGCGTTCCCGTATAACTATTTATAAAACAGCCTTTAGCCGAAACGGCAAAAGGCTGTTTTATACCAAGACCCTATTGGATTCAGGACTGCAGCTGATACCGGAAGATCAGCGTGGCTTTTCCTTTCCTCTCCTTAATATCGGCCTTTAATATTTCCGCCACCTTCCCATCGTCCAGCGTGACCTGGGTACCCTCCAGTGCTTCAATATATTCCTTTAGCCCTTCAACTTGCTCCGGGCCCACTTCTTTCATGACGCCCCATGCGCCTGCAAGCACGCTTGCAGGGTTTCATGTGGAGCAGGCCTTCTCCAGCCTTTCCTTCACCGAAGCAGCAATGGCATCCTTAAAAGCTTTTTGGTAGTTCCCGTCCGCTGCGAACATTATGTCACCCCTTGTCATTTTACTATTAAATTTCAATCCTTCTTAAAGCTGTTTCTGTTCTGCCCCATCCTTCTGCCACTTCAGGATGGGTTTCCTGGCTGCCAGCACCTCATCGATCCTGCGCACCGGGGTATTGTGAGGCGCCTCTTTGAGAACCTGGGGATTCTCCCTGGCCTCCTCGGCAATACGAATCATGGCATCGATGAACTCATCCAGGGTTTCACGGCTTTCGGTCTCGGTGGGCTCCACCATTATCGCTTCATGGACGATGAGCGGGAAATAGATTGTAGGCGGATGGTATCCATAATCTATTAACCTCTTGGCGATATCCAGGGTGGTCACTTCACCGGTCCCGTCCTTCAAGCCGCCAAGCACGAACTCATGCTGGCACATCTCATCAATGGGCAGCTTGTAATGCTCCTTAAGTCTGGCCATCATATAGTTGGCGTTTAGAACCGCCCTGCGGCTGGCGTCTTTCAACCCCTCCGCGCCCATGGCCAGTATATAGGTATAGGCCCGAATCATGACCCCGAAATGGCCGTAGAAGCTTTTTATCTTGCCTATGGAATAGGGCCTGTCATAGTCCAGGTAGTACCTGTCCCCGGATTTCTCGATCATGGGAACGGGCAGGAACTCCACCAGGTGCTCCTTTACACCCACCGGTCCGGACCCGGGGCCGCCGCCACCATGGGGAGTGGAAAAGGTTTTGTGCAGGTTGTAGTGAATCACGTCAAAGCCCATGTCACCGGGCCTGGAGATACCCATAATGGCGTTCATATTGGCCCCGTCGTAATACAGCAGGCCTCCGGCCTCGTGGACCAGGTCGGCGATCTCCTTAATGTTCTTCTCAAAGAGTCCCAGGGTGCTGGGGTTGGTGAGCATCAGCCCCGCCACCTCATCGCTTAATGCCGCCTTGAGGTCCTCCATATCAACGGCACCGTCCTTGGTGGATTTGATCTCAATAATGTCAAAACCCACCATCGCGGCGCTGGCCGGGTTGGTCCCATGGGCGGAATCAGGCACTATAATCTTGGTCCTCTTTTTGTCCCCTCTTTTCTTGTGGTATGCCTTGATTATCATCAGACCCACCATTTCCCCGTGGGCCCCCGCAGCCGGCTGCAGGGACACTCTGCTCATTCCGCTTATCTCCGAAAGCATGTAGTCCAGGTCGTACATGAGGGCCAGGGCTCCCTGCACGGTGTCTTCAGGTTGATAGGGATGGAGATTGGTAAAGCAGTCCAAAGAGGACATATCTTCGTTGATTTTCGGGTTGTATTTCATGGTACAGGACCCCAAAGGATAGAACCCCGTGTCCACCCCGTAATTCTTTTTGGACAGCAGGGTATAATGCCTGACCACATCCACTTCGCTGACTTCCGGCAGTTCTACTTCCTCTTTTGTAAGAAGATGGGCGGGAATCATGTCCTCAAGAGGTGTCCTTTCCACATCGGTTTCCGGGAGCGAATAAGCTTTTCTGCCTTCCTTTGAAAGTTCGAAGATCAACTTGTTATAGCTTCTCAATCAGATCACCTCCATTAGCTCTGCCAGCCGGTCGATTTCCTGCTTTGTCCTTTTTTCGGTGACGCACAGTAAAACACCGTTTTCGATGCCGTATTCCTTGTTAAGGTTGTAGCCGCCCAAGATGTTGCTTTTAAGCAGTTCTTTGTTTACGAGGTCTGCATCCTTGGGTCCTATCAGGGCAAATTCCCTGAAGAAGGGCTTATCGAAAGCCGGCTTGTATTTACCCCCTGCCGTGATTCTTCTCGCAGCATAATAGGCTTTTTCCGCAACCTGAAGCGCCACTTCCCGCAGGCCTTTCTTCCCCATGGTGACCATATATATCGCGGCGGTCAGGGCGTTCAAGCTCTGGTTGGAACAGATATTCGAGGTGGCCTTGTAGCGCCGGATATGCTGTTCCCTTGCCTGCAGGGTCAGTACGAAGGCCCGCCTGCCGTCCACGTCCACCGACTGCCCCACCATCCTGCCGGGCATCCTTCTCATCAGCTTTGAAGTCACAGCCATAAATCCAATGTACGGTCCTCCATAGTTCAGGTTGTTGCCCAGAACCTGGGCATCCCCCACGGCGATATCCGCTCCATATTCGGCCGGTTTTTTCAAGATAGCCAGGGAAATGGGGTCCACCGAGCTGACCAGCAGCGATTTATTGCCATGGGTGATTTCCTCGATCTCCGTAAAGTCTTCAACAATGCCGAAGAAGTTGGGGTTCTGGACAATGACAGCCGCGCTGTCTGCATCAATGAGTTTCTTCAGCATCTCCGGGTCGGTTACACCGTCCGCCATTGGTATTTCCACCATTTTTATATCCCGGGAATGCATGTAGCTTTTCAGCACCTGCCGGGTCTCGGGATGTACCGTCTCGGACACCAATATGGTGTTCCGCCGGGTGCTGTCCACCGCCATTATGGCCGCTTCCGCACAGGCGGTGGCCCCGTCGTATAAAGACGCATTGCTCACATCCATGCCTGTAAGGCCGCAGATCATGGTCTGGTATTCGAAGATTGCCTGGAGGGTGCCCTGGCTTATCTCCGGCTGATAAGGCGTGTATGCCGTGTAAAATTCAGACCTTTTGGCCAGATGTTTGATTATCGAAGGTATGTAATGGTCATAGGCACCGGCTCCAAGGAAACAGACCAGGTCATCGGTGGTTCGGTTCTTTTTGCCAAGCTCTTTCATCTTTCGCTCGATTTCCAGCTCTGACATGCCGGGATTCAGCCTAAGGTCCCTCTTTAGAATCAAGTGGTCGGGAATACTCTGGAACAATTCGTCCATGGATTCTATGCCGATAACGTCCATCATAGCCTTGGCATCGGCATCGGTATTGGGAATATATCTATGCATGTCATTCCTCCTTTTCACAAAATATTTTGTAAGCTTCCTCGTCCATCAGGCTTTCCAGTTCGGAAGGATCGTTCATTTCAATGGCCACAATCCAGTTATCAAAAGGTCCTTCGTTCAAAAGCTGGGGGGAATCTTCCAGCTCTTCGTTGACTTCCACGACCTTCCCGGAAACCGGGGTGTAAGAATCCGCAGCGGCCTTTACGGATTCAATAACGCAGAACACGTCCCCGGCCTCGTACTCCGTACCCAACTCCGGGAGCTCCACGTAAACGATTTCACCGAGTGCGTGCTGTGCATAGTCGGTGATACCAATAAGCGCTTTGTTTCCGTCAACCTTGACCCACTCATGGTCTTTAGAGTAATACAAGCCTTTTACCGTTATCATTATTCTTTACCTCCATTTATTTTTTATAGTTTTTCGCATAGAATCTCTTGTCAACAATTTTGGCTGTCGCAGTTTTTTTCCTGATCTGGATTTCAATGATGTCTCCCAGGTTTGCATATTCTTTTTGCACCAGCGCGAAGCCTATGTTTTTGCCCAGGGTGGGAGAATAATACCCGGTGGTCACGAAACCTATCTCTTTTCCTTCCGAAAGCACACTATAGCCATGCCTTGGGATACCTCTTTCGATCATCTCAAAGCCTACAAGCTTTCTTGCGGGGCCCTCCTGCTTTTGCTTTAATAGCGCTTCCCTTCCAATGAAATCCCCTTTATCGAACTTAACAAAGTACCCCAGCCCCGCCTCCAAGGGCGATATGTCCTGGGAGATTTCATTGCCATATAACGGGAGAGCGGCTTCAAAGCGCAGGGTATCCCTGGCGCCAAGGCCCACGGGAACCACTCCGTCCTCTTTTCCTGTTTCCAGGATTTTTTCCCACACCATAGGAGCGTCCTCGTGGCTCAAGTAAATTTCAAACCCGTCCTCCCCGGTATAGCCGGTCCTCGACACCAGGCAGTTCGCCCCGGCAATCTTCACATCCCGTTTCAGGTAGAAAGCGGGAATCTCGGAAAGGTCGGTGTCGGTGAGTTTTTGAAGTACCGCTTCGGCCTTGGGGCCCTGCAGGGCCAGCTCGGAAACCTGGTCCGAAAGGTTTTCAATCTCCACTTGATAGTCTCCCTTATGGTCCAGCATCCACTGATAGTCTTTTTCCATGTTTGCCGCGTTCACAACGAGGAGATAATGGTCTGCGGAATACTTATAAACCAGCAGGTCGTCTACCACTCCGCCATTCTCATAGCACATGAAGGCGTAAATAATTTGATTGTCATTCATTGTCCCAATGTTGTTGGTGAGCAGATACTGAAGGTATTCTGCAGCGTCTTTTCCCTTCACTTCGATCTCTCCCATGTGAGAGACATCGAATAGCCCCGCAGCGGTGCGCACGGCTTCATGCTCACGGGTCAGGCCGGAAAACTCCACCGGCATGGCCCAACCGGCATAATCCACCAGCTTGGCTCCATACTTTTTGTAACTGGGAAACAAAGAAGTTTTCTTTAAATTATCCATCTCGTTTCTCCTTTTCTAAAATCATTTTCATGGAAAGGGTGTGCACAATACTGTTAGTTACACATATTATCAAACACACCTTATTTCGTCAATTCCGTAATGGTCCCGTTTCTTCGGAACATACTAAATAATAATATTTCCTGAAATTCAGCAGATATTATGTTATTTGCCTGCCCTTTGAAATATGTTTTCTTTGAACAGCCTCTCCTTGGCCGGTACCATATGGGATGCTGCAAAGGCGCGCCGGACCTTTCGGCTCTCCTCCCCGGTCCATTTTTTGAGTTTTCCGTGGAACCGAACTCATTACTTCGGCTTCACCCTATATCTTAAAACCGTTTTGAGCTTTGCCTGTTCTGTTTTTCTTGCATCCGACAGGTATATTTCCCTGTGTTTCATGGAAGCGACCTCAAGATTATTTTTTTCAATAAAATCCTTCATGACTTCAAAGGTCCTGGGTTCATCATCATAGGGGCCGACATGAAGCATTTGCACCGCCAGCCCGTCCTTCATCGTTCCAAAAGTCACTTCATCCAGCAGCGGATGCGGTTTTTTCTTCCGAACCGTTTCAAGGGCCCTATACGCCACCTCTTCTGTAGTAAAATCCGGCTGTCTAATCATTATGGTATAGAGCAGCTGCTCCTTGTCCAGCACATCCGCCTTCCTCCCCTCCTCTGTCAGGTCCCATACGCCTTCCAGCGGGTATACCGTATATTCGAAATATCCTTCCGGGGTATACCCCTGCTTTGGCATCATCCTGACGGCGTAGGAAAGGGAATACAAAACGCCCACCCTCTGTGCAAATTCTTCGCTGTTCGGGTTCCCTTGCCCGCTTGTCATAAAAAACTTCTGCTCCGGCACGGTAATAATCTGCGGCTTTTGTCCGGGCATGTACAAGTTTTTTTCATGCTTTTTCCATTCATGTTTCATCCGGCGTCCTCCCTTTTTTCACAATCCTTGGCACGCGCACACCGCACTGCCACACCTCCTTTCCCCGTGCCGGGTATTCTGTATTTCCGGACCGGCCCGGGCAGGCGTGCGATACCTTCTTCCGTTAAGGTTCCGTTCTACAGCACCCCGGTTAGTTCCAACCCCTGTTTAGCCTTCGCATAAAACTGGCTGTGAGAGCCCTGTGAATAATAAAGGGATATTGTCCACAACACCCGCGGGTATCAAACCTTATATCATAAATACCCGCCGATGTCTCCCTTATATCATTCTAGTCCTAAATTTGGCAATTATTCTTATTATTATTTTATTGTCTACGGGTAATGCATTCAAGTAAAAGCATTCTTTGCACCGCTTATAGAAATGGGGCGGCCAAGGGGCTGCCCAATTACCTGTTCTTCAAACTGTTTAATTCATCAATAGATCTTCTGTCCTTATGCAGTATCTCACCTGCAATATCCCTGGATTTATCATCCAGGCTGCCCCTTAGAACCTTCTCTGCCATGTTCACTCCCTGGGTTTCACCCTCCACCGCTTTTTTTATTATTTCATCGGTGTCACCCCTTAAGCCGAGGTCTATGTTGACCTTCATGTCAGCCATTTTACCCTTTATCCCAAGGTTTTCGTGGGGCCGCCCGCCTATGTCCTGAATATAGCCTGCTAATTTCTCGATGTTTTTCCTATGCTGTTTCTGGACCGCCTGGAAAGTTTTCTTCACATTTTCATCTTTAGCCCTGGATATAAAGGTATTAAAACTCTCTACTGCCATGTACTCTCCCTGTAAAAGCCGGTTAAGAGATTTGACCTTTTTTGTATTATCCGGCAACCTTTTTGCCTCCTTTTTGAAAATTTCCTTTTTGCTCGCAATATTATTTTCCCCTCCATGCCGGAACTAATACAATAACCGTCCTTCCGGACGGCCTGCTGCCTGATATCAATGTCATAATATAAAATGGTTTTTTCAAATCTATATACTTAATAACCATGTAGCAGTTGAAAAATATAAAATAAGAGTCAAGGCATCGACAATGGTTGTTATTAGTGGACTTGCCATAATCGCAGGGTCTATCTTAAATATTTTTGCTATAATAGGTAGAATCCCACCTGCAATTTTTGCCAACATAACTGTAAAAAACAAGGTGATGCATACAGTTACAGATATTAATAAGTCAGTCTTTCCAAAATAATATATCCTTACAAAATTTACAACAGTTAGGGCTATTCCGACAAGGCAGCTTACTTGGAGTTCTTTCCATAGTACCTTAAAAACATCTTTAGGCCTAATTTTTCCTATAGCTAATCCTCTGATTATGAGTGTTGATGATTGGGAACCAGCATTTCCTCCTGTATCCATGAGCATTGGGATGAATGAAGCAAGCACCACAAATGACTGCAATACTTCATCAAATTTTCTTATAATATTTCCTGTAAAGGTTGCAGAAATCATTAAGATTAAAAGCCAGATTATCCTATGCTTTGCTAATACCATTGTATTTGTCTTCAAGTATTCTTTTTCAGAAGGCTGCATAGCAGCCATCTTCTGAAAATCTTCGGTATTTTCCTGGTCTATAATATCTACAATGTCATCTACTGTCACTATACCAACTAACCTACATTCGCTATCAACTACAGGCATTGAAAGGAAGTCATATTTTTTAAATAATGATGTGATTTTTTCCCGGTCATCATAAGTGTTAATATACACAACATCTTTTTCCATAATGTCTCTAACTATTGTCGTATCTTCACTTAATATTAGTTTTCTAGTTGATATGACACCTTCAAGTTTTCTATTATTGTCAATAACATAGCAAGTATAAATTGTCTCCTTGTCTACCCCTGTTTCCTTAATGTGCTGTATTGCTTGTTTTACTGTCATTTCCTTTTTTAAGTCAACAAACTCTATAGTCATTATGCTTCCAGCTGAATTCTCAGGATAGTTCAAGAATTGATTGATAAGTATTCTTGTATCTTCATCTGTATTCTTAAGAACCTTCTTTACTATGTTTGACGGCATTTCTTCTAAAAAGTCAATTGTATCATCAAAAAATAGTTTATCGAAAATATTCTTGATTTCCTTATCAGTAATAGATTCAATTATATATTTTTGTAGTTCATTAGGTATATAAGAGAAAACACCTGATGCCATATCCTTAGGCAGTATCCTTAATACCACTAATAGTTTCTGCTTGTCTAACTCTTCAAAAAGTTGTGCGATGTCAACAACATTCATGTCAACGATTTCTTTTCTTACATCAGCATATTTACCCTTCTCAATAAGATTGAGAATCATTTCTTTCATTTTGTAGCTCCCCTTTGACAGAGCCACACTACCCGATTGGTAGTTATGGCCCAAAATTTATTATTCCTTTTTTCATTAAAATTACTGGGTAAAGGGTCAAAATCCATAACTACCACCTCCACCTTCTTTAATCATTTACAAAACAAAATAATAGCTAAGAACGTTCCAAAAAAGCGATGAGAAACTAAAGATTAACAAATAAGCTTTTAACCTATAAAAAACGATTATTTTGTTTAAGTTTCAAATCAAATAGTCCTGTAAACTGCCTTTATCAAAGAAACTGTCATGGGTGGTAATGGAGATTTGTTCTCAAAGAAAAGCATATATGAAAAAACAGAATTTGAATCATAATATTTAACAAACTCTTATTAGAGAAGAATAGAGTTTGACAGTTATAGTTCTATTTTTTCTATAATAATATATGCTTTTTTCTCCATAGACCATACTATCACTGCCAGATTCCATTCTTCTCACCTCCGAATACTAAAAGCCTTCGCCGAACTTGAACATGACGAAGGCATTAATGTAAGACTTCCCCGTTCAAGTTTTGGCTCTACAAGGCAATGAAGTCGCATTAGATTAAGCCTTCTCTGTTCGGCAAAACCTGCTTACCAGTGCAGAGTGTTTCCACTCTTTTACGGCAGCAACCCGTATCCTTGTAGTAGCCTCGCCTACCGAGATTTTATTCAATTTTCTATTTCATTCTATGCTTTTTATCCGTAGATGTCAACCAACTCTGTTGTTTTTTATTGTTCGGTACACCATAGCAAAATGTTTCTGTTTAATTTTTTTCGCACATAATCCTATCAATATGAACCAATACCCAAATCATATGCTATAAAAAATACGCGGCTGGACGCCGCGGCCAAAACCTATTTTGTTATATTTATACCTCTGTCTCCAACCACAACCGTTCCATCTTTTAATGAGATATATGGTGAAAATTCAATGGTTTCATCGTTATAAGCAAAGCGAATTGTTGCATCCGGAAAAATATCGCTCACATTACATTGAATTATAAACGGACGACATTCTTTTTCTTCAAATATTAATGTTGAATCCATCGTTTGGATATCATTTTTATACAATGATAATGACATATTTGAATACCTAGGTATTACAAGATAATATTCTCCTTTTGATATATAATGAATAGGTATATTTTCGCTGTCTAAATATTCTTGTATATAAAATGAAAGTTCACCTATTTCATTATACCCTAAATACGCCACAGCATATAATTGGTCCTTGAGAAATGGTATGGATTCTATCTTTTTTGGTTCAGAATCACCTTTTTCCGTTTGGAGTACAGAGCACCCGGAGAACAACACAATTAGAGCAATAATTACAACGGCGTACACAACTGGTTTTTTCATCTTATTACACCCCGTATAATATATACTTTACTGGTTTAAAGACTTACCTTTATTTTTGCGCCTGTGTTTTGCCGGAACAGTCGGACTTGGGCCAGCCGGGGCTTTCCTATCATCGGAATTACTAACTCAAATTAGAGCCCTGTACTATTTAGCCCTGTAATCATTTTACTTTAACTTTAAACTCTGTTCTTAACGTTACTTTTTCCTCCTGGTCCATGTCCAGGCAAAAATCCGTTACCGCCGTAAAGGTGTAGTCCCCGGTGGGCAGCCTCAGCTCTTTCTCCGAGAAGTACTTCTCCCAGAACTCCGCATCCGGGTCTTCCCGGGTGAACCCACCGCTTTTGGAAAAGGGTATCGTATAGACTTCGCCTTTCTTTAAAACCGTTTCCTTTAATATACCCAGGACAATATCGCTATTTATATACTTGTCGCCGTCATGTATCAAATGGTGAAAGTAAGGCTCCCCCGACCAAATCGCGATGCTTTCGTTTTGGCCTATATACTCAATGGTAGAGTGCAGCTTAATCTCCTCACCCTCATCAAATTCCAGCTTATTGATGTAGGTTTTAATAGCGAAGTTTTCATCTCCTGCTTCAAATACCATAGGCTCTGCATCTGCCGCTTCCAGGTTGGCTCCGGCCTGGGAGCAACCCGCCAGCATTATTGCCAAAACCAGGATTAACGTTAATATTTTCTTCCGCTTCATACAGCCCACCCTCTTTTATTTGCTGCCAGTTTAGACGGTATCCCCTCCGTCATGGTTCCACCCATTCGAACTTGTGCAGGCCCGGCCCCGTTAGGGTAAATTGACCTGTCTAACATGCGGAAAATTCCGGCAGCAAATATCCGCCCATGCCCAGTTGGATGGTCTCGCCGAAAACAGCACATACCGTTCCATTTGTTATCATTCTTGTCCTGGTCATCATTTCCTTCCCGACACATAAAAAAAGGGAGAATAACTGTTAAGTGTATATTTAAAATAAACTCCGCTCCAAACGACTTTCCCTCAAACCCTTATCCCTTCTCGCCTTAGGACCATTCCCCTAATTC
>JAAYEV010000229.1 GCA_012728565.1 Clostridiales bacterium
CCGCAGAACACAGTCCAGGCAACTGCCCTGTGCCGCGGGATAGCGGCCCGTCCTTAGCTTTCCATATACAATTTATACACGGCCGCTTCCCATACCTCCAGCCGGGTGTAAAAACTTTCCAACAAATTCCCGGATGATTTGCCAACTATACTGCTGCATCTACAACATATGCCATGATATTTGGCAGCACAAAGGGGGAATATATGTTAATATAATGATACTCAATGATGCTGCCTCGTGCGGGTGGGGCCGGTTATTCTCTCCGGCAGCGGACCGACGGGAATGCGGGCCCTGCCGGGAAGCGGCGGCGGCAGCGGACATACAGAGAAGCGCTCTCTCCCGGACGGCGGGCAACTAAAGATATATGCTCCCCCGGTGGCGGGCAAGCAGAGATATGTGCTTCACCGGACGGCGCTTGTAAGTATTATCGGAAAGGGCGAAGGGGCATGAAGCGGAACAGCTTTGTATTTGCGCTTTTCATATTGATTATAGCGGTAGCCTTCGGGTCTTATTTCCTGAACATGGGCCTTAACCCGCTCCAGCTTACCTGGAGGGTTATAGTGGTCATTTTCTTAATAGACTTATTCCTCATCGCGGTGGTTATCCTTATGGAAAAAAGGAACCCCTACAAGACCATCGCCTGGCTGCTTATATTCATAGCCTTCCCCATAGGCGGGTACATACTGTACACCTTCTTTGGCAGGGATATCCGCCGGGACAGGGTTTACAAGGATTTGCCCGACTTCGGACGGTGCAGCAGCATTCTTAAGGCAAACCAGCCAAAAACTCCGCCCCGGGGCATAACGCTGCCCTGCCCCAGGCTGTCCGCGCTGATTGAAAACGCCGGTGCAATGCCGGTGCAGTACCGCAACAACGCCCGGGTGCTCACCAACGGCCCCTCCACCTTCCGGGAGATTATTAAAGAACTTAAAAAGGCCAAGCACCATATACACATGGAATACTACATAATTCGGGACGACAAGCTGGGCAGGCATATCAGGGAAATACTTATAGACAGGGCAAAGCACGGAGTGGAAGTAAGGGTTTTGTACGACGGCGTGGGCTGCCTAAAACTCACCAAGGGATTTTTCGACCCGTTGAAGGAAGCCGGAGGCGAAATCGAGGTGTTCCTTCCGATAAAGTTTCCCTTCCTGGACTACAGGACCAATTACCGGAACCACCGCAAAATCCTTATAGTGGACGGCAGGGTGGGTTTCCTGGGCGGGTTAAATATCGGGGACGAGTACCTGGGAAAGAGCAGGGCCTTCAGTTTCTGGCGGGATACTCATATTAAGCTTGAGGGGGATTCGGTATATTCGCTGCAGGCCATATTCCTGCAGGACTGGACATCGGCCACCGGCAGGGGCATAGATTGCTCCGACTACTTCCCGGCCCATAACGTAACCACTCCAAAGCCGATACAGATAGTGGCCAGCAGCCCGGACTCCAAGTGGGATTCCATGCAAAAGCTGTACGTGCGGCTGGTATCCATGGCCCGGAACAAGCTGTACATCACCACGCCCTACCTCATCCCGGACGAGAGCCTGCTTACCGCGCTGAAGATATCTTCGCTGTCGGGGGTGGACGTTAGGCTTTTGGTGCCCGGGGTACCGGACAAAAAAATAGTGCACTGGGCGTCCCGGTCCTATTACCAGGAATTAATGGAGGCCGGGGTAAGGGTATACGAATACAACCGGGGCTTCATCCATGCCAAGGTCATACAGGTTGACGACAGGGTGGCGTCGGTGGGCACCGCCAACCTTGACATTAGGAGCCTGCACCTGGGCTTCGAAGTAAACGCCATTGTATACGACGAGGAAGTGGTGAGAACCCTG
The DNA here is from genome assembly GCA_012728565.1 of Clostridiales bacterium. Lineage (GTDB taxonomy): Bacteria > Bacillota > Clostridia > Ch29 > Ch29 > JAAYEV01. Next base: position 1,836 of record JAAYEV010000229.1, read on the forward strand.
GAGGAGGACTTTTTCAGGGACCTGAAACACTCGGTGGAGATAGACCCGGAGACGTGGAACGAAAGGCCGCTTCGAAAGCACCTGGCGGAAGCCACCGCCCGGCTGTTTTCACCGCTGCTGTAGCGCGCCCTTTAGCGCTTCTTTATATAAATGCCGCGGATAATGCCGGCAATATAAGCTGCACCAACCTTGGCAGGACAACCTTGGTCCCGAGCTTTGGGGCCAGCGGTACCGGTGAGACTTTAATTTCCCTGCACGTCCCCGGCCCTGCGCTTTTCCAGTCCCCACGCATCGTTAAACACTAGCACTCCCAGCAGGATTATCGCCGCACCAACAAACTGCATTGTGTCAAAGGTTTCATTAAACAACAAGAATCCCAGTACCCCCGCCATGACCGGTTCAATTGAGACACAGGACTCGGTCTGGCTTACCTCTATCCTCTTTACCGAGTACATGTACAGGAAAAAGGCCAACACCCCGGGAAACAGTGCCAGGTACGCAAAGGCCAACACCTCGCCGATACCTATGACCGCCGCCGGCTTATCCCATGGGTATGAAAAGGCGTTAAGGAACAGCGCCCCCACGGCAAAATTGTAAAACACCGTTGTGATGGGTTGGTAGTCCCTGGTCACCCTTTTGGCGAACAGGGCGGAGATTGACACGAAAAATCCGGTCAAAAGGCCGTTTGCTATTCCAAAAGCATTCAGGTCAAAAAAGGCCGCGTCGTACACTTTAACCAGCAGCGAGCAGCCGGTTAATAGCAGCACAAGCCCGACTACCTTGCCCCTATATACTTTTTCTTTAAAAATCACCGCCGCCAGCAGCGTTGTGTAAACGGGGTTTGTGTATGTGAGCATTGAGGCAATGGCAAGGGTTGTGTACTTCATCGCGTAGCTGTATGTGATGTACCCCAGGGCGGTGCCGAACAGGCCCATGGGTATTATGTACTTTAGGTCCTTCTTCCTGACATATAAAAGCTTCCTGTCGTAAAGGAGGATAATAAGGGCGGTGGCGGCAGCCATTAACGTGGTGCGGTACGTGGACACCTGGAGGGGCGTAAAACCCGCGTCATACAGCGTCCTTACGAAAAACCCCGAAGTACCCCATACAATTCCGGTGGCAAGGGCGGTAAAATGCCCCCTGTCAAGATTCATCCTTTTATTTCCCTCCACAGCTCTTAGTTCTAGTCTATTACCAAGTAATTATATACTCCTCCCAGGGCATCTGCAACCTCTCTTTCCCTGCCGTGGCAGGTAAAAAGGATTATCTGCCTTTCCTTTGCTTCCTCAAGGAGGTACCCCATTACGTTCTCCAGGCGCCGGCGGTCGTACTGCACAAAACTGTCGTCCAGGAATAAGGGAAGCTTACTGCCACCGGACACAAGGTCGGAGGCTGCAATCCTCAGGGCAAAATACAGTTGGTCGACGGTGCCGCCGCTTAGTATCTCCGCCTCCACCCGCCGTCCCGTTTCGGGGGCTGTGGCCAGTATCTCAAGCTCCCTGGTTACCTGCAAATCGGTATACCTTCCTGCCG
>JAAYEV010000230.1 GCA_012728565.1 Clostridiales bacterium
ACCAACCGGTATGATAACATCAAATCAAAGGCTGTACAAGGAGGGGAATTATGGCGTATCTTGGTAAGGTTTTGGTGGTGGATGATGACCAAAACGTGCTGGAGCTGGTTAAATTATACGGGGAGAGGGAAGGTTTCCAGGTGGTGGGGCTTGACAATGGCGATTCGGTGCTGCCCACCTTCGACAGGGAGAACCCCGATGTGGTTATACTGGATATAATGCTTCCGGGTAACGACGGGCTTACCCTATGCCGTAAACTAAGAGATATACGCATGACCCCCATTATCATGCTGACGGCTAAAGGAGATGAAGCGGACCGTGTACTGGGATTGGAAATGGGGGCCGATGACTACGTGTCCAAGCCCTTCAGCCCAAGGGAACTGGTGGCGAGGATTAAAGCGGTACTGCGCCGCACCCAGATGAATGATGCGGCGGGCGGCTGGAAAATAAAATACCCGGGACTGGAAATCCAGGCGAATACCAGGAGACTGCTGGTTGACGGTGAGGAAAAGGAGGTTACACCCAAGGAATTCGACTTGCTGTATCACCTGGCCCAGCACCCGCGGAGGGTTTTCACCAGGGAAGAACTGCTGACGACGGTCTGGGGATACGACTACTTCGGCGACCAGCGAACGGTGGATGTGCATATCCGTAGGCTGAGGGCAAAGCTCTCACCCCTGGCCCATGAATACCTGACAACCGTTTGGGGTGTTGGTTACCAGTTTACGCCTCCGGTTAAGGAGGGGGACGATAAACATTGATTACATATCTGAAAAAGGTCCGGGGGAAAATTAAGCCGGTGATGCGTGCCGTGCCGGGGTTTTTGCGCAGGGCCGGCGGCAGGCTTAAACGCGTTGTGCAGGAGCAATTCAATAAGAATATTTATACCCGGATATTGTTTACCAATGTGATAACCTTTGTAATAGTCCTTACCGCTCTGGCTGCGCTTTCAAACTTTGCAGTGAAACAGGCAACCTATGACCAGGTGCAGCAGGAACTGCTGCGCAAGGCCAAGCGGGTCAACTTCGCCCTTTTGCAGCAGCCCGACCGGGAATGGAGCACTTTGCCCGACGAGCGTAAAGAGGACGAAGTCCGGAGCAGGCAGGAGACCTTAAAACTGCTTGCCGATATATTCGACACAAGGATAACGGTTTTTGACATGGAAGGGAACATTGTTGGCACCTCGGCTGAGCAGGAGCTGGTGCCCGGGAGCAAGGTGGACGGAAAATTAGTAAGAATCATCAAAGAAGGCGAGACCAAGGTTACACGGACGGTGGACGATGAAACCGGCCAGCCGGTCTTTATTGTGACCGTTCCCATGGGCAATACCAAAGACAACATTGAAAACGGGATACTGCTGGAGGCCAAACCCGCCAACCTGGACCTGGCCCTTAGTAAAAATAGGCTGCACCTTGTTATAGGCGGCATTGTTGCCCTTGTTGTCATCATTTTTGTTTCGGTTTACCTGGCAATGCATATTTCCCGGCCCATTTCGCGGCTTGCCACCACCGTGACCGAGATAAGCAGGGGAAGCTTTGTGTTAAGCGACGAGAACCAGCCGTTGGATGAAATTCACGTTCTCGCAGGCCAGCTTAATAAACTAACCATTAGGATGCAGGAAATACAAGCTGAAAGCCGCCGCATGGAATCCGAAAGGGCCCGGCTGTTCGCGGAGACGTCCCATGAGCTGCGTACTCCCCTAACCGCGGTCCAGGGCTTTGTCGAGGCAATACGTGACGGGATGGTGCAGGATGAGGCTTTAATGAAAAGGTATCTGGATACCATATACACTCAAACGGTTCATATTAGCAGGCTGGTGGACGACATAATGATACTGAGCCGCCTGGAAAGCGGCAGTATTACCGTTGAGAAGCTTCCCCTTGACCTGACGGCCCTCGTCAAGGGCGTAGTTGCATCCATGGAGGCGGTGGCTGCCGGAAGAAACAACTCCATCCTGGTGGAGAAGGAAGCGGAAAAAGCCATTGTATTAGGGGATGTCGACCGGATGGAGCAGATAATAAGGAACCTTTTGAAGAATGCGATAATGGCAACCGAAGGCGGGAACATAAGGGTTGGTGTGGAAGCCGGAACGGATGAGGTTGTATTAACCATTAAGGATGATGGTATCGGTATACCGCCCGAGGACCTGCCGCATATTTGGGACAGGTTCTACCGGGCCAAAAACCGGCGCGACAGCAGCATGCAGGAAAAGGGCAGCGGACTGGGGCTTGTGATTGTGAAAAAACTGGTTCAACTGCAGGGAGGCAGGATTGACATGGAGAGCCAGTTGGGAAAGGGAACGACATTCAGCATTGGGTTTCCAATCTTTAATAAGGAATAGGAGGGCACCCCCGGTGGGAATTACCGGGGGTATTTCTTTTTGTAACACTTGTTAACATATCGGACAAACATTTTTAATTGTTGGTAAAAGTTAGGTAACACCTACCCCGTATAATGGGTTTCGAAAGAGGATGGCCCGCATTTGTAGGGGAGGTGATACCGATGTAGGCAAATGAAGACGTGTCAAGCGCGAGTTAAACAAAGGATAAAAGTGTTGCAAATCCAAGTCAGGGGGGAAAAACTGATGTTTATGAAAAAGAGTAACATTGCCAAGATTACCATGGGATACCTGGTGGCGTCATTGGTGTTCTTTGCCGCCGTGATGCCCGCCAGTGCTGCGGAAATGAAGTTCAGGGAGGATATTG
>JAAYEV010000231.1 GCA_012728565.1 Clostridiales bacterium
AAGCTCCCAATCAAAAAGAGAGATTTCAAAGTATCTCTCCATCAATTCAACAGCTTTATCTATTTTTTCTGTGTCGATAAACACATCTGGGTCATTCAGTTTTCCCTCAACGTAATCCATCGCCGCCAGTATGTCTTTGCCGACAATATTTTTTCCGCTGCGGCAATCATCCATGTATCGGTCTATATACGGGTGATAATTTTTAAGTCTAGCTTTCATTTACATTGTCACCACCTCCGTTCAATTTTGCTAGCTACATTTCCCAGTCTGTATCTACCTCCAAGCTCACATCTTTTAATTGCGTAATTATTTTCATTAGGGTTGATGCCGTTCGGTTGGCGCTGTCGGCTGTTTTGTTGTATGAGTTTATTGCGGGGTTTGTGTAGACATTAGCCCTACCTTTCACATATTCTTTTGTCACAAGTGCGCCCATCTCGTTTAATTTGATTTCAAGATCGTGTAATATTTTAAGCTGCACTTGGTATCGTTTAAATGTTGTTACAAATAAAAAATTTTGTTCTACGCCTTGTTTTTGAGCAAGCTCCAGTATCTCTTTTGCCTTTTCGCTCAAATTTATTTTTGCCACTTTAATCACCACGCTTTTTTAAAACCTTTTTCCCTCGGGAAAGGGCATATTCCCTTTCCTTCTTGCAGCCCTCGCTGTCCCCATATACCCAAACCTCATCACATATATCTATAAGCCTGAAACACACCTGGAGTATTTCTTCTCTCCGGAGGTCATCCTCCATAAAGCTAAATAAGTGCAAAGGGCTTATTGGGAGAATGTCGCCCCTCTCCTCTAACTCTCTGCAGATAGTATCTGCCAGCTTTTTGTTTCCCTTCGGGTCGTCCTTATATGGATGCGATATAAAGACCCGCCTCATTCCGCTATCACCGCCTTCGCCCAAAAGAAAACCGGCTTGCTATCGCCGGTCGTTGATTATTAAGTTTCTTATATACTCGCTTAGGTTTGCTTCGCCGCTGGGCTTTATATATCCCAGCTTCTTTGCTTTCGATTCCGCTTTTTTCTTTACCGCCTCCGGAACCCTTACGGCTATTAACACCGATTTCATAGCCTGGCCGCCTCTTTTGCGCTAATGCTGTAATCAAATCGAGTGAATTCTTCGTCGCCGTTCCAGAATTCCTGCAGGTCGTCCACGAGGTCTACCAGCTCGCGCACCCTATCGTCTTGGCCACCGACCAGCGCCATTTCCTTAATCGTGGCGACTAGTCCTTCCATCATTGCCGTGTACTTGACTCTTGTCATAGATAAAACCTCCTCCTTTTTTATTATCTTAATTGTATTACAGTTGTTATACAAAGTCAAGAGGTTTTATCAATTTGTTTATCCAGCAGCACCGCCTTTTCTCCCGTCAGCGTTTCCCAACGGTCAATTATTACGTCGCAGTATTTAGGCTCGTACTCAATCATATAGCATCTTCGTTTTAGTTGTTCGCAGGCCATCATAGTGCTTCCGCTGCCGCCAAAGCAGTCCACAACGATATCCCCGGGCAAGCTGCTGTTTCCTATCAGCCGTCCCAAGAGCCTGAGCGGCTTCATTGTCGGATGCAGGTCATTCACAGCGTTTTTCTTCTCGCGCACAATATCACACTCAAGCGCGCCCTGCAGCTCGCGTATCGCTTCAATCAGCTCAGCCTCGCTCATATAGTCCGTGCTTTCAATCACGCTTCGCTCTCGCCTGTCGGCATACCATCGCTTTACCGAATCGCCTTTGCATCCAAACAAAAACGGTTCATAAATGTTTTGGTATTTGGCGCCTCCCAGCACAAGCTGACTTTTTACCCAAATCAACTCCTGCTTAAAAACCAGGCCAGCCGCAGCAAGATTTTTTATAAATACACCGGTCCCATTTTCTTTATAGAAAATATAGAAACTGCCGCCGTCCACAAGATGATCGTAAATATTCTTATACGATCTCAACAGGAAATCACTAAAGTCCTCGTCGCTTAGATTATCGTTTTTGATCCTGTTTGCCTTTCGCTTTGCCTTCGGAGTTCTTCCTGCGCCCTCGTACCCCATGTTATAAGGTGGATCTGTTACCACAAGCACGGCTTTTTCCCCGGACATTAACCTCTCCCAGTCACCAGGCAGCGTGCTATCGCCACACAAAAGCCTGTGCTTACCAAGCGCGAAAATGTCGCCTCGTTTAGTTTTAGGCTCATCCGGTATTTCTCCAATAAAATCGTCCTCTTCTACCGTCGGCCTTGTCTGGGTCATTAAGTCCTCTATCTCATCCATATCAAAACCAGTAAGTTCTAGGTCAAAATCCCCGGCGTCCAGTTCCTGCAGTAAATCTTCGAGTTTTTCATAGTCCCAGTCAGTCTCATCCTGTAGCCGGTTGTCGACAATCAAATATGCATCTGCTTTCGCACCTTCTAGTGGCAAATAAATAACCGGCACCTCTTCAATGCCGGCTTTTTCTGCCGCCTTTAACCGGGCATGGCCCGCAAGCACATAACCATCCGCCGATACCAGTACCGGATTGGTCCAGCCGTATTCTTTTATGC
>JAAYEV010000025.1 GCA_012728565.1 Clostridiales bacterium
AACCGGTACGATAACTTTGCCGGAGGGTGTGGAGATGTGCATGCCCGGTGACAACATCACCATGACGATAAAGCTGATAACCCCTATAGCTATAGAAGAGGGTATCCGATTTGCCATAAGGGAAGGCGGAAGGACAGTAGGAGCAGGGGTAGTATCCAAGGTACTGGAGTAAGACAAGGGGCTTGATTTCCGTACCTGACCTACGGCACGGGCAGCGGTCAGGCTGCTTGTGAAAACGGTTGGCACAAAGCGGTTGGGAGAGCCTGAAGGGGCCGAAAGGCCCCCGGTTTTCCCAGGCCCCCGCCGGATGCCGACCGGAGGCGTCCAGCAGCTGGTACCTGCCGGGGCCTGTGATTTACCGGCCGGCAGCTGCCGATTAAATAGGTATTGATAATTTTTGCTTGTTATAATAAAATAAAAGAGTTGCAGCAAGCAAGCGATGATATGGAAGGTTGCCGGAAGTTTCCGGGAAATTTCCAAGGAGTATGTCCACATCTAGAATGGGGCGACTTTGGTTTTGTATGCACTTATTTAAAAAAAACTTCAGAACGCCTGGATGAGTGTATATGAGACCGGGTTGCGCGTAAACAAAAACGTGCGATTTTAAGGAGGTAAATTTGATGGCGAAACAAAAAATCAGGATAAGACTGAAGGCCTTTGACCATTCGGCCCTTGACCAGTCCGCAGCCAAAATAGTTGATACTGCGAAAAAAACAGGCGCCAAGGTATCGGGACCCATACCGCTGCCCACCGAAAGGGATGTTGTAACAATACTTCGGGCTCCCCATAAGTACAAGGATTCGAGGGAACAGTTCGAGATAAGGACTCACAAAAGGCTAATAGACATTCACAATCCAAATCCCAAAACGGTGGACGCGCTTATGCGGCTTGACCTGCCCGCCGGTGTGGATATAGAGATTAAACTGTAGGATATTATGATTGTTCCCAAAAAAGGGGATAATCCGCTAATAATATTGGAGGTGCAACAGATGGTGAAAGGTATTCTGGGAAGGAAACTGGGTATGACACAGGTGTTCGACGAGAACGGAAACATAATACCGGTTACCGTAATAAAGGCGGGACCCGTAAAGGTGGTACAGAAAAAGACCGTTGAAAGTGACGGGTACTCGGCAATACAGGTGGGGTTTGAGGATGTAAAACCGGCAAGAGTCAACAAGCCCATAAAGGGTCACTTTGACAAGGGCGGGGTTGAGTACAAGAGGGTTCTAAGAGAGTTTAGAATAGAAAATCCCGAGGATTACGAAGTGGGCCAGGAGATAAAGGTTGATACGTTCAAGGAAGGCGAAAAAGTTGATGTGGCAGGGACTTCCAAAGGTAAAGGCTTCCAGGGCGTTATCAAAAGATGGGGTCAAGGACGCGGTCCCATGGCCCATGGCTCAAAGTACCACAGGGGAGTAGGTTCTATGGGTGGGACCAGTTCCCCGTCAAGAACCTTCAAGGGCAAAAAGATGCCGGGAAGAATGGGCGGCGAAAGGGTTACAGTACAGAACCTTGAAGTGGTAAAGGTGGACCCGGAGCACAATCTTATGCTTTTAAAGGGTGCGGTGCCGGGACCCAAAGGCGGCTTACTGGTTATACGGAATTCTGTCAAAGCATAAGAAGGCTTGTAGAAAGGAGGAAAGGTAATGCCTAAAGTAGCAGTTTATAATACAGAAGGAAAGCAGGTAGGGGAAATAGACCTTAAGGATGAGATTTTTGGCGCCGAGGTGAACCAGCCGCTGCTGCATCAGGCGGTGCAGGTATACCTGGCCAACCAGAGACAGGGTACCCAGTCTACAAAGACCCGGGCGGAAGTAAGGGGCGGTGGCAGAAAACCCTGGAGGCAAAAAGGCACAGGCAGGGCAAGACAAGGCAGCATCCGCTCGCCGCAGTGGACGGGAGGGGGAGTGGTTTTTGCCCCCAAGCCCAGGGATTATTCACAAAGATTGCCTAAGAAGATGCGCAGGCAGGCCATGCTTTCGGCCCTGAGCTCGAAGGCGGCCAACAATGAGATTATGGTATTGGACAGCCTTGTTATGGACCAGCCCAAGACCGCGTTTATTTCCGCCATGCTTAAGAATCTTAACGTTGATAAAAAGGCATTGATTGTGGTCAAGGGCGGAGACGAGGTGGTAGCAAAGTCGGCAAGAAACATCCCCGGGGTAAAAACAGCCTTTGCGGGAAGCCTTAACGTATATGACATATTGAAATATGATACGTTTTTAATAACCAGGGATGCGGTGCAGGAAGTCGAGGAGGTGTACGGGAAATGAAGGCTCCCCAGGATATAGTTATAAGGCCTATTGTCACAGAGAGAAGCATGAGGGACATGGAACAGAACAAGTACACCTTTGTGGTAGACAAAAAGGCTAACAAAATAGAAATTAAGAAGGCCGTGGAAGAGCTGTTCGATGTGAAGGTGGAAAGGGTTAATGTTGTAAATTACATGGGCAAAATGAGAAGGATGGGCAGAAACATCGGTAGGAAGGCAAGCTGGAAGAAGGCCTTTGTAAAGCTTGCCGAGGGCAGTAAAAAAATAGAGTTCTTCGAGGGAATGTAAACGTAAGGAGGGAAACGCAATGGCGGTTAAAAAATTCAGGCCCACCTCCCCGGGAGTACGACATATGACCGTTTTGGACTATTCTGGGATTACTACCGACAAACCGGAAAAATCCCTTGTGACCGACCTGAAAAAGTCCGGAGGCAGAAACGTACACGGCAGGATAACTGTTCGTCACAGGGGAGGCGGACATAAAAGAAAATACAGGATTATAGACTTTAAGAGGGACAAGGATGGGGTACCGGCAAGGGTTGCCACCATCGAGTATGACCCCAACAGAAGTGCGAATATTGCGCTTTTAAATTACGCGGACGGCGAAAAAAGATATATAATCGCACCTTTGGGACTAAACGTGGGAGACATCGTGGTATCCGGCGAGGATGTGGACATAAAACCGGGCAACGCGCTGCCCCTTTCCAGCATTCCGGTAGGTACCGTAATACACAACATTGAATTAAAGCCCGGGAAGGGAGCCCAATTGGTAAGGGCCGCCGGCAACTCGGCTCAGCTTATGGCGAAGGAAGGGGATTATGCGCAGATCAAACTTCCTTCCGGAGAGGTTAGAATGGTTAGGCAGGAGTGCAGGGCGACGGTGGGACAGGTAGGAAACCTTGACCACGAGAACATCACCATAGGTAAGGCCGGCAGGAAGAGAAACCTTGGAATTAGGCCTACCGTCAGGGGTTCCGCCATGAACCCGGTTGACCACCCGCACGGCGGCGGTGAGGGCAAGGCCCCGGT
>JAAYEV010000232.1 GCA_012728565.1 Clostridiales bacterium
CAAAGTTATTTAGAGTGTTTATTGCAATTACGTGCCTGGCGCTGTTGTCGTCGGGTGCAGCCTTGGCCGCTGACGTTGGCAGGGATGCACCTGCATATCAGGAAAAGCAGCTTATGGATATGGGCCCGGATACGCCGGTTTCGGACCTGACCCCGGAGGACAGGGCTGTTAACACCGACTGGCGGCAGCTGGGCTACCCAAGCGAGGAACTGTACCAAAAGCACAGGGAGATTGACAAATACGTATTCGAGGACCACGCCGATGAAATCCGGCTTCAAGGTTTCGGCGTTACCCATACCGGCCCCCGGGACGGGTTTATAGAAATAGGAATAACGCCTTACAGTGAGGAATACGCAGGCTATCTCTACGGAATATTCGGCAGCGATATGGTAAAGGTGGTTGAAGGACAGCAGGCGGTTACGCTGCCGCTTGCAGCCGGCGAGCCGGATGTGGAAGTTGATGCCTTAACGGCGGTGGACATTGCAGCAGTCGGTGACCCGGGAGTTAGGGTTAGTCTTAACGGCGAGATGCTTTCCTTTGACGTCCATCCTTTCATAGAAAACGACCGTGTTCTTGTACCCCTACGCGGAGTAATGGAGGGGCTGGGCGCAGACGTTGAATGGGATGGACAGACACGCACCGTAAGCGTTGCCGCCGAGGGTGTGAATATCCGGCTTGTAATTGGTGAAAACACCGCGAAGGTGGTTAAAACCGTTGACGGTACACCCGTTGAGCAGACGGTGGAGCTGGACGTTGCAGCAAAGCTTGTAAACGACCGCACCTTTGTACCGGTAAGATTTGTCAGTGAAACGCTGGGCGCAAACGTGGACTGGGACAATGACCTTAGGATGGTAATAATTGAAACCGGCGTTCAACATGATGAAGAAGGCACCGAAGAGGAAGAACCAGAGGTGTTAAGCCTTAAGGACTATTTCCCGCTGACCGAGGGCAGCACCTGGAAATACCTCGGGGATGGCATGGAATACGCTTCCTTCAGCCGCGAAGTATTGTATGTAGACGGGAACAGGGCCCAGGTTTCTGAGAACAACGGCGGAACCGTAAGCGCATCGATCTTTGAGTTTAGAGAAGGCGAAATAGTACGCACCTTCTTCCGGGGAGAAGAATACGACGGGAACAACCTCCTTGACGAGGAGAACAACGATAACCTGGTACTTATAAAAGCGCCCCTTGAAGCGGGTACAAAATGGGAGACATCAAACGGAACAAGGGAAATAGTTGAAACCGATGCGGTGGTGGATACACCGGCCGGGGAATTCGAGGGCTGCATAAAGATTGAAATCACCACCGAACACTCGGTCATGTACGAGTACTACAAGGAAGGGATAGGACTTGTTAAGAGGGAGTTCCTGTCCGAGGGTATGACGGTTACCTCCACGCTGGAAGAGTACAGCATAAAATAGCCTACAGCTTCAAACCCGGCACATATGACCTGTGCCGGGTTAATTCTTTAAGAAAAGGTTTTTTCAAGCATCTCTTTGGTCCTTTGAGCAATTTTCTCCGGGTCCACCTTAACCCTCGCCACGCCGCTGTCCATTGCTGCCTTTGCCACCGCCCTTGCCACCGCCGGGGCAACCCGCGGGTCAAAGGGTTTTGGGATTATATAGTCATCGTTAAGGTCTTCCTCCGCAACCACTCCTGCAATGGCATAAGCAGCGGCAAGCCTCATCTCCTCGTTAATGTCGGTAGCACGCACGTCCAGCGCGCCCCTGAACACCCCCGGGAACGCCAGTACATTGTTTATCTGGTTGGGATAATCCGACCTCCCGGTTCCGACAATCCTTGCCCCCGCCTCTTTCGCCAGGTCCGGGTTAATCTCGGGCACGGGATTAGCCAGGGCAAACACTATCGGGTCGCTGTTCATGCCTTTTATCATATCGGCACTCACCAGGTTGGCGGAAGATACGCCTATGAAAACATCGGCACCGGCCAGCGCATCCGCCAGGCTGCCCTTC
>JAAYEV010000233.1 GCA_012728565.1 Clostridiales bacterium
GTCCCTTAACATTAAGGCCCCATGCAGCAGGCAAGACCCGCTGTCCGCTGCCTCGTTAAGCATTCTGTAAACATTCTGGGCAGTCTTAATTGTATTGCATACAACTAGTACCTTCTTACCTTTTTCCAATTCGTCTTTGATCGCTTCGATATTATCGAAAACACTGCCCGGTACAATACTTACCCTGTGCCGGGTAAAGCCTTCCAGTTCCTGTGTAGACATTCGAATAAAACTGTTTTCTCCTATGTCCAGCCTAGATTTGAATATTTGCATAATAAATGATGGAAGTGTTGCCGACATAATGAAAAAATTTGCGCTGAACCTTTTTTTCAGAACTTCAAGGGTATTTAGAATCAAGGCAGTGGTATGGGCATCATAAGCATGTATTTCATCCATTATAAACAGGCCGTTGCACATTTCAGCAATCTGTATTTCAAAGCCCTTGGAACGGAAGAAAGCCTTTAGCACTTGAAAGGGTGTCATTACTTTATATGGGCGGTATATTTTCTTTGTAACGTTTTGAATGTTACGGACCCTTTCTTTTTTTTCATTGTACTTGTCGTCCCCTTCTTCGCTAAGGTTCTTGTAAATAAAATACGAAGCTCTGCCGTGAAGAAGCCCAACGAGTTCATCCCCGTATAGCGCAAAATCTTTGCTTAACCTTTTGTACATTGCATTTATACTGGCTGTATACGGCAGCAAGTAAAATACTCTTCGGCCTTTTGTTTTGTTCTGGTTGTTATCTGTCCAAAATAACGCTGCTTCCGTTTTGCCTGAACCGGTAGGGGATACCAGTATTCCATCGCCGGAAAGCCTCGCGGCCCGTACCTGGATATCCCGAAGGTATGGAAAATCATAAACCCTTGCCATGCTTTCCACACCTTTTATTACTTCATATTTGCCTGCGGAAGCCAGGTGGTCGCATGCCATTAAGAAACCCTTTAGAAGCAGCCCATAAGGTCCATGGTAGGACCTTACATCTCCTTCCAAAATACACTCGTTATAGTCTTTTATGCAATAAGAGAACGGGTCAACAAACTCTTCTGGACAAGGTATATGATGCTTTTTAGGGTCATAGCCCAAGTATTTTTCAGCCAGATCCCCAATTATTTCAAACATGTTCTCTATGTATTCCATGTTCTGCTTAAGGTCATGTAAATTGTCAATAAACCTTGACTTTGCAGGAGAACCCGGTAAAAACGTAGCATACTTTTCGATTAGTTCATTCAAGTATTTATGGTGTGATACTATCGACAGGCATATCGCTTTTTTGTATTCATCTGGATAGTCTAATGCGTTTATTAAAGAAGCGGATAAAATCTCGTGTCTATACCAAGGCATTCCGGTTTCCAGTTGTTTCTGGAAACCCGGCGCCGCTTTGCCAAGGTCATGCAGGAATAAGGCATAGAAAAGATGTTCAAACAGCCCGTCAACTCCGCATATTTTAGGGGCCTCCGGGTATGCTTCCCGGAGACTCCTAAACACCATAAACACATTTTCCGTGTGCTGCAGTAAGCTTTCGTCCTCCTTGGCCTTAACTTGGTCCGCCCAACCCATGAATATATACCCCCCATTCCATTTCACCGTCATATAAGAATTCATTACCTTTGTACTTTATCAGCCTGTCAATTATACAAAACATCCTGGTCCCCTGTGCTTTTCTCGGCAAGTCCATTGTAAAATGGGTGGGCAGTGCTTGAAGCACTCCATTTATCCCTCTAAAGGGAAAAGGTACAAGAGTGCATCCTACCTTCATATCCTGAAGGTTTTCCTCAAGGTCTATTTCTTTAATTTCTTCAACGCTGCACAAGTCCGAGGACCTTCCAAGCAACAGTTGATATGCTGGACTCCTAAACCAATCCTTCATCTCCATACAGGTAGTGTAAAGGTATAAAACCGGGTTGTACAGTATTTCCCTTTTTATAATATTTGTCTTACTGACTTTTAGTTTTTCCTCAAGTTCATATACAGTCTCCACATCAACTGCCTTTGCCTGGCTAAAGAACAAGTAGCCAACATCCGCTTCTTCCGGTTTTATCACCTGCCCTCGGGCTGCTGAAATCAAACCGTATACCGTTGAAAGGGGGGGCACTGGCAGCGTGGGTTGAAAACCGCTTATAAATACAGGATACCTGAATGAGGAAGTCCACCCCCTTATTTTAATCCGCAGGCATTTCATGCTACCACCCCTAAAGGCTTATTTGGTTAACAAACATGTCCACCGCTTCGTTAATAGTTGTGTTATGTATCTTGTGACCAAATTTACTGTCCCCGTTAATCTTGTTAACAAAATTCTTTAAACCATCCTCCATGTTATCCATGAAGCCTTTTCTTTTTCCTATATAAATATCCCCTATGAATTCATCCTTGTAATCATGCAAGGCTTCTTTTAGAGCCTCAAAATCTATCTTCGGTACTCCATCATCGTTTTTGCCGATATTCATGAAGGGATGATTACCGCCTTTAATTATTCCCAGCACAAGGAATTTGGGCGTGACGTCGGTAAGGTGAAGAGTCTGCTTTGCCCCACCGAACAGGTAAGGAAGCACCCTTAGGCAGTCTTTGACACGTTTTAACCTTATGTCCTCCGGCAGTTCCACTACCCCGTCCTTTTCTTTTGCCCCTGCCTTTTCCCATTCATCTTTCATGTGCTCTGTGATATTGAGGTGACCTGCTCTGTTTTCCAATGTAAACCTTCCTACCCTGTCAATATCCAGCGAAAAAATCCCTTTCAGTACCGTTGAATAGAACTGATGTTCATAGGGAACGGGGTCTCCCTCTTGTCTTGCCATAACCCCATAATCGTCCACTGGAACAGACGGACAAATCGAGATTAATGGCGAGCATTTAAGGGGTGATATCCTGGTTACGGTACCGCCCTCTTTTTTGCCTTGGGCTCTCATATAGCCGAATATATCATCGTCGTCATACTTAAAGGGATTGGCCGCAGTAAAGGCAATCTTGCTTTGCCTTTCTATCGGCGATATTTTCCAGCTGCATCTTTCCTTAAGCGTATCTCTCCACCAGTACCGCAGCGCCTGAGCTGATACATAGGGATAGGTTTCATATCCCCTCTCCCCTTTTTTTACAATCTTCTTTACTGCAACGGTATTATCGGTCCTTGCTCCCACATCGGTTCCGGCATTATTAAGAGCTGAATGAGGCGCATCCACCAGTATGAAACCTATGATATTTTTCATACAATCTCATCCTCCTCATCGGTTTTTTCATTGTCTAGTTTAAGTGATACAAGCCAGTCATGTAGTTTTTCATAAATCCTGAATAGCAGAAGGTCCTGTATTTCCTTCCAGTTTGCACTGTCCCCTGTGTATATCATTTCAACATACTCATCAAAGGTAAACAGGGGCTCCGGTTCACCGTATATAAGCCTGTCCTTGGCAATAAGCCTCAACACATTCCTAAAACTATGATAATTAGCTGCATTCTCAAGGGCTGTAAGCCTTTTTACGTGGTCTTTTTTTCTGATAAACTCGGCTATTTCATCGCCAAGCTTTTTTATTAGCTGCAGCCTTTTTTCATCCATTCCCATCACCTCTTTCAGATATAGTTCAAGGATATTCCACGTCCCATATGTATTTCTTTCATTATCGGTGAAATATCCCAATATGCTTCTATTTTCCAGCAGACTGTTGTAAACATGGTTGTTTAGTCTTTTAAAACCCTCGCTGTCTACTTTTCCCTTATCATAGAAACCCCTTCTGACCACTTCCAGCCATTTGGAATAATCGTCGCTCTGCTTAAC
>JAAYEV010000026.1 GCA_012728565.1 Clostridiales bacterium
CCTTTCCTCCAGTTTTTTTCTTATATCCTTTTTAAGGTCTTCAAGGGTTTCAAACTCGCTAACGTCCTTTGCAAACTCGTCGTCAAGGTCGGGCAGTTCCTTTTCCTTTATTTCCTTGACGTCCACCTTGAACACCGCTTCCTTGCCCGCCAGGTGCTCCGCATGGTAGTCGTCCGGGAAAGTGACCTTTACCTCGACGCTGTCCCCGGCCTTTGCACCGATAAGCTGGTCCTCAAAGCCCTCGATGAAATGACCCGAGCCCAGCACCAGCGGCTGGTTCTCGGCGGTGCCGCCTTCAAACTGCTCTTCGCCGACAAAGCCCTTGTAGTCGATTATGACCATGTCGTCCTTTTCTGCAGGCCTGCCTTCCACCGCCACCATCCTGGCGTTTGCGTTCCGCATGTTTTCCAGTTCCTTATCCACGTCTTCGTCTGTAACAGGATATTCCTTTTTCTCCACCCTTATGCCTTTATAATCGCCGAGGACAACCTCCGGTTTTACCGTGACAATCGCTTTGAATATGAAAGGCTTGCCCTTCTCAAGCTGTACTATGTCAATCTCCGGCCGGTCCACAGGATGGAGCTTGTGCTGGTCCACCGCCGCCTGGTAGGCTTCGGGGCACACCTCGTTTATCGCGTCCTCGTAGAACACGCCCTCGCCGTAGTACCTCTCAATAATTACCCTGGGCGCCTTTCCCTTTCTGAAACCGGGTATATTGAACCGGCCCACGTTTTTCTTGTATGCCTTCTGGATACCCTTTTCAAACTGCTCCTCGCTTACTTCTATCTCCAGTGTGGCGGTATTCTTCTCTATTTTCTCCAACTTGGAATTCATATATGCTCCTCCTTGTCATTAAGGTCAATGGGCACTCTTTTTGTCCCCAAATATATAGTATTTATGTACAGGGCCTTTTACAGCCCGATTTGACTAAGACATTATAACATAACGGCTAATTTATAACAAGCAATGTAAAAAAAACAGACCTAATGAATTGGCCTGTTTGAATGGAGCGGAAGACGGGATTCGGACCCGCGACTTTCGCCTTGGCAAGGCGACGCTCTACCACTGAGCTACTCCCGCATATATGACCGCCGCTGGCGGTTACATAGTGTATATTAGCATATTTTTAAAGCCAATGCAATAGGAAATTCCGGGGAGACAAAGGGCCCGCAGGGCCCGTTTGTCTTATCCCTTGAGACCGCTGTCTTTGAAGGTGGTACAGCATGTTCCCTCGCTTGTCTTAGCATGCCCGTCCCCCATTGGATTTACCTCAATCGCGCTTGCGGTGCAGTAATGGTTCCTCCAGTATTCGCAGTTGTCAACTCCGCATTTCACCTGCATTTTAGGCGCTGTCACGTTAACACCTCTTAGCTTTTTTGCCTATAATTCTATTATTTGCCCGCAGTAAAAAAATATTTGGAAATTTTTCTACATAATCTTGCAATATTTTCTAATTGGGTATATAATATGTGTACAAGTATATAGAGTACCGATAAGGGCAAAGCCGCCGAAAGGCGGTGACGCAAAGCTAGAGGGGCTACAGCACCAACAGGCGCTATGCCAGCCAGCTGCCGGAGTATATCATTATGTATATTACCCGCACTGGCGTGCGGGTTTTTCTTGTTGCGGGGACATTCCGCAAAAGGGAATACCCGCCTTAGCAGCGGTGCGTCCCGGCCCGAGAGACTATCAATCGGGGACATTCCGCAAAAGGGAATACCCGCGTTAGCAGCGGTGTGTCCCCATTCCTATAAAAAAGATAAAGGCAAAGCCGTCGAAAGACGGTGACGCAAAGCTAAAGGGGCTACAGCGCCAACGGGCGCTATGCCAGCCAGTTGCCGGTATATTGGTTTTACTATTACCTGCGCTGGCGCGCAGGTTTTTTATTTTCCCTTATTTGTATGGGGGTCAGCAAATGATGAGGTCAAGGCGATTATTAAAAACCATCTTAATACTTGTTGTTTGTACAAGCCTTCTGCTTGGCGCCGGCGTGACCGCCGAGGCCGCCTACAGCATCGGCTTTAAAACGTCATCCATTGAAGTCACGTCACCCGTCAAAAGCGGCCTTTCCTTTGACGGAAGCCTCATGGTGGAAGGGAAAACCGACCTTCCCGAGGTCTGGCTGTGCTTAAGGGGCCCGGGGGGAGAGCTGGAAACCTACCCGGCCAAGGCCGAGGATGGAAGTTTCAAGGTTAATATAAGCTTACGGTTCGGCAAGGGCACCTATACCGTCTGGGCGGGGGACAACCCCAGGAGATTCGACGGTAAGATACGCTTTGAAGTGAAAAATACCAGTGCGGAGGACACCCGCTACCTGGCGCCTTCCGCCTATGTGGACAGCAACCATGAGGACATAAAGGCCCTAGCGGAGGAGCTTATAGGTCCTGGCATGACGGAAATAGAAAAAATACAGGCCATCCACCGCTGGGTTACTTCCAATATAGAATACGACTATGAAGCATACCTTGAAGGCGAAAACGTGATGCGCACCGCCAGCGAAACCATAAAACGCGGCAAGGGCGTATGCCGGGACTACTCCTTCGTAGTGGCGGCCCTGGCCCGGGCGGTGAATATACCGGCAAAGGTTGTATACGGGAACGCCAGGGATGCCGGCGGCTGGGGCGCACAGCTTCACGCCTGGAACGAACTATACATCGACGGGCGGTGGGTCATAGTGGACACCACCTGGGACGCTGGATACATAAAAAAAGGGGAGTTTGTTTCCTCCCCTTCGGATAAATATTTCGACCCGGAGCCGGAGGAGTTTGCCAAAACCCACCGGACCGAGGCGACAATGGTATATTAGAACATACCCCCAAAGCTATACAATTTAGATCCTCCTTATTAAAAAGCAGCGGCCCCCCCCCGCTGCCTTTTTTTACCCCTGTTTAGCTGTTTCGTTTTCCCGGTATACAGCCCTCGTTTTTCCCGTGCTTCCAGCCGGGATAAAGCCTTCTATCACCCACAAGAAGAACCCTCTTCCTCGGTTTTAAGCCTTCCCCGAACTATGAGCCGCAGCGAGGGCTCTTCGCTGTAGTCGCAGGTTATAAGGGTTATAAGCCTTTCTTCGCCCTGGGGCGCCAGCACCCACGTATCCTCCGGCTTAACTATGATGTTTTCAAAAACCTCGTAGAGGTACGAGGCATCCTTTGTAATCACCTCGATTATGTCCCCTTCATCCAACCGGTCCAGCTTGTTGAAATGCCTGCCGGTGGTTCGGCACCTGTGCCCGGCTATGCAGTAGTTGCCAGCCTCACCGGGGCCGGCGGTACCCTCAAGGCTTGATACCGATATAAGCAGGTTTTTCTCGGTAGCACCCTTTAG
>JAAYEV010000027.1 GCA_012728565.1 Clostridiales bacterium
GGTATACATAACCCGAAATGGGATTTCTGCCTATCAAAGCCATAAGAACAGCCCCCGCCAAAAGTCCCAGAACCACCGCCACCAACGCCGTTACAAAGTCCCTGCCAATAAACCTTTTCAAGTTCAAGCGGTCTCACCCCTTTTTACGCCGGCCATCATAAGCCCTACCTCGTTTTCGCTTACTTTGTCTGCATCCACTATGTCTATTATTTCACCGCCGTTTATTACGGCTATCCGGTCGGAAAGGTTCAAGATCTCGTCAAGCTCCAGCGAAACCAGCAGTACCGCCTTGCCGCTGTCCCGCTGCTCCACAATGCGCCTGTGGATATATTCAATGGCTCCCACGTCCAATCCCCTTGTGGGCTGGACTGCGATTAAAAGGTCGGGGTCATGGTCAATTTCTCTTCCCACTATGGTTTTTTGCTGGTTACCCCCTGAAAGGGACCGGGCGGAAGCCGCTGGCCCCTGACCCGAGCGCACATCAAACTGTTCCATTACCCTTTTTGCATGCTCTCGTATGGCAGCGCCGTTTAACAGCCCGTTTTTGGAAAAGGGCTCATTGTAATAAACCTTAAGCACCAGGTTGTTCTCTATGGAATAATCCAGTATCAAGCCGTGCTTGTGACGGTCTTCGGGTATGTATGCCATCTTGGCCTTAATACGTTCTCGAACCGGCATATTGGTAATATCGGTTCCCTTTAGAAATATTTTCCCGGCCTCCACTTTCCGCATCCCGGTGATCGCTTCTACCAGCTCGGACTGGCCGTTGCCGTCCACGCCGGCTATCCCTAAAATTTCCCCTGCCCTTACTTGCAGCGAAACATTCTTAAGCCCCAATACCTTGCGGCTGCTTAACACCGACAGGTCCTTAATGTCAAGGACCACCTCGCCGGGCTGGCGCTCTGTCTTTTGGACGGTGAAGCTTACCTGGCGTCCCACCATCATTTCCGCCAGTTTTTCCTCCGACGTGGAAGCAACGTCTACCGTACCTATCAGTTTGCCCCGGCGGATTACGGTGCACCGGTCGGCGATTGCGTTTATCTCCTTCAGCTTATGGGTTATAAGGATTATGGATTTGCCCTCGGCGATTAGGTTGCGCATAATGCCCATAAGTTCCTGAACCTCCTGGGGTGTAAGCACCGAAGTTGGCTCGTCGAATATGAGCACCTCTGCGTCCCGGTAAAGCATTTTCATAATTTCCACCCGCTGCTGCATACCCACCGATATGTCCTCGACTTTTGCATAGGGGTCAACATTGAGACCGTACCTTTCGGAAAGGACCTTAACCCTTTCCGCCGCTGACTTGATATCCAGCACAAGGCCCTTTTTTGTTTCCATGCCAAGGATTATGTTCTCGGTAACGGTAAAATTGTGCACCAGTTTGAAATGCTGGTGGACCATTCCTATCCCAAGGCTGTTGGCAACGTTGGGGTTTGTGATATTCACCTTTTGGCCGCGCACCCTTATGGTACCCCTATCCGGCGTATACAGTCCGAAAAGGATACTCATAAGGGTAGACTTTCCTGCACCGTTTTCGCCCAGCAGCGCGTGAATCTCGCCGGGTTTTAGCTGAAGGCTTATGTCGTCGTTGGCTACAACGCCGGGAAACTCTTTCCGGATGTTCAGCATCTCCACAACGTATTTCATGGCATCCTCTCCCTGTACACATTAATCCGATAATTACCGTTTCTGATACTCACATTCTAAAACCAACAATCGTGTTAACAAAGAAGAGGACGGCAAAGCCTGTCCTCTTCCGGCTGTATTGTCATATATATACTATTTAATCAGGTCCCCCTGCTGGTCGGATACGGTAATTTCCCCGCTCTTAAGCTTTTCAAATATTTCCGCAACCTTGTCCTGCACTTCCTTGCTCAGGTTGGGATTTTCCTTGGGAATACCTACACCGTTATTCTTCGCGTCAAAAACAAGGGTCTGGCCTCCGGGAAACTGGCCTTTGCTTTCGGCCATAATCATATCATAGGCCGCCTGGTCGATACACTTCATCGCGGAGGTGAGTATTATGGACTTGTCGCCTTCATATATACCCTCTGCATACTGGTCAACGTCAACGCCTACTATCCA
>JAAYEV010000234.1 GCA_012728565.1 Clostridiales bacterium
CGTGAAAAATTGACGACCTTGTTAGCCGTGCATAAATATGAAGGCGATTTTCAGAATGCAATAGAAATAGTAAAGGCCATCCATGAAGTAGGAGGAAAAGGCCATAGTGTGGGCATATACTCATATAGTGATGAGAATATACACAGGCTGGCGCTTGAAGCAAAGGTAGGCCGTATCATGGTGAGACAGCCCCAGTCAAAATCCAATGCAGGTTCTTTTACCAACGGAATGCCGATGACCTCAAGTCTTGGATGCGGAACCTGGGGAGGCAATGCTACATCTGAAAATATACATTTACGTCACTACATGAATGTTACATGGGTATCAAGAGCCATTCCCGAGGACAGACCCAGCGATGAAGAGCTGTTCGGTGAGTTTTACGAGCCCGAAAGAGAAGGGAAAGCATAGAAAGGAGGATGTGTGATGAAAAAATTAGTTTCCGAGCAAATGGTGGATTACCTGGAGCGTCGAGGGGTTGAATATGTATTTGGCCTGTGCGGGCATACGGTAATTGCCATGCTGGACGCACTCTCAAAAAGCAGCAGTGTAAAGTATGTTTCCTTTAGAAATGAGCAGTTGGCGGCTATGGCGGCAGACGGGTATGCTCGAATAAAGAAAAAAGCGGGAGTTGTATTATGCCATCTAGGGCCCGGTATAATGAATACCGTAACAGGGGTGGGCAATGCATCACTGGATTCCATACCTATGGTATTGATAGCTGGAGATGTTCCGAGGTATTATTATGGAAAGCACCCTCATCAAGAAGTAAACTTGCATGCCGATGCTTCCCAGTACGAAATATTAAGACCCATAGTAAAAAGAGCCTGGAGAGTGGATGACCCGGAAGCAGTTCCTGAAATCCTTGACAGAGCTTTCCGCTTGGCTGAAAGCGGAAGGCCGGGACCGGTTCTCATATCTGTTCCGATGGATGTTTTTTCTGAAGAGATTGAAGAAGACCTTTTTGCACGTACTTACCGTGATAGTCATAATACAATCAGGCCTGCCTTAGCACCTTCGGCGGCAAAAGCCATCGCAAAAAAACTGGTAGAGGCAAAGAAACCTGTTATCCACGCCGGTGGCGGAGTACTTACGGCGGGGGCATCCAAGGAGCTACAGGATTTGGTGGAGTTCTTGGACATACCGGTATCCAGAACACTAATGGGGCAGGGCTGCATCTCCGATACCCATCCACTGATGCTTGGGCAAACAGGGTTTTGGGGACTTGAATTTACTCACAAGTTTACGGCCAATGCAGATATTCTGCTTGCACTTGGAACCCGTTTCGCAGAAGCCGACAGTTCCAGCTGGTATCCCGGCGTAACCTTTGACATGAGGAAGACAGAATTGATTCAAATAGATATAGACCCGGCGGAAATTGGCCGCAATTATCCAGTTAGCATCGGTGCTGTAGCAGATTTGAAGGAAGCTCTTGTTCAGATTTTGGAAGAGGCTAAGAAGTTATGCCCGGAAGGAATAAAAAGACCGGAACTTAGAGAAATGATCAGGGAAAACCGTAAATTATTCAAAGAGTCCAACAAAGCCATTTCTGAAGATAACCGTTTCCCAATGACACCTCAACGCATACTGAAGGATATAAAAGAAACCATTCCAGAGGATGCAGTCATATTCACTGATGTAGGTTGGAATAAAAATGGTGTAGCTCAGCAGTTTGACATTACCGTTCCCGGAACCATTCACCACAGTTCAGGGCTTGCCACCATGGGCTTTGGTGCATCGGCACTATTGGGAGGCAAGCTGGCGGCGCCTGATAAAGTTGTAATAGCACTTGTAGGGGACGGAGGCTTTGGAGTTAATCCGAGTCCGCTTGCAACAGCGGTAGAATATAACATTCCGGTAATATGGATTGTTATGAACAATTCAGCATACGGCACCATTGCTGGCCTGGAATATTCGCACTATAAAACCAGGTTCGGTACGGTATTCACAACACCGGACGGGAAACCCTATTCTCCAAATTGGGCAGAGGTTGCAAAGGCATACGGGGTGGAAGCAATTCGTATAGACTCGGTTGAAGCTTTCAAACCGGCTCTAGAAAAAGCTTTAGACAGCAATAAGCCTTTCCTATTGGATGTTCCTATGGAGAATATTGGAGTGCCTACGCCGGGCTGCTGGAACATTAATGATATTTATACACCTAAGGCAAATGTAATTAACGGAAAAGTAGTAAAAAACGATAAGGGCGAATATGTAGCACCAAACCATTCCGGTTCGCATAAATAAGATTGTATTTGAAAGGAGGAAAACTATGTCAAGAGAGTTTTCCCTTGCTTATCTTACAGTACCCGGAACCGGCCCAGTGGACCAAATACGCATCGCCGCGGAAGCAGGATACGATTTTGTTAGCCTTCGCGCAATTCCAATGGGCCTTCCCGGCGAACCTCATCTTAGGTTTGACGAGGATAAAAAGCTGTTCAATGAGATAAAGCAAGCTCTTAAGGATTATAGCATCGGGTTGATGGACATTGAATTGGCCAGAGTCAGAGAAGACTTGAGGGTAGAGGATTATGAACCTGCATTTTCTGCAGCGGCGGAACTTGGAGCTACGGATGTGCTTTCAAGCATATGGTCCAAGGATAAAGCCTATTACTATGAAGAATTTGCGAAATTATGTGACCTTGCCGCAAAATACTCCTTACGTGTAAACCTGGAGTTTGTGACCTTTGCAGGAGTCACATCCCTGGATGAAGCCATAGATGTTCTAGACAAAGTAGAACGGCCTAATGCATATCTCATGGTGGATACCCTTCATGCCCACAGGTCAAGGGTACCGGTAGATGACATTGCCAGGGTGGAGACTTCGAGATTCGGATTCATTCACCTGTGTGACGGCCCGGGACCTATACCGGAGTTGGATGACCCGGGTATGATAGAAGTTGCAAGAGAAGGAAGGCTGTATCCGGGAGAAGGGGAAATAGACTTGAAAGGTATGCTTCTTGCGATGCCTCCAAATCCGATATCAATTGAGCTGCCAAATTCCAAGGAGATGGGTAAGAGAGGGGCATTAGGCCATGCTTCCCAGTGCCTAATTAAAGCAAAGCACTACTTAACAAAAAATGGAATAAGATAGTGAAACCATGGTATGGCTCCTGGCAGTAGATAAATATATTACAAGGGGGAGACTAGCATGCCCGTTGATATTAATACCAAGATGGTTACTCTTCTGGGTAAACCTCTATCTCAATCCTATGCGGCTAGAATGCAAAATGCGGCATATAAAGCAGCCGGTATCAACATGCTGTATTTTTACACGGAGGTCGAAAACGATCACTTAGGTGATGTAATCAATGGAATTAGGTACATGAATTTTGCCGGGTTTGCGGTAACAAAACCGAATAAAGTAGAGGTCATGAAATATGTCGATGAAGCGGACCCTCTATGTGAAAAAATGAATGCAAGCAATACTGTGGTGATAAGAAACGGTCGTCTTAAGGCATACAATACTGACGGTATAGGTTTTATCAGGTCTTTGCAAGAAGAAGCACC
>JAAYEV010000235.1 GCA_012728565.1 Clostridiales bacterium
AACCCTGTCCAGCCCGTTCCGGTGCAGCATAATCGGCGCTTCATACAGGCACGGCACCGTCAGGGTTTCTATGACACAGTCGGGCTTTACGTTGCAAAACAGGGATATTTTTGACTTAATATCGTCATCCAGCGGGTCATCGGCCCTGGCAATGATAATATTCGGCGATATGCCCATGGAACGAAGCTCCTTAACCGAGTGCTGCGTGGGCTTTGACTTGTGTTCCCCGGACCATCTCAGGTACGGAACCAGCGTCACATGAATAAACAGGCAGTTGTCACTGCCCACCTCGAGGGAAACCTGGCGGATTGCCTCCAAAAACGGCTGGCTTTCGATGTCCCCCGTGGTGCCGCCCACCTCTGTAATCATCACATCCGCCCCGCTGTTTTTGGCCCCGGCATAAATAAAGTCCTTGACCTCCCCGGTGACGTGCGGGATTGCCTGTACCGTCTCTCCCAAGTAACCGCCGGCGCGCTCGCGGTTTAGTACATTCCAATATACCTTGCCGGAGGTGAGGTTCGAAAGCCTGGTCAGGTTTTCGTCAATAAAACGTTCATAGTGCCCAAGGTCAAGGTCGGTTTCCGCGCCGTCGTCGGTTACAAACACCTCGCCATGCTGGAACGGGCTCATGGTACCGGGGTCGACATTCATGTACGGGTCAAGCTTCTGCACCGCCACCTTAAGCCCGCGCTGTTTCAGGAGCCTGCCCAAAGACGCGGCGGTTATGCCTTTCCCGAGGCCCGATACAACGCCTCCGGTTACAAAAATATATTTCGTCAAATACTCCACCTCATTCCCATTCCACCGTAGCCGGCGGTTTTGATGTTATATCGTATACAACGCGGCTCACCGAGCGTATTTCGTTCGTGATTCGCGATGCTATGCGGCTTAAAGTCCTGTGCGAAAGCGGGGCGTACCGGCAGGTCATAAAATCGCTCGTGTTCACCGCCCGCAGGGCAATTACCGCGTCATAGGTCCTGTCGTCGCCCTTGACCCCCACCGAGCGCGTACCGGTATATACCGCGAAATACTGCTGCGGCTTATTTTTAAGCTTTCCGATTTCCTCGCACATTATAAAGTCTGCCATGCGCACAATATCCAGTTTTTCCCGGGTGACCTCGCCCATGACACGGACAGCCAGCCCCGGCCCCGGAAACGGCTGCCGCTCGGTAAGGGATGCGGGCAGGCCCAGTTTCCTGCCCAAGGCCCGGACTTCGTCCTTAAAGAGCCCCGAAAGCGGCTCGATGACCTCGGCGAAGGCAAGATTCTCCGGCAGGCCGCCCACATTGTGATGGCTTTTGATTGTGGCACCCAATTTCCCGCCGGACTCTATGATATCGGGATAAATGGTCCCCTGGGCCAGGAAGGGTATGCTGCCCAGCTTCCCCGCTTCCTCCTCAAACACGCGGGCAAATTCATCCCCGATTATTTTTCGCTTTTGCTCCGGGTCTGCAACGCCCTTTATCCTTGAAAGAAACCTGTGCTGCGCGTTTACCCGGATAAAGTTTAGCTTCATGCCGGAAAATGCACTCTCAATCTCGTCGCCCTCGTTCAGCCGCATAAAACCGTGGTCTACAAAAATGCAGGCTAACTGCCCCGATATGGCTTTGGACAGCAGCGCTGCGCAGACCGAGCTGTCCACTCCGCCGGACAGGGCAAGCAAAACCCTTTGGTCTCCGACCTTTTGCCTTATCCGTCGAACCTGCGTGTCTATATAATCGTCAAGGCGGTAGTCGCCCTTTGCACCGCATACGGCATACAGGAACTGCTCCATCATTTTGCGCCCGTTATCGGTATGCTCCACCTCCGGGTGAAACTGCACTCCAAACAGCTTTTTGGACGGGCATTCACAGGCGGCATGGGGGCAGTCCTTAGTGGATGCAGTGCTTATAAAACCGTCCGGCAGTTTGCTCACAAAGTCGGTATGGCTCATGAGCACCGTGCCTTGCTCGCCTATGCCGTCAAACAAAACGGATTGGGTCCTGAAAGAGGCTTTCACCCTGCCGTATTCGCTTTTCTTGCAAGGCTGCACGGTCCCGCCGAGCATGTGGCACATAAGCTGCATACCGTAACAGATACCAAGTACCGGTATGCCCAGATTGAAGATTTCAGGGTCGCACTTAGGGGCATCGGGCAGGTACACGCTGTTGGGTCCCCCGGTCAGAATAATGCCTATGGGGTTCAAGTTTCTAATTTCATCGGCGCCGGTGCTGCCCGGGCGGATTTCCGAGTACACCGAAAGTCCCCGTACAGTCCTGGCAATCAGTTCCTTGTACTGCCCGCCGAAGTCCAGCACTAACAAAAGTTCGTTCATATTTCCACCGTCCCGTTTAGCCTTATATATTTCAACCGGGAATGCGGCATCTCCTTTCCTTTCCCGCACCCCGGGATTTAACTTCACTCGCTAATTCTCGTATATTTTCAATATCCCTTCCGCAACCGCCCGTTTTGTGATACGCATATCCATGGCTTTTTTCTCAATGTACCGGTGGGCTTCCTGTTCGCTCATGCCAAGATAAGAAATGAGAATACACTTGGCGCGGTCTATGATGCGTATGTCTTCAATTTTTTGTTTCAGCTTGCTGTTTTCCGCCCGCACGGCCTTCAGCCTTGATGAGGCGGCCTTTGCGAGCTTAAGGGCGGACCAGAACAATGCCCTGTTAATGGGTTTTGCTATGGTTAAGACGCCGTCCTCCTCGGTTTTGGCGGACACTTCCTCGAAATATTCGCTTTTCACTACAAGGATGACCTGGCTGATACCCTTGGAGGCTATATGCCGGGCAAGGCTTTCCCCCGATTCGTCGCGAAGCGGCGCGTTGATAATGACCAAGTCAAAGTCCCTTTCCATGAGCAGGCGCTTTGCTTCCCCGCAGGACTTCAGGGTGACAATGTGGCCTATTGAAGCGGAGTTTAACATTTCCGTAAAAAAAGTAATACTTTTTTCGGAATAAGAAACTATTAAAGCACTGTCCATCAAAGGGCCACCTTCCTTCTGCTTTTATTGACCGCGCCGTCCATTGCAGGGCAGCCATGCCGTATGCATGAAGACAGGTACAAGAGCTAAATAACGGTAAAGTATCTCTGCCAATAAAAAGCCTCTTTATCCTGGGCCGCGGCAAATGCCGCCGCTTCTTCCTTTTTGAACTCCACATACCTTGAGAGAATATCCCGGCCTATGACAGCCTTCACAAACGGGCTGTTCTCGGCGAGCCGGACTGCCTGGTCAAGGCTGCCCGGCAGCAAGGCGAGGGAGCCCGTAACGCTTTCATCCGCCGTATACAGGTCGGCATCCACAGCCGGGGGCAGGGTAAGGTTTTTCTCAATGCCTTCAAGCCCCGCCGCGATAATTAAGGCAAAGGCAAGGTAAGGGTTAATTGAGGGGTCCGGCGAGCGCAGTTCCATCCGCACCCGTTCGCCGATTGCCGCGGGAATACGTACCAGCTGCGAGCGGTTTTGATGCGACCATGAAATAAACTTGGGCGCTTCAAAACTCCC
>JAAYEV010000236.1 GCA_012728565.1 Clostridiales bacterium
TACCAGCATAATAGCAACCCTTGTGCTTACAATGGTAACCTGCATGATTCTGGGCATGGGTCTTCCCAGCATACCGTCCTATCTTATAACCGCCACAATTGCCGCGCCGGCACTGGTAAAACTGGGCATACCGGTGGTGGCGGCCCACCTGTTCGTGTTTTACTTTGCAATGTTTGCAAATCTCACGCCCCCGGTGGCGCTGGCTGCCTTTGCCGCGGCGGGGTTATCCGGCGGTGACCCGATGAAGACCGGTTTTGCGTCGGTAAAATTGGCCCTGGCGGGGTTCATCGTGCCCTACATGTTTATGTTCAATAACGAACTTCTTCTGCTTAATGCCACGCTGCCGGTGGCGGTCAGGGTTGCGGCAACGTCCGTAATCGGTGTTGCTATGCTCGGTATTGCGATAGAGGGGTACCTGAGGAAGGAGGTCCCGGTACTTCTCAGGATAGCCGCCTTTGCAGGGGCCCTGCTGCTTATTACCGCCGATGTTACCCAGGATATAATAGGGTTTGTAATACTGGCTGTCATACTGGCACAGCAGCTGAAGGGAGCTAAGGCCCCACCACTTCAATAAAGAGCTCATTGGCGTTGTCGGTACCGGGTTTTTTTCCTATCTTCAGGCTTGCGGTGCCCTCTTTTTTTGCTTCGAAGTCTATGGAAGAGCTTGAGACCCCGCCGGTCTGATTGCTTTTTATACCCAAAACTTCGGTATCGTATTCAATGGCCGGGGGTTCATCCAGGATGTCGGTGAGCAGCGTCAGTATCGCGCCCTTCTTCAACCGGACCCGGTTGGTGGCCAGGGCAAAGCTCCCGTCGCTTCTTAATTCCACGGGAATGAAATAGCGGTACGCCTTGCCGGGTTTAGGAGGTTTTACTTCACCGGCCTGCAGGTTATAATCCGCGGGTATGGTTCTTTCTTCAAATATCATCCCGTTAATTACCTGGATTTTTCCGCTTGGCACATAGTTTTCCTCCAAGTATTCCGTTACCGTGCTGCTGCTGTATTTCACAAGCCTGTAATGGATATAGTTTTCGTCCTTGCTGCTTGACGAAACAAAGGCAAAACTGCTTTCACCGGAAGGGATGGTGATAACAGCCACGGGATTGGGGGTGTACGCGTTCTCCATGATACTGCTGTATATTACCTCGTAATT
Source organism: Clostridiales bacterium (assembly GCA_012728565.1). Lineage (GTDB taxonomy): Bacteria > Bacillota > Clostridia > Ch29 > Ch29 > JAAYEV01. Next base: position 1,155 of record JAAYEV010000236.1, read on the forward strand.
GCCCTTTGAACCTTTCCGCCACAATACCGCCAGCAGGTTGTTGTCGCTGTTTGGGTTGTCAAAGCGGAAGTAGTTGACCATGTGGCTGTCCCTTTCCTCGTCCATTCCTATTGCCTGCTGGAGTATGGGGGTGCCCGGGTTGGCGGGTCCAAGGTGTCCCACCGGGTCCAGGACAAGCAGCAGCAGTGCAATTGTCAAGGCCGCTGCAGCCCCTGCCAGTGGTACCCTGCCGGTTATGTATCTTTTAATGCCGCCATTTCGCACGCCGCGGTTTTCTTCGATTCTCCTTTGCACCATTCTTATGCCGCGGTCAAAGTCGAATTTATCAAAGAATCTTTCCGACTGGCTGCGGGCTGTACTTAATTTTTTATCAAGGTCCTTGTCGTTCATATATATTCCTCCCCGGCCAGGGTTTTTTTGAGCATTTCCCTGGCCCTGCACAACCTTGTTCTCACGGTGCTTTCCTTAAGGCCGAGTACCTCCGCTATTTCAACGGTGGTCATCTGCTCAAAGTAATAAAGCACTACCACCATCCTGTACCTGGTGGGCAGGTCCATTACCCTGCTGAACAATTCCCCGCCTTCTACCTGTTCCAACAGCCGGTTTGTATCGGCTTGATTCCTCTGCTTTTCAATTGTGCTTAAATCACCCCAGGGCAGCAGCCTTTTGAAGGATGAAGAGGCTAAAAAGTCGCGGCACTTATTGACGGTAATCCTGTAGATCCAGGTATAATAGGAACTGTCACCCCTGAAGCTGTCCAGTTTCTCGTATACCTTGCAGAATACTTCCTGGGCGATGTCCTCGGCATGGTACCTGTCCCGCACGTAATAATAGGCAAGCTTAAATACCCTGTCTCCAAACCGCTTCATCAGGTATTCCAGCACTTCTTTTTTGTTGTCCGCTCCGGTAGTCCTGGGATTGGGTTGGGTGAGCATATTATCAACTCCGGTGTGATTCTATTGGGCGCATCGTTTCCGGTAAAAAAACGGTGCGCCCGCTTCCATTACGCGGCCCTTATTTCCTGCCTCATGAATATTATATAAGATATTGCAAAACAGGTCATTATCATAGCCGCCATTGTTACAAAGTGTGCCCAGATAAGCAGCATGCTTTGACTGAGGGGCAGCGTGCCCGCTATGGCGCCTTCAAGCTGGCTGGACATGATAAGCCCCATGGTTCTTACTCCGGGATTAAGTATCGTGGTCACCGCTTCATTGTATATGACAAGCGGTGATACCCGGCTTAAGTTTTGTTTCAGGGATTCATGTTTCAATACCGTTTCAATGGAAGGATTGTTGTTTACCGGGTACAGGCCGTTTGCTATTATGCCCGCCAGGAGACCTACGAATACTGCCATGAAAAGCCACAGGGCAATCCCTGCCAGGGCCGATGTTGCGGTCTGCCTGAAAACGAGGGAGAACATAAGCGAGATTGCGTACCAAATACCGATATATATTACGGTCAGCACAAGGTACACCGTCAGCCGCCCGATTTCTTCAAAGGTTGGGGGGATACCCGTCATAATTATTCCCAGCCCCGCCACCGCTACACCGAGGGACAGTACCATTATCGAAAGTATGCTTGTTCCGGCAAGGAATTTCCCTATTATAACGGTGTCCCTGTGGATGGGCTGGGCCAGTAGCCTGTTAAGGGTACCCCTTGCCCTTTCACCGTTTATTGCATCAAAGCCCAGCGAGAGGCCTATAAGCGGTCCCAAAAAGGATATGAAGGAAGCAAAGGAGGGTATGAAATCCCCGCTGCTGGAAAAAAGCTTCAGGAATATAAAGTCGTCGCTTTGCTTGTTTATCGCCTCCCTTATTCCGAGCCCTGCGCTGTATATGCTTGAAAGGCATATTATGCCTACCAGCACCAGTATTATCATAAACCTTTTGCTTCTTAAGTGGTCGGAAACCTCTTTACTGTACAGCACTCCTAACCCGCTGTAGATTGGGCCGCGCATCCAATCCCTCCTTCTTTTCAAAGTACTTCCTGTATATATCGTCCAGTTCCCTTTCAAGCAGCCTAAGATGCAATAGTGAAAAGCCGCTTTCAAACATTTTCACGGTCAGTTCTCTTCTTATGTCCTTTTCCGACTTAATAACAAGTTTATCGCCCTCTGTCGTTACATCCAGCACTCCGGGTATGCTGTTTATCAGCTTGTATAGCTCTTTACCGTGGCTGTCCGATTTAAGCTCCAGCATATAGGAATCCTTTCCAAAAACCTGGTCCGCCAGGGTGTCAATGGGCCCGGAGGCCAGCAGCCTGCCCTTCACAAAGATCCCCACCCTGTCGCATACCCTTTGGACCTGGTGCAGCAGGTGGGAGGATATCAAAACGGTCCTGCCGTCCTTTTTGGATAGGTCCCGGATAAGCTGCAGCATATACTCTATGCCCTCCGGGTCAAGGCCCAGGGTAGGTTCGTCCAGTATTACCACCTTTGGGTCCTTTACGAGCAGGTCTGCAATCCCCAGCCTCTGCCGCATGCCCCTCGAATAGGTTCCCGCGGCCTTGTCTCCCACATCAAGCAGCCCCACCCTTTCAAGCGCCGAGTCTATTCTTTCATCCATGTGCTTGCCGGGCACGCCGTTCAGCCTGGCAATGAATCTTAGGTTTTCCCTGCCGGTCAGGTCTTCGTAAAAACCTATATTGTCCGGCAGGTATCCCGTTATTTGTTTTACCTTTATGGGCTGCGTGGTGGAATTATACCCGTCCACCAATACCCGGCCCGCGGTGGGCTCGGAAAGGCCAAGCATCATCAGTATGGTTGTGGTCTTACCGGCCCCGTTGGGGCCCAAAAGGCCGTA
>JAAYEV010000237.1 GCA_012728565.1 Clostridiales bacterium
CCACTCCTGCGCTGTACTCCTCCCTGAGGCTGTAATACCTTTCCCTGTCCTGCCGGGCCATGGCGTTCATGGAATACAAAAGCGCAGCCATGGTGCCGGAGTATCTAAAGTCCGGGTCGGGGTGCATAACGCAGGTTAAGTACCCGATGTAATTGGCCTCATCCTCCCTGGCAAAGCCCCTCTGGTGTGCCATTTCATGGGATGCGGTAAAGGGTATCATGAAATGGGGCCCGGATACATTAACATTGGCCTCGCCGGTGAAGGGAAAATATATGCCCCCAATCCCCTGGTAAGACAGTACCTTGGACAGCATAACCGCCTTGGGCCTTCCGTACCTGCCCCCCAGCTCCGGGTAAACCCCGGCGGCGGACTGGTAGCCCTTGTGGGCCCTTTTCAGTATATCCCCTACCCCGCCGGGACAGACCATCACCCCGTCTTGGTCCTCCTCCATAAATCGCCTTAGGTCATTGGCTTCTTCTATCAGGTAGCGGCAAAGGGCCTCCAATTCCTCCACCGACGCTTCCCTAACCTCCAGGTTGGCAATGGAGGCAATGGATACCCTGTGATAATTGAGCCCCCACACCGTAACAAAACCAAAACCCAGGATGCTTACTGCCGCCGCCGCTGCAACCAAGCGTCCCGTAACCAGTCTAAACCTTTGCCCAGGGGTTTTAATGACCTCAATTATGGAGTACGCCACGCCGGCAATTGTAAGCATCAGCGCAAGGACAACCACAACTTCGGCTACCGAAAAGGGAAATACTCCGGTAGCGGTGCTTATTGCCTGGGAAAGGTACCTGTAAACCGTCCTGGAATAATAGCGCTCCACCGTTTCCGGGAAACGGGATGCCAGGTAAGCAAAGGCAAATGCCAATGGGAATAGCATAATAAGACCGGTTAAGCCAATTTTTCTTTTCCGCGGCACTTTACTCACCAACTCCCTGTATGATTAAGGCTCCAAAGGTTTTTGAAAAAGACCCTTTCGGAACCCGCGGCGGTCCTTCGCTTCAGTCTATAATATAAACCAATTGCTCGAAAAAGTCCAACGATGGACAGCGCAACAGTTCCACAAGCGTTTCATCATCCAGATTTTGTAGCGCTTTTGTTCCCGGCACGTCTAAATATGTGAAGACTAAAACTACATACAAGGAGGAATTATTAATGCGCTCACTAATGCATCGGAAAAAAAGAACAACCAGACATCCGGGAAGGTGGGTGATTAAAAGTTTTTCCTTATTTGCCGCAGTGGTTTTACTTACCGTAATACTGCCGTCATCGGTCTTTGCCCAAAGCGGTATAACAATCGGCACCCCTTACCCGGGAGTGGAGGTTAGGCCCGGGGAAACAATCGAATTCCCGCTCAAGGTCCGTAACAACACCTCCGGCTCGCAAAAAGTTGAAATTAGGATGGTTTCGGTCCCGGACAACTGGGAATGGACACTGGAGGGTGGCGGCCGTTCGGTGGACAGGGTTTTCGTAGACGGCAATTCCTATGAAAATATTAAATTAAACATAGATATACCGGCGGATGCCAAGGAGGGCAGATACCAGGTAGTATTGGAAGCCAGGGGAACCGGTTCTTCCAGCCGGCTAACCATAGACATGCAAATAAAGGAGGACGCAAAGCGAAGCAGCGAAATTTCCGTTGAATACCCCGACCTTGAAGGAGGTCCGTCCACGGCTTTTAAATTCAGGGTGGACATTACAAACAACAGCAGCCAGGCCCAGTCCTACAGCCTTGCGGCAAACGTTCCCAGGGGATGGCAGGCCACCTTTTCGCCGGCATACTCTTCGGAGAAAATTGCCAGTATAAGCGTGGAACCGAATAAAAACCAGGGCCTGGATGTAAACATCGACCCGCCAGACCTTGTCGAGGCCGGGGAGTACACCATACCGATAATTGCAAAGTCCGCCGGTGAAACCCTGAGGCAGGACCTAAGGGTTATAATAAAGGGTACTTATGATATAAAGCTTACCACCCCTACCGGAAGGCTCAGCGAGGATGCCTATGCCGGAAGACAAAGGGAGGTAAAACTTTTGGTCAGCAACACCGGAAGCGGCGACCTGGCGGATATAGAGATGAGGTCCTGGGAACCGAAAAACTGGGAAGTGGAATTTGAACCCAAGGAAATTGACCTTTTAAAACCCGGGGAAAGCAAAGAGGTAAAGGCATATATAAAGCCGGACAGCAAGGCACTGGCAGGCGATTACGTGGTGGAACTTACCGCCGCCGCCCCCGAGGACAGCAGCAGCGCCGAGTTCAGGATTACCGTAAAAACCTCTACAACCTGGGGACTGGTCGGCGGAATACTTATAGCCGGCCTGGCAGGCGGTCTTTATTTCATATTCAATAAATACGGGAGACGATAGCCATGGCGGCAAACTACATCATAGAAGCCGAAGGTTTAACCAAGAAGTATGACAAGCTGGTCGCCGTGGACAATCTCAACCTTCAGATAAAAAGCGGGGAAATCTACGGCCTTTTGGGCCCCAACGGGGCCGGTAAGACCACAACCATACTGATGATGCTTGGCCTTTCCGAGCCCACCGCGGGCCGGGTATTGGTGGACGGGTATAATTCCACCACGCAGCCCATAAAGGTAAAACAAATAACG
>JAAYEV010000028.1 GCA_012728565.1 Clostridiales bacterium
AACCGGTACGATAACTTTGCCGGAGGGTGTGGAGATGTGCATGCCCGGTGACAACATCACCATGACGATAAAGCTGATAACCCCTATAGCTATAGAAGAGGGTATCCGATTTGCCATAAGGGAAGGCGGAAGGACAGTAGGCGCAGGGGTAGTATCCAAGGTACTGGAGTAAGACAAGAATCCGGTTCCCGTGTCTTAGCAAAGGCACGGTGAGCGGTCAGGCTGTTTGTGAAAATGGTTGGCACAAAGCGGTTGGCGGTGCGATAAGGGATGATGGGGGACATTCCTTGTGCGTAAAGGAATACTAAACATAAAGGGGTGTCCCCGTTCTTTGACTAGTCCTTCCTGCCGCCTGCCTAATACGAACTATCATTGACAATTGGAAGGATATGTGGTAAATTCTACTGGTAACCTTTGGCTCCGGTCGAAGAGTTGACCAGGGGTGGTCCGGGAGGTGTAGTCATGAGAGTAAAGGTTACTCTGGCATGTACCGAGTGCAAGCAGAGAAACTATAATTCGATGAAAAACAAGAAGAACAACCCCGAAAGGATAGAAATGAACAAGTACTGCAAGTTTTGCGGCAAGCATACCCTTCACAGGGAAACCAAATAATAGTATAAATACTATGTTAGGGTGTGAGTTATATGGCGGGTGAGAAGAAAGGCTTCGGCGGTAAAGCCGGAAGGTTCATGAAAGAGACACGGTCCGAATTGAAAAAAGTGATATGGCCCAACCGGAAAGAGCTGGTCTCGTTTACATCGGTGGTTTTTGTAGCGGTGATATTGGCTGCACTTCTCATATTCGTATTTGATTTAGCCTTCGGCAGGATGCTGGGGCTGATAATCGGGTAGAAGGAGGGGAGGGCCATCTGGCCCTTAAGTTTATGCCTGAAAAGTTGGAACCAAAATGGTATGTTATTCATACTTACTCCGGTTATGAAAACAAGGTGAAAGCCAACCTTGAAAAGGCTGTTGAAAACCGGGGATTACAGGATGTCATAACCGAAGTGCAGGTACCCATGGAGGAACACTACGAAAGGAAAAACAACAAACTGAAAAGGACGCTGAAAAAGGTTTTTCCGGGATACGTGCTTGTTAAGATGGTCATGAACGACGAATCCTGGTATGTTGTTCGTAACACTCGCGGTGTTACCGGCTTCGTAGGACCGGGGTCTAAGCCCGTGCCTCTTACTGACGAGGAAATAGTGAGCTTGGGCGTTGAAGAGATACCCATAGTAGTGGACTTTAAAGTAAAGGACCCGGTAAAGGTTATTAGCGGACCCTTTGAAAATTTCATAGGAACCATTGAAGAGATAAACCTGGACAAACACAAGGTGAAGGTTCTGATATCCATGTTCGGCAGGGAAACGCCTGTGGAGCTGGACTTTGTACAAATAGAGAAAATACGATAAGGAGGTGTGTTTATGGCAAAAAAGGTAGTTGGAATAGTGAAACTGCAAATACCGGCAGGCAAAGCCACTCCGGCACCACCGGTGGGAACCGCCCTTGGGCCCCATGGAGTTAACATAATGGGCTTTTGCAAGGAGTTCAATGAAAGGACCGCAAAGCAAGCCGGTCTTGTTATCCCGGCGGTGATTACCATATACCAGGACAGGTCCTTCAGCTTTATTACCAAGACGCCTCCTGCTCCGGTACTGCTTAAGAAGGCGGCAGGAATAGAAAGCGGCTCCGGAGAACCGAACAGGGTTAAGGTGGGGAAAGTATCAAAGGCGAAAATAAAAGAGATAGCAGAGCTGAAGATGGCGGATTTAAACGCCGCAAACCTTGAAGCCGCCATGAGAATGATTGAGGGAACAGCAAGAAGTATGGGCCTGGTGGTGGAGGAATAAAAAATAAGGCACCTGTGGGAGGTAAAATACCGCGAATACCACATAGGAGGTAATAGTATGCCAAAAAGAGGTAAAAAGTATTTAAACAGTAAGGAGCTTTACGACTCAAGGAAGCTGTATGATTCAACCGAAGCACTGGAACTGGTGCAAAAGACCGCAACGGCGAACTTTGATGAAACGGTGGAAGTATCCGTTAAACTTGGGGTGGACCCGAGACACGCGGACCAACAGGTAAGGGGAGCCATAGTTTTGCCCCACGGAACCGGAAAAACCAAGAGGGTTCTGGTTATGACCAAGGGAGAAAAGGTCAAAGAAGCCGAGGAAGCGGGCGCAGACTATGTAGGACTGGAAGAGTACGTGGAAAAGATTCAAAAAGAAAACTGGTTTGACTTTGACGTGGTTGTGGCAACCCCCGATGTCATGAACGTAGTGGGACGACTGGGTAAGGTGCTAGGGCCCAAGGGACTTATGCCCAACCCGAAATCCGGCACCGTTACCTTTGATGTTGCAAAGGCCATAAGCGAAATAAAGGCCGGTAAGATTGAGTACAGGCTGGACAAGACCAGTATAATACACGCCCCGATAGGAAAAGTATCCTTTGGGACCGAAAAGCTCGTAGAGAATTATAAAACCCTTGTGGAAGCCATAATAAAAGCCAAGCCGGCAGCGGCAAAGGGCCAGTACCTGAAAAGCATTGTGGTTTCCAGTACAATGGGTCCCGGGATTAAGATAAATACTGCAAAACCGATTGACTAAAAAGGCCAATGCGGCCTAAAAAACAAGAATATTGGTTACCCAAGACAGTAGGAGCCTTTTGGCTTAAACATTCCTACCGAGGTAAGAAGCAAGGGCTTAAGCCTTTCGAGTGTACTGCCTCTACCTGTCTTCGGGTGGAGGTTTTTGTTCTATAAGTACTGGTCATGCCCATTGAACGGAGGAGGTGCAAAAATAAGTGTCGGACAAAAAAAATGCCAAGCAGCAGGTGGTCAACGAAATCAAGGAAAAGTTCCAACGGGCCGAGGCGGTGGTGCTGGTTGACTACAGGGGCCTTAACGTGGCGGAAGTAACCGAACTGAGAAAAAGGTTCAGGGAAGCCGGGGCCGATTACAAGGTCTATAAAAACACATTGATGACAAGGGCCCTGACCGAGCTCGGAATGGAGGAGCTTATTCCCTACCTTACCGGGCCCAACGCTGTAGCCCTGGGATACGACGACCCGGTGGTTCCGGCCAAAATTATTTCCGAGTTTGCCAAGGACCATGACAAGCTGGAGGTAAAAGCCGGGATGATTAGCAGGAAGGTTATAGGGGCAGAGGGCGTAAAATCCCTGGCCAACCTGCCTTCCAAGGAAGTGCTTGTGGCACAGGCCCTCGGCGGCCTGAACGCACCCATTACCGGTTTCGTAAATGTACTGCAAGGAAATATAAGGAATCTCGTGTATGCATTGAATGCTATAGCCGAGAAAAAAACCGCTTAGTAAAAAAATATGGAGGGATAAATCATGGCAAGCGAAAAAATTCAAAAACTGATTGATGAGGTAAAGAATCTTACGGTATTGGAACTTTCAGAGCTGGTTAAAGCCCTAGAAGAGGAGTTCGGTGTCAGCGCAGCCGCTCCGATGGCGGTAGCGGCAGCACCGATGGCCGGCGGAGCAGCCCCGGCAGCGGCCGAAGAAGAAAAGACCGAGTTTGACGTAATCCTTGCGAACGTAGGCCAGGAAAAGATCAAGGTTATAAAAGTGGTAAGGGAAATCACCGGTCTTGGGCTGAAGGAAGCCAAGGACCTTGTGGACAATGCTCCCAAGCCGATTAAAGAGGGCGTAGCCAAGGAAGAAGCACAGTCCATAAAGGCTAAGCTTGAAGAAGTGGGTGCCAGCGTAGAAGTTAAGTAACAGACAGGAACAAACAAGGCGAAAACAGCAGGCGGGATATATAATATTCCTGCCTTGCTGTTTTTTGAGAAAACTTTTACAAATGGTTGACAATAATAGAGCCTTGTGTTAATATTATAAATTGCATTGATATAAACAGATTTAGGATTTATTATTACTATTGTATAAAATATTTATTATATGGAAATAGTATAATAGATGTTTTCTGCCCTATTTGATAAAAATTTAATCGGTAAAGCTGTAGTCGATTTGACCAGCAAAACAAGAGTTTATTTGTTCTATTCATTTTCAAGGCCTTCCGGTGGCAGTTAATGGAGTATAATTGTTGGAGACCACCGTTTGCAGCGACTAAGTCGCTATTTTACTTTTATTTCAAGAGGTGAACGATGATGGTACATCCTGTTCAGATGGGCAAGAAGGTTAGAATGAGCTTTTCCAAGATTGATGAAGTGCTGGACATGCCGAACCTCATCGAGGTGCAGAAAAATTCCTACCTGTGGTTCCTTGAGGAAGGCTTGCGGGAGGTGTTTGAAGATATTTCCCCCATCCAGGACTACACCGGGAACCTGGTGCTTGAATTCCTGGACTACTACCTCGAGGACAAACCCAAGTATTCGGTGGAAGAATGCAAGGAACGGGACGTGACATATTCAGCACCCCTTAAAGTAAGGGTTAGACTTATAAACAGGGAAACGGGAGAAGTAAAAGAACAGGAAGTCTTCATGGGGGACTTTCCCCTTATGACGGACAAGGGTACATTCATCATTAACGGCGCTGAAAGGGTTATAGTAAGCCAGCTTGTAAGGTCTCCGGGTGTCTATTATGCGGAAGAGATTGATAAGACCGGCAAGAGGCTTTTTTCTGCTACGGTTATTCCCAATCGGGGCGCATGGCTTGAGTACGAAACGGATTCCAACGATATAGTATATGTAAGGGTGGACCGGACCAGGAAGATACCCATTACGGTGCTGGTCAGGGCCATGGGGTATAACACAAACCATGAGATAATAGAACTTTTGGGGTCCTCCGAAAGGCTGTTGACAACGCTGGAGAAGGACAGCTCTAAGAATGCCGAGGAAGCTCTTTTGGATATTTACAAGAGGCTTCGGCCGGGGGAGCCGCCCACCATTGACAGTGCCCAGTCACTGATTAATACGCTGTTCTTTGATCCCAAAAGGTACGACCTGGCCAAGGTGGGAAGGTATAAATTCAACAAGAAACTGGCGCTGTGGTCAAGGATATGGGGAAAAACAAGCGCCCGTGACATTGTGCACCCGGTTACCGGTGAAGTGATAGTGGAAAAGGGGCAGAGAATCACCAAGGAACAGGCGAAGGCCATTCAGAACTTGGGGATAAATTCTGTGGATATAAAATACGATGATACCGAAATAAGAGTGGTGGGGAACAACTTTGTGGATATAAAGTCGGTGGACCTTCCCTTTGATATTTCGGAAATAGAACAGCTCAAGCTGAACAGGATGCTTTATTATCCCGTGCTTAAAGAGATTTTGGATTCGTGCAAAACCGCCGAAGAACTGAAAGAGGCCCTTAGGGAAAGGGCGGCGGAACTGTCCCCCAAGCATATAATAGTAGACGACATTATTGCATCGGTCAACTATATTTTCGGCCTTAGCTATGAGATAGGAGACATAGACGATATAGACCACCTGGGCAACAGGAGGCTCCGATGTGTTGGAGAGCTTTTGCAGAACCAGTTCAGGATAGGCCTTTCCAGGATGGAAAGGGTGGTCAAGGAAAGGATGACCATCCAGGATATTGACGTCGTTACGCCCCAGGCCCTTATTAACATAAGGCCGGTGGTGGCGGCCATTAAGGAATTCTTCGGCAGCAGCCAGCTGTCCCAGTTTATGGACCAGACCAATCCGCTGGCGGAGCTCACGCACAAGCGCAGACTGTCCGCCCTCGGGCCGGGGGGTCTAAGCCGGGAGAGAGCAGGCTTCGAGGTAAGGGACGTGCATAATTCCCACTACGGAAGGATATGCCCGATTGAGACCCCTGAGGGACCAAACATAGGGCTGATAGGCTCTTTGAGCACCTATGCGAGGATAAACGAATACGGGTTCATAGAGGCCCCTTACCGAAGGGTGGACAATAAGCGGGGCGTTGTTACCGACGAGATAGTATATATGACCGCCGACGAGGAGGGGGAATACACGATAGCCCAGGCCAATGAGCCGCTGGATGAAGAGGGTAGGTTCCTGGACAAAAGGATTACCGCAAGGGCCGGGTTTAAAAGGGATATCGTGGTGGTCCCGGCGACGGAGGTGGATTTCATGGACGTATCGCCGAAACAGGTGGTTTCGGTGGCCACATCTATGATTCCCTTCCTGGAAAACGATGACGCAAACAGGGCGCTGATGGGTGCAAACATGCAGAGACAGGCGGTGCCTCTATTGAAACCCCAGGCTCCCATTGTGGGCACCGGAATGGAATATAAAGCGGCAGGGGATTCGGGAGTGGTGGTGATAGCCAAAAATTCCGGCACCGTTACCCGGGTTACGGCGGAGGAAATAAGAATAAGCCGCTCAGACGGCGGTGGCGTGGATATATACAAGCTGCTTAAGTTCAAACGGTCCAACCAGGGAACCTGCATAAACCAAAGGCCCATTGTATCCATGGGCGAGGAAGTGGAAAAAGGGCAGGTCATTGCCGACGGGCCTTCCACCGAGGAGGGGGAAATCTCGCTGGGCAAAGACGTGTTGGTTGGCTTTATGACATGGGAAGGATACAACTACGAGGACGCCATTCTGATAAGCGAAAAGCTGGTCAGGGATGATGTGTACACCTCAATTCACATAGAGGAATACGAGGCGGAGGCCCGGGACACCAAGCTCGGACCGGAGGAGATAACAAGGGATATACCCAATGTGGGCGAGGATGCCTTAAAGGACCTTGACGAAAGGGGCATAATACGGATAGGGGCGGAAGTAAGGGCCGGTGACATACTGGTGGGCAAAGTAACGCCCAAGGGCGAAACAGAGCTTACCGCAGAGGAAAGGCTTCTTAGGGCCATATTCGGTGAAAAGGCCCGGGAGGTAAGGGATACTTCCCTTCGAGTGCCCCACGGAGAATCCGGCATTATAGTAGATGTAAAGGTGTTTACCCGGGAAAACGGGGATGAGCTGCCGCCCGGGGTTAACAACCTGGTAAGGGTGTACGTTGCCCAAAAAAGAAAGATATCGGTAGGAGATAAGATGGCCGGCAGGCACGGCAACAAGGGGGTTATATCCAGGATACTGCCGGAGGAGGATATGCCTTTCCTCCCTGATGGAACCCCGCTGGAGATAGTACTAAACCCGCTGGGCGTGCCTTCCAGGATGAATATAGGACAAGTGCTGGAGGTGCATTTGGGCCTGGCGGCAAAGGCATTGGGCTGGGAAATATCAACCCCGGTATTCGACGGGGCCAGTGAGGAGGATGTATTTGCCACACTGCGCCAGGCGGGCCTCCCGGAAGACGGAAAGCTTGTTGTATACGACGGCAGAACGGGACTGCCCTTCGATAACAGGGTTACAGTGGGATATATGTATATGATGAAACTTGCGCACCTGGTGGACGATAAAATCCATGCCCGGTCCACCGGGCCCTATTCGCTGGTTACCCAGCAGCCGCTGGGCGGGAAGGCCCAGTTTGGAGGCCAGAGGTTCGGCGAGATGGAGGTTTGGGCCCTGGAGGCTTACGGAGCGGCCCATACGCTGCAGGAGATTTTGACGGTGAAATCCGACGACGTGGTGGGCAGGGTAAAAACCTACGAATCCATTGTCAAAGGAGAGAATATACCGGAGCCCGGCGTTCCGGAATCCTTTAAGGTTTTGATTAAGGAACTGCAAAGCCTTGCGTTGGACGTTAAGGTTCTTTCGGAGGAGAATGAAGAGATTGCACTAAAAGAGCTTGACGATGACGAAGATGAAATGGAAGAGCTGTCGGTAAACATTGAGGGCAGGGAAGACGAGCCGGAGGACATTTCCTATGACGGTAAGCTTGATGAGGATGACGAGGAATTCGAAGACGAGCTTAACCTGGATGACCTTCAGCCGTTGGATGACGATGAACTGGAAATAGACGATTCGCTTTTTGAGGACGAAGATTTTGAAGATGAAGACGAAGAAGATGGTTTAGATTATTAATGAAGGGAGAGAAAACCCCTTGTTCGAACTGAATTTTTTCGATTCCATCAGGATTGGCCTGGCTTCACCGGAAAAAATACGTGAATGGTCCAGGGGGGAAGTAAAAAAACCCGAGACCATAAACTACAGGACGTTAAAACCTGAAAAGGAGGGCTTGTTCTGCGAAAAAATCTTCGGGCCCCAAAAAGACTGGGAATGTCACTGCGGTAAGTATAAAAGGGTAAGGTACAAGGGTATTGTATGCGACCGGTGCGGCGTGGAGGTTACCCGGTCCAAGGTAAGAAGGGAGAGGATGGGGCACATAGAGCTTGCAGCCCCTGTATCCCATATTTGGTATTTTAAGGGCATACCCAGCCGTATGGGGCTGCTGCTGGACATGTCGCCCAGGGCCCTTGAAAAGGTCTTGTATTTTGCATCCTATATAGTAATAGATCCGGGGACTACCGGCCTGGCCGAAAAGCAGCTGCTTACAGAAAAGGAATTCAGGGAAGCCGTTGAAAAGTATGGCAACAAGTTCAAGTATGGCATGGGAGCCGAAGCGATAAAGGAACTGTTGCACAGGATAGACTTGGATAAACTGGCGGAGGAGCTTAAAGTCCAGCTTAATGAGAGCACCGGCCAGAAAAAAATCCGTGCGGTAAGAAGGCTGGAAGTGGTGGAAGCTTTCAGGAAGTCCGGCAACAAACCCGAATGGATGATATTGGACGTAATCCCGGTAATACCGCCGGAGCTGAGGCCGATGGTGCAGCTGGACGGAGGCCGGTTCGCCACTTCGGATTTGAATGACCTATACCGGAGGGTTATAAACAGGAACAACCGCCTGAAGAGGCTGCTTGACCTGGGTGTCCCGGATATTATAGTAAGGAACGAAAAAAGAATGCTGCAGGAGGCGGTGGATGCACTTATAGACAACGGGCGGCGGGGACGCCCCGTTACCGGCCCGGGCAACCGACCCCTTAAGTCGCTGTCCGACATGCTCAAGGGCAAACAGGGCAGATTCCGCCAGAACCTCCTTGGAAAAAGGGTGGACTATTCGGGTCGTTCGGTTATAGTTGTGGGACCGGAGCTTAAGATGTACCAGTGCGGCCTTCCCAAGGAGATGGCCCTTGAACTGTTCAAACCCTTTGTTATGAAAAGGCTGGTTAATGAAAACTATGCCCATAACATAAAAAGCGCTAAACGGATGGTGGAAAGGGTTAAACCGGAAGTTTGGGACGTCTTGGAGGAAGTTATAAAGGAACACCCGGTACTTTTAAACAGGGCGCCCACGCTGCACAGGCTGGGTATCCAGGCCTTTGAGCCGGTACTGGTTGAAGGCAGGGCCCTTAAGATACACCCGCTGGTTTGTACCGCGTACAACGCCGACTTTGACGGTGACCAGATGGCGGTGCATGTGCCTCTTTCGGCGGAGGCTCAGGCTGAAGCAAGAATTCTGATGCTGTCCACAAACAACATACTCAAGCCGACCGACGGGAAACCGGTGGTAAGCCCCACCCAGGACCTGGTACTGGGGCTGTATTACCTGACCGCCTATGTCCCGGGCGCAAAGGGCGAAGGAAAGGTGTTTCGGGACTTGAACGAAATGCTTATGGCCTATGAGGACGGGGTGGTAGACCTCCATGCAAAGGTAAAGGTGAGGATGCAGGATAAAACCGACGGCAGCTACGGCATGGTGGAGAGTACCGTGGGAAGATTCATTTTCAACGATGCGCTGCCGGAGGGGCTGGGGTTTGTTGATAAAAGCATACCGGAGAACAAGTTCAAGTTGGAAATAGATGAACTGGTGGACAAAAAAATGGTGGGCAAGATAATAGACCGGTGTTACAGGCTGTACGGCAACACCGAAACCGCCATTGTGCTGGACAGGATGAAGGAACTGGGATTTAAATACTCCACCAAGGGAGCCATAACCATTTCGGTGTCCGACATGATTATACCGGAAGAAAAAGCACAACTTCTCTCCAAGGCGGACGAAGAAGTGGATACCATAGAGAAGCAGTACAGGAGAGGCCTTATCTCGGATGATGAAAGGTACCAGAAAGTGATAGAGACCTGGACCAGGGTTACCGAGGACGTGACCGAGGCTCTGATGGAGAGCCTTGACCCGATGAACTCGATATTCATGATGGCCCATTCGGGGGCAAGGGGCAGCAAGAACCAGATAAGACAGCTGGCGGGAATGAGGGGCCTTATGGCCAACCCCTCCGGACGGATTATAGAGCTGCCCATCCGGGCCAACTTCAGGGAAGGCCTCACGGTGTTGGAGTTCTTCATATCTACCCACGGCGCCAGGAAGGGACTGGCGGACACCGCCTTAAGGACCGCGGACTCCGGGTACCTTACCCGAAGGCTGGTGGACGTCAGCCAGGACGTAATAGTTAGGGAAGAGGACTGCGGCACCAACCAGACCCTTGAAGTAAGTAACGTCCTGGACGGCAATGACGTTATAGAGGATATTTCCGACAGGATTTGGGGCAGATACACGCTGCATGAAGTGGTGGACCCGAGTACCGGCGAGGTTATTATACCGGCGGATACGCTGATAAACGACCA
>JAAYEV010000238.1 GCA_012728565.1 Clostridiales bacterium
AGGCGTGTCAATAATGGAGCGGACAACCGGCACACGATGGAGCAAACAACGCACCATAGCCATTATATACCTGGTAATGGCATCGGTGTTATGGAGTTTGGGCGGTGTAATGATTAAGGGTGTGGAGGGCAGCCCGCTGGCTATAGCCGGTATAAGAAGTATATTTGCGTCTCTTCTTTTTTGGGCGGTAATCCGCAGGCCCAAATTCACCTGGTCAAGGGACCAAATTCTGTGCGCCCTTGCCTATGCATCCACCGTAATACTATTCGTCACGGCAAACAAAATGACTGCGGCGGCCAACGTAATACTGCTGCAGTATACCGCTCCCATTTATGTTGCGTTATTTGGATTTCTGGTGCTGAAGGAAAAAACCACCGGAATGGACTGGGTAATCATTTTCGTGGTGGTGGCAGGGATGGCGCTGTTCTTTGCCGACGACCTGGATACAACGGGCCTTTGGGGCAACATACTGTCCATCATTGACGGTATAACCTATGCAGCGGTAATACTGCTGATGCGAAAGCAAAAAAGTGAAGGGTCCCTCGACGCCATTCTGCTGGGAAATATACTTACTGCAATAATTGGCACACCCTTCGCCATTGGATCGCCTCTTTCGGCCTCCACACTGTTTTCGCTGCTGCTTATGGGGGTGTTTCAACTGGGGCTCCCCTATATACTGTTCGCACTGGCCATTAAATGGGTGTCCGCACTGGATGCAGCCCTTATTCCGGTTATAGAACCCATACTAAACCCCGTATGGGTATTCCTGATGATGGGGGAAGTGCCGGGAAAATGGGCCCTTATGGGCGGAGCAATCGTATTTACTGCCATTACTTTTCGCTGTATCGTTTCAGCGTTAAAACCCAAGGAAGACCATGCCGAAATGCCTGCCAATTAAATACACTGGGGATGCTAGGCAGATAGTGTTTCATGCTGTACAGTTTTTTCCCCTTTGGCATTTACCCTGGGACTTTTTTGTCATATAATAGGGTTAACATATATTTTACGGAAAATATGCATACGGTTGGGGGGTGCTGCCTTTGTTGAAAAGTTTTTTCAACTTAATACTGGCCTTGTTGATAGGGTTATCATGCTCAAGCCTTCCTATCGAAATAAGCCGGCTTTTTTACATACCGGTAGAGCAAGCAATAAGCTATTCCTTTCAACCTGCACATACAGAGGTTACAAACCCTCAGATTGTAAGCTTTTCTGTAAAAACTAAACAGACCAATATAAGCATAAGGAACAATCCCGGCAAAAACCTAAAGGTTGAAGCCTACAAAAACGGAACCCCTATGGAAAACCTTGTATACTCGGAACTGGAGATAGGCAGGATAGGCGAGGACATTGTCATTACAAGGGACAACCCCCTTCTTTTGCAGGTGGATATATCACAGAAAGTTACCGGCCTTCCCGACGGTGAGTACTTCTTTCGATTCTATCTACAAGACGATAAATTGGCCGAAATAGAACCCCTGGAGCTAAAGGTCAACTATATATCCGACCCCAAGTACTATAAAAGCCTGAACTTTGAGCCAAAGGACAATATGGGCCTTGTGCTGTATTTCCCCAGCCCGGATAATAAATACCTCGTCCCGGTCACCCGGTTTGTACCCGACAGCAAATCAGTGCTGACAACCACCATTCAAAACCTGGCGCGGGGCGCCGACCCCGAGACTGCTCTGCAGCAGCAGGGCATAATACCCGACGTGATTAAGGTGTATTACTCGGGAAGCACTGTTTACGTTATGCTGGACCCCGATTCCAAAAAGCTTAAGGATACCGAAAACTTGCATATGGCCCTTGATACAATTGTATATACCATGACCGAAATACCGCAAATGAGAAGGGTACAGTTCCTGCTGGACGATAAAAGGGTGGACGAGATAGCCCCTGGTATAGCAGCAAGGGACCCGTGGCTGCCGGATACAAGTCCCGCTGCCTACCTGGCCTATAACACCTTTGACAGGTACCTCTTGTTCCCCTACAGGCCGGATTTGTCCGAAGTTGAAACCGTAAGGGATCAGTGTTTTGAATTGTTTGAAACGTTGAGGCTTGGTATTCCAGGGGACCCGCTGGTGGAGGCTGTGGTACCTAAGGAAGTGGAACTCTTGAATGTATATTTCCTAAAGGGTACATTGACGCTTGACTTTAATGACGCTTTTCTTGAAGCCTACAGCGGTGAAAGGCACAAGCAGTACATGATGATGGATTCCATACTGTACACCTTCAGTTCGGTGGAAACGGTTAAAAACATCCAGGTACTGGTTGAAGGCAGTGACCAGTATTCCTTCGCCGATTACTCGCTTTCAAAACCGCTAACCCGGCCGTTATACATTAACCCGGAAAAGAATTAGCAGACAGTCAGCTGTCTGCTTTACCATCTGTGCCAGCGAAATATTACCTGTCCCCTGTCAATCATGCCCAGCAGGCGTCTCTTAATCCATTCCCTTATAACAAAACGACTGCCGGGTATCACAAGCAGCAGTCCGATTGTATCGGTAACAAGACCCGGGGCCAGCAGCATTATGCCACCCGCCAGGATGCACAGGCCGTCTATTATATGATTGCCCGGCATTATTCCCTGCTGCATGTCGGACTGTATCCTTCTCAGCACATCCATACCCTGGCTTTTTGCAAGGTATGCCCCGGCAATGCCGGTAACCAGCACAATCAAAATGGTATAGCCGGCCCCTATGTGTTGACCCAGCTTTATCAGGATGGCCAGTTCAACCAGCGGGGCAATTGTAAAAAGAATCATCAACCTAATAAGCATTCCGTTATCCCCCGTTCCGCGTACAGTCCGCAAGCTTTGCATAGTATTCGACGCATCTTTTTTTAAGATTAACCGGCCGGAAGGTTTCTGCATCGGTAAAGGCGTGGACGGTGCCGCCCTGGGCCAGCAGAGTACCGTCCCTTTCCCTTATAACGTCGTAAACAAAGGCTATCCTTACCCCCGTCATTTCGCTTATGCCGGTCCTCACGATAACAAGGTCATCGTACCTTGCCGGCGTTTTGTACACGCACCGGCTTTCTATGACCGGCAGCATTATACCCTGTTCTTCAAGCTCTTTATAGCTTAAGCCAAGGGACCTTATGAATTCGTTCCTTCCCACCTCAAACCAGGCGTAATAATTGCCGTAATAAACCACGCCCATCTGGTCGGTATCCCTGTAAATTGCCCTAACCCGGGCATCCCATATATACATTTAAAGCACCCCCGCTACATGACCGTTGCTACTCCCCTGTATATGAGACCGGTGGTACCGTCCACCGTCACTATTTCGCCGTCTTCCAAAAGCTCAAAAACATCTGCCGCGCCCACAACGGTGGGCTTGCCAAGGTTAAGGCCTACAATGGCGGCGTGGGAGGTAAGACCGCCCTCCTCGGCTATTATGGCGGAAGCCATTTCCATATAGGGCACCATTTCCTTCTCGCCGGCTTTTATTACCAGCACGTTACCGGGCTGGAATTTTTCCCTTTGGGCCTCGGGGTCGGTAATAAATACAACCTTACCGAAGGCGGAACGGTTGCCCACTCCCTTGCCCCTTGTCAGTACCTTGGCAACGGTATGCACCCTGATGAGGTTCGTGGTACCGGTAACCGCCGTAGGCACCCCTGCCGTAATCACCACCAGGTCACCCTCCCGGATGTATCCGGCGGCCATGGCTGCCTTTACGCTGGTATCCAGCGTATCGTCGGTATTGTCCGACGGCTTGGCCAGCACCGGGTAAACCCCCCAAGAAAGGTTGAGCTGCCTTACCACCCTTTCGTTGGGCGTGCTGCCGATTATCATCGACTGCGGCCTGTGCTTGGAAACCATCCTTGCCGTATAGCCCATTTGGGTGGCGGTGATAATGGCTGCCGCATTCAGGTTGTGTGCCATGGCACAGGTGGCGTAACTGACTGCGTTTGTTACGGTGGCATTTTTTTCCCCCGCTGCGTCTCCCACCAGCGTCCCAAATTTATAGGATTCCTCCGCCCGCTCGGCTATCCTTGCCATGGTACGGATGGCTTCAACCGGGTATTTCCCCGCAGCGGTTTCCCCCGAAAGCATTATGGCGTCGGTACCGTCCAGCACCGCATTGGCCACATCCGCCACCTCCGCCCTGGTGGGCCTCGGGTTTCTAATCATGGAATCCAGCATCTGAGTAGCGGTAATTACCGGTTTGCCCATAAGGTTGCACTTTTTAATAATCTCTTTCTGCAAAATGGGTACTCCCTCGGTGGGAATCTCCACCCCCAGGTCGCCCCTGGCCACCATTATACCGTCCGCCACTTCCAGGATGCCGTCCAGGTTGTCTACCCCCTGCTGGTTTTCTATTTTGGCTATTATCCTTATGTGACCGCTGCCGTTCTCCTCAAGTATCCTTCTTACTTCCAGTATATCCTCCGGCTTTCTTGTGAAGGATGCGGCTATAAAGTCAACGTCGTTCTCTATACCAAACAGTATGTCTTCCCTGTCTTTTTCGCTTATGGCCGGAAGACCCACCAGTGCCCCGGGCAGGTTAACTCCCTTGTTATCTTTAAGCTCGCCGCCATTTTCCACGCGGCATATAACGTCTTCTCCCTGAATTTCTTCGACCCTAAGCTCTATCAGGCCGTCATCGATCAGCACCCTGTATCCCTTTTCCACGTCCCGGGGAAGACCCTTATATGTAACGCTTACAATGCTTTCGCTGCCCTCGGTCTCCCGGGTGGTAAGCACAAAGGTGCTTCCTTCCCTAAGAAACACCCTGCCGCCCGCAAAGGTCTTTATCCTTATCTCGGGGCCCTTCGTGTCCAACAGCAGAGCCACCGGCCTTCCCAGTTCCTTTCTTATTTCCTTTACCTTGTTTATCATGTCCCGGTGCTGGGAGTGGCTGCCGTGGGAAAAATTAAGCCTTGCCACGTCCATGCCGCTTTGTATCATTTCTTTCAATATCGCCTTATCCTCGGTTGCGGGCCCAAGGGTACAGACAATCTTGGTCCTCCTCATAAACCCTCCTCCTAAATCGAGAGTATTCTGGCCAATGAATAAATCTCGCCGGCAAAGCCCTTCTTGGCCGTCAAAACCTCGTCAAAGTCAAAGTCCCTTATTTGGTTTTGATATTGTGCAACCATCCTAGAGGTTTTACCCTCCATTAACAATTCCACCGCCCTGGCACCCAGCCTGCTGGCCATTATCCTGTCAAAGGCGGTGGGGCTGCCTCCCCTTTGTACATGGCCCAGTATTGTAACCCTTGTTTCAACGCCTATCTTGTCTTCGATGGCCTTGGCCATTTCAAAGGCACCCCCCACTCCTTCCGCCAGGATTATTATACTGTGGAGTTTGCCGCGGTTCCTGCCGTGCATGATTCTCTTGCACACGTCCTCCACGCTGGCGTTAACCTCGGGAACAACTATGCTCTCGGCTCCCCCCGCCAAACCGGCGTAAAGGCTTATGTCCCCCGAATTCCGGCCCATAACCTCTATGATATTTGCCCTGTTGTGGGAGGATGTTGTATCCCTAATCCTGCTAATAGCTTCCACCACGGTATTCACCGCGGTATCAAAGCCGATGGTATAGTCACAAAACGGTATATCATTGTCTATGGTCCCCGGTATGCCCACCACCTGTACTCCCATGGCGGCCAGGTCCCTGGCGCCCCTGAAGGACCCGTCGCCGCCTATAACCACCAGCCCCTGGATGCCGAACACGCTCATCATGTTCAATGCCTTTTCCCTGCCTTGGGGCGTGGCGAACTCAGGGCTCCGGGCGGTTTGCAGCATGGTCCCTCCCCTGTGAATTATATCCGCCACCGATGAGAGGGACATTTCAAAGATTTCCCCTTTAATCAGCCCTTCATATCCTTTTTTTACGCCCATAACCTTCAAACCGTGGAAAATGCCCGTCCTTACCACAGCCCTGATGGCAGCGTTCATGCCGGGTGCGTCTCCCCCGCTTGTAAGTACTGCAATGCTTTTCCTGTTCATATGGCGCTTGTTTCCCCCTCCCATCCATGGTACCCTTCACAGGCCCGCCCGGTACAGGCAGTTCTTTACTTCTTCTATCTCGCTTTCCGGAACCAATACTTCGTAATAACCGTCTCCGCATGAACACTTTGGTCCGGGCCTGATTTTCACAAGTATACATTCCTCTTCCAAAATGGCCTTTATTCTCTCCGCCGTCTCCCGGTTAGCAGCCATATAAACCACAGTCCACATGGTCCCACCACCCATAACAGTGTCTTATCATAGGATTACCCTGGAACCCGGCGCCTTATGCCGCCCGCTTGATGAAACATAACTCTTACTGTCAGCTGCCGCCGGGTAAACAGGTTTCCGGAATGTACCCTATTATCCTTATTATATCATAATGGGAAATTCCAACTATATAATACCGGTGTCAGCATATCTTGACGTGCTCACTACCCAGCACGCTCTGCAGTTTTCCTATAAGGCTGTCGTCCGCCATAACCCACAGGTCCCTGCCCGCCATCATGGGCTTTTTCCCCTCCTCCTCAAAGCAAATCAGGACCGGGATATTGCCCCTTTTCCCCTGCCGCAGAACCTCTTTTATCTCCTTCAGTTTTTGGGCCGACGAATCCCTTGGAATTCTAAGATACAGCTTACCCCCCGCCGGGCGGAAATCCCCGTTTCTTTCCGCCAGGGGCATGGGTTTTATGCTGTCACATACTATTTTGGGCTCTTCGTCCTCCCTCAGGCTCAGCCGTCCTTCCGCCACTATGATGCTGCCCTCGCCCAGCAGCTGCATGCAGGACCTGAAAACCCGCGGGAATACTATCAGTTCAACGCTGCCGTAAAGGTCCTCCAGAAGTACGAAAGCCATCAGTTCGTTGCTTTTGGTGGTCTTGCTCTTTACGTCGGCCACCATGCCGGCAATCCTGACAATACTGCCGTCAGCCAGCCGGGAGTTATCCCGACCCACCTGGTTCTCCTGCTCTGATAATTGTTCCAGTTGATAAGTGGTCACCGACGAATTGGCCTGGAGCTGCTTTCTGTATCCCTCCAGCGGGTGCCCGCTGATATACAACCCCAGCATCTCCTTTTCAAACCCCAGCAGTGTCTTTTTATCAAGTTCCTTTATATCCGGCAGGCAGTCCTCCTGTACTATCATATCCTCACCGGGCTGCGCCATTTCGAACAGCGAAATCTGCCCCTTTATATTGTTCTTCTTAATCTGCAAAGCGCTGTCGGCTATTCTTTCATAAACGGCCATATACTGGGCTCGGTGTCCTTTGAGGGAATCCATAGCCCCGGCTTTAATCAGGCTTTCCAGGGCCCTTTTGTTGACCTGGGACATATCCACCCTGCTGCAAAAATCCGACAGGCTTTTAAACTTCCCTTCCCTGCGCCGGGCTTCGATTATGGCCTTTACCGCGTTTAAGCCCACATTCTTTACCGCCGCCAGCCCAAACCGTATCCTGCCCTCCACCACCGCAAAGGCGGCTCCGCTTTCGTTTATATCCGGGGGCAGTACCTCTATACCCATCCTCCTGCAGCATTCGATATACTGGGCCACCTTCTTGCTGTTCCCCATTATACTGGTCAGAAGTGCCGCCATAAACTCGACGGGATAATAACACTTAAGCCAGGCGGTCTGGTAGGCCAGTGCCGCATAGGCCGCCGCATGGGACTTGTTAAAAGCATACTTTGCAAAATCGATCATATCGTTGAATATCTCGTTGGCGGTCTTTTCATCGATGCCCCGGCGCAGGGCACCCTCCACCATCACTTTGTCCCCTTCCGTAATGCCGTAAATAAAATTCTTGCGCTCCTGTTCCATTACGTCCATCTTTTTTTTGCTCATGGCCCTGCGCACCAGGTCCGACCGGCCGAAGGAATATCCCCCCAACTCCCTTACTATCTGCATAACCTGTTCCTGGTATACTATGCATCCATAGGTCACATCCAATATTTTTTCCAGCATGGGATGCTTGTACTTAACCCGCCCGGGATTGTTTTTATTGCTTATATAAAGCGGTATCTGGTCCATCGGCCCCGGCCTAAAAAGCGATATCCCGGCTATTATGTCCTCGAAACTGCCCGGTTTTAATTCCTTCATGAAGCTTTTCATGCCGGCGCTCTCAAGCTGGAACACGCCGTCGCTTTCACCGCTGCCTATGAGCTGGAACACCCTTTCATCGTCATAGCTAAGGTTATCCATGTCCGGC
Source organism: Clostridiales bacterium (assembly GCA_012728565.1). Taxonomy (GTDB): domain Bacteria; phylum Bacillota; class Clostridia; order Ch29; family Ch29; genus JAAYEV01. Next base: position 8,157 of record JAAYEV010000238.1, read on the forward strand.
CTTTCACCGCGGGTTTTTTCTATGTTATCCAGCGCATCCCTAATCACCGTCAGGGTTCTTAAGCCCAGGAAGTCCATCTTTAAAAGTCCCAGTTCCTCCAGGTTGCCCATCGGGTATTGGGTGGTTATACCGCTGTCCTGCCTGTAAAGGGGCACGTATTCCTCTATGGGTTCCTTGGATATAACAACCCCGGCCGCGTGGGTGGATGCATGCCGGGGCATACCCTCCACCGACCTGGCCATGTCTATAAGGTATTTTACCCTATCGTCATTGTTGTACATGTCACTGAGATAGGTATTCACTTCCAGGGCTCTGTCTATGGTTATCCCCAGTTCCATCGGTATCTGCCGGGCAATGGCGTCAACCTCAGCATAGGGCATATTTATTGCCCTGCCCACATCCCGTATGGCCGCCCGGGCCGCCATGGTACCAAAGGTTATTATTTGCGCCACCCTGTCGGCACCATACTTTTGCACCACGTAATCGATTACCTCTTCCCTTCTTTCAAAGCAAAAGTCTATGTCAATATCCGGCATGGTAATCCTGTGCGGGTTTAAAAACCTTTCAAATATCAGGTTGTGTTTTATCGGGTCTATGTTGGTAATCCGCAGGCAGTAGGATACCAGGCTTCCCGCCGCGGAGCCCCTGCCCGGCCCCACCATTATTTTTTTCTCCCGGGCAAATTTTATAAAGTCCCATACTATCAGGAAATAATGGGAGTACCCCATGGCCTTTATGGTCTCCAGCTCGTATTCCAGCCTCTCGGTCATCTCCGCATCCCTTTGGGGATACCTTTCCTCAAAACCCCTGTAGACCAACTCCCTCAGATATGTGTCCGCCGTATAGCCCTCCGGCAGCTCAAAATACGGCAGGTGTACGGTGCCGAAGTCCAGTTTCACGCTGCACCGCTCCGCTATCCTGGCAGTATTGTCCACCGCCTCGGGTACCTCCGGGAACAGTCCCCTCATTTCATCCTCCGATTTCATATAGAACTCGTGATTGGGGAACCTCAGCCTGTCCTCCTGGTCCACGGTTTTACCCGTCTGGATGCAAAGCAGTATATCGTGAAACTCCCAGTCTTCCCTGTTGGTATAATGAACGTCGTTGGTGGCCGCCAGCGGGATGCCGGTCTCTTTTCCGAGCCTTATCAAGTCAGGGTTTACCTTTTTTTGCTCCTCCATTCCATGGTCCTGTATTTCCAGGTAAAAGTTCCCTTCGCCGAATATATCCCTGTACTCAAGGGCTGTCTCCTTGGCCCTTTGGTAGTTTCCCTCAAGCAGCCTTTGCTGTATTTCCCCGGCTATGCAGCCGCTCAGGCAAATAATACCCTCCGAGTACTCTTTAAGAACGCTTAGGTCCACCCGGGGTTTATAATAGAAACCTTCCAGGTACCCGGTGGATACAATCTTCATCAGATTCTTATACCCGGTATTGTTCTTGGCAAGCAGCACTAGGTGGTATTGGTCGGAATCCAGCCGCGGGTCCCTGTCCGCCATGGTTCTTTTGGCAACATACACTTCACAGCCGATAATCGGCTTTATATCCCTTTTTATCGCTTCCTTGTAGAAATTCACCACGCCGAACATGCAGCCGTGGTCGGTTATGGCCAGGGCTTTCATGCCCAGCTCCTTCGCCCTGTCCAGCAGGTCTCCCACCCGCCCGGCACCGTCCAGCAGGCTGTATTCGGTATGAACGTGAAGATGCACAAAGCCCATGCCGGCATCACCGCCTATCTTTTTATATAACTGGCTGACATAATGGCCTTCATAACGGTATGGCCTTCTTCGGTTATCGTAACTTCCATGTTGCACGAATTTCTTCCCAGCTCGGTTATTCTTACCGCAACCTCTATGAGGTCCCCCAGCTGCACCGGCTTGGAGTAATACACCGTCAGCGTGTTTATAAAACACTCATAGCCCTTGGCCTTCCTTATGGCAGCCCCCGCCGCCAAGGAAATCAGCGCCGCCAGGGCACCCCAGCTCCCGGTACCTATACTGTTCAACATAAAGGACTCTATTCTGCCCCGCACCTTTATTCCGTCCCTGGTCTCTTCTATTTCCATGCTGTCAAGCAGGGTTTCCTCCATGGTTCTGCCCACCTGGGGCTGGTTTTTCCTGTAATGCAGCGCCTTGATTACATCCTGCCTGCTTACGATACCCAAAAGCCGCCTGTCGTCCAGCACCGGAAGTATTTCGATGCCTTCCCATACCATGACATGGGCTGTATAGGCCACCGACGCCTTAGGCCCCACCGTTATGGGGTTTGTGGTCATCAATGTGTCAATCCTGCACTCATCCTCCTGGCTGGCCACGTCCTTCGCCGTAACAATGCCAACCAGCCTGCCGTCATCATCCACCACCGGGTAACGGGTATGGGAAGTTTCCCTGACAAGCCTGCGCCAATCGCCAACGGTGTCTGATACATTCAACACGTAGGGGTCCTTGACCAGTATGTCTTCCACCAGCACAATATCTTTCTTTACCATCCTGCTGTTTATAGCGTTGTTTATAAGCGTGGCTACCGTAAAGGTGTCGTAGCTGCAGTTCATAACAGGCAGTTTTTTGGCGTTTGCCTTGCTCTTTATTTCATCACTGCAATCAAACCCGCCGGTTATAAGCACCGCACAGTTCTTGTCCAATGCGAGGTTAAACATTTCTTCCCTGTTTCCCACGATAAGCAGATCGTTGTTTTCCAGGTACCGCTCTGCCACATCGGGTGTCATTGCACCTATTATAAAATTGTTCAGGTACTTGTGCAGCCCTTCCCTTCCCGCCAGAAGGTTGCCTTCCACCATGTTTAGGGCTTCGGCAAAGGTAAGGCTTTTGATATCCTTTTCCTCTTCGGTATTGAGGCGCACCGTTCCGATCCTGGGTATCGAGGACACCAACCCGTCCGCCTCCGCGGACTTTATTGCCCTGTACGCGGTACCTTCACTCACTCCCATGCTTTCGGCAATAGACCTGACCGAGATTCGTGCCCCTACCTCCAATGATTTGATGTACTCAATAATCCTGCTGTGTTTTGTCATGCTATCAACCCCTAGTTGGTAATCAATTTCATACCATACTGTTTTTATACTGTTTCTGTGGAAAATTGTATAACCCGGCCGGTATCCTGCAGCCTGCTACCTGCCCCTGGTCAGCCTTATGCTCTCCGCCAGTTCTTCAATTCTTCGGAAGCGGTGGTTAATCCCCGATTTGCCCAGTGGAGGGGTAAGCATTTGTCCCAGTTCCTTGAGGCTTGCATCCGGGTAGCTCAAGCGAAGCTCCGCAATCTCCCTTAGGTTTGGAGGCAGGCTGCCCAACCCCACAGTGTCCCTTATATACTCTATGTTTTCTATTTGCTTCACCGAGGCGTTTATTATCTTGGTGAGATTAGCCGTTTCACAATTGACTATTCTGTTCACGTTGTTTCGCATATCCTTGTATATTCTTGTGTTTTCGAACTTAAGCAGTGCGCTGTATGCGCCCATTATGTTCAAAAGGTCTACTATCTGCTCACCTTCCTTCACGTAAACAACAAAACTGCCCTTTCTCTCAACAATTTTTGAGTTTAGCCCGAAACCGTTTATCAGTTCTTTCAGGTCCTCGGCATGCTGGCTGCTTTCTGTAACAAACTCCAGGTGATAAGCCTTTTCGGGGTTGCTTACCGAGCCGCCGCCCAGAAATGCACCCCGAAGGTATGCCCTGGTGCAGCACCTTCTTTGAGCAACCCCTGCCGGCACCCCGTAGTTCAATTCTACACCGTTGTTTCGTTCCCTAGTCAGGACGCCGGTCTCCTGCAGTACTTTTTCGGCGCCCATGGCGGCTGTAATCTCCAGTATATAACTGTTATTCTTTTTTAAATGTTTGTTTCTTTTCACCATAATGGCTATATTCAGGCCGTACAGGCCCTTAAGCAGCGAAAACAACTTCCGGGCAATGGCCGCGTTCTCGGTCACTATTCTCAGGCTTACGTTTTGTGACCCGTGGAACCTTACTATGCCTCCCATCCGTATGATGGCCGACAGTTCGGCTATCCGGCAGCATCGGTCCTCCGGGATAATCCTTGATAGTTCGTTTTTGGCAGCAGAGGAAAAGGACACGGCAAATCCCACCTTCCTATCGGTTTATGAGTTCCACAATTCTCGGTCTGTTTCTGCCGGTCAGGCCCAACCGTCCGCCTGCCAGCCTTAGAACCAAATAATACAGCACCAGCGCAAATACTCCAAATACTAGACCTGCGGTATCGGCATCCATACCCGGGTACAGCCGCTGCAAATAAGAACCGCCGTACACCATTCCCAGCACCAGCATAACCAGCGGCAGCAGGTAGGTAAAGGCAGCAGAAAGAACCAAGCTTCCGCCCTGGGCCCGTATCCTTACGATATCCCCCACCCGGGCGTTAAGCCGGTTTTCAAGCTGCACGGTGATGCCGGTACCCGAACACCCGGCTTTACAGCCGGCACAATTCCCGCCGCATGCGGTGGTCCTTGCTATCTCCACCTCCACCCTGTCCCCTACAATCTTCCGGACTATTCCAACCTGGTAAATGTTTCCCATTCAAATCCCCCCGCCGGGTTTTATCAAGCGCTTTCCTCGTCCACACGGCCGCCGGCAACCACCGAATGGTTGTTTATCGGCTGACCGTTGGCTACCAACTGGAACTCGCACCCAAGGTACTTCGCCGCATTCTCGCACATTATCATCCTGGACATATAAATCTGCATAAATTCCATAATGGACGATGTGGAATCCATTTCGATGGAAAATTGTATCACCCTGCTGTCGGCATCAACCACCACCTTGGATTGCCTTATCGCGTAGTTCACCCTGTCATGAATATCCTCGGGATTGTATTTTCCCCTTCCAACCCTTGTTCTATGAGCATCACTCTTATCGGCAATAATTATGGCGGCAGCAACTTCGTTAACTACCGCACCGGTCTCTTCCTCATGGTTCCCTATGGCAGAGGTAATCATGCAGATTTCATCCATATCCATACCCATTTCCGTAAGCACCTGAAAGGCCAGGCATGCCCCGGATGGACCGTGGTTCTTACGATTGACCGAGTTCCCTATATCGTGTATATATCCGGCTATAGCCGCCAGTTCCTGTACCCGCTCGGGGTAATGCAGTTTTTCCAGGATATTTCTCGCCGTGGCGCTGACATACGAGCAGTGTCGTATCCCATGCTCTGTATATCCAATGGCCTCCATGCATTTGGCAGCCCATTTTATAAGCGTGCGAAACTTGTCGTTTTCTTTTATATCCTTAAGCGTTATCATGGCGAAACCCCCAAACAAATTGGTTTTTACATTAATCTAATAATACCATATTATTAGTAAATTATGAAATGTAACACTCCGCATTGTGTATTGAGAAAAAAGATGTAACATGCAGTTTTTTGTTTCCATAAATTAAAGTTTTGCAAAGAGGATAAAACAGCGCCGGCATTATATAAAC
>JAAYEV010000239.1 GCA_012728565.1 Clostridiales bacterium
CGCTCGGGTTGCCCTCCGGCATTGCCCTATCCTCCTGATAGGTAAGAGCCATGTATATTATCACCAATTTATGTCAAACTAATTCTAAGTCAGTCAAGCAAATGTAAAGGGGCAAATCCATTTACACAAAATAATTTACACTCCCGAATAGGTTTGTAATACCTACCACTTCCAAGGTGTTTTTTGCAAGATAAAATTCCTCACTTGGGGGTGCGGACGTTTTCTTGGGCAACCTATGCCATCAATCCTAAGCTTTTTCGATATTCCATTGGACTCATCGCACCTAACGATAGCTTAATCCTTTTCTCATTGTACCAAGCAAGGTATTTATCAAGAATATCAATAAACTCTTCTATGCTGACCCCATTCCAAGGCCGGTTGTAGAACATCTCATTTTTAACTAGTCCAAAAAATCCCTCACAGGCTGCGTTATCCTCTGGGCAACCCTTTCGGGACATTGATTGTTTAAGACCTGCTTTATTAACCCGGGATACCCAATCTGGCCACCGATAATGACCACCACGGTCCGAATGAATTAACGGCTGCTCCCAGTCTTTGAGAGTTTCCGTTGCACGGTCAAGCATGCTGTTGGCTAGCTCTGCATTAGGGCTTGTTCCTATTGACCAACTAACCACCAGGCCATCAAAACAATCAACTATTGGTGAAAGATATACCTTTCAGGCCGGTATTGAAAATTCCGTTATATCGGTGAGCCATTTAACATTCGGTGCTTCCGCGTGAAAATCACGTTTAATCAGGTTTTCTGCGGCAGGTGCAACTTCGCCTTGGTACGAATTGTATTTACGTTTCTTTTTCATAATAACAACTAGGTTACATTCCGACATAATGCGCCGCACAACCTTTTCGGAAACACATATTCCTTCTCGTGCTAATAGGGCATGAATCCGGCGATATCCGTATCGACCCTTATTTTCATGAAATAATTCTTTAATGCGGTTCCGGAGTTTTTCATACTTGTCTGGCAATAATGCAATTTTGCGATGATAGAAATAACTACTACGTGCCAGTTTGAGATAGACCAACAGTTCGTTTAAAGGGTGCTCATTTCTTAGGGCGTCGACCAGAATGGTTTTCTCTTTATTTGTCAGATTCTCCGGATCGACGCCCGGATCTTTTTTTAAGATTTCCACTGTACCTTCTAGAACATCTTTCTCAAGCTTGAGCCTTTTTATCTGATTTTTAAGTGTTTCAATTTCAGATAATAGAGCATCCCTGTCATCAGGTAGCGGTTTTTCTTTTTTACCAGGCATTTTTACATCTCCACTCCCGCGAAGCAAATCGTTTTTCCAATTATACAATGTTTCCCGGGAGACGCCAAATATTTTTGCTACATCTTTCGCGGTTTCGGTTCGGGTACACAGAGCAAATACTGCTTTTTTCTTCTGTTCTCTGGTAAATTTAATACCCCCTACACGTCTTTTACATCGATCCGGTATCAATTCATTGCACCAATTTCTGAGTGTTTGTCGTGAGGGATAACCCAGTGCCCTGATTGTCCGTGAAAGATTACGGCCATGTTCAAGATAGTATTTTACTGCAGCCTTCTTATGCTCAGGTGAATATTTAGAGCGTCGTGAATATTGTTCATAATACATTCCAGTCTCTAAATATGTCTTGTACCAATTTCTTAAAGTTTTTCGATCTGGATAACCAAGCTCACGAATTACATCAGCTGCACATTTGCCATACTTAATATAGAGCTTAATCGCCTTTTCTCTTTCTTCTTTTGAATACATACGGACTCCTCCTGTCTCTTTTAGAGTCCAAGATTTTGTCCGCAGGTCCCTTTGGACAATTATATTCTGCAATAAATAAGTAGCATTTATTAAATTGATTAAGGTAGCATTTTCAGGTGAAAAAAACTGATAACCAAGGTTAAGGTAATGACAATTGTTGACCAATAATAATCAATATTAGCCGTTATTACTGCATGTTAGCCATTATTAAACTTTGA
>JAAYEV010000240.1 GCA_012728565.1 Clostridiales bacterium
GCATCAAGGATGTCCCTTATCTCATAAAGATACATATTAACCTCCCTCTTTACATATTTTTTGACCATGCCCTATATTACCAGGCTTATTCTTCTCAACACCTCTGCATAACAGTTGATAAGCTCCATGGAAACCTGGCCCTGCACCGCAGCCCGGCTGTCATATTCCGAATAGCTTTCCAGCATCGCTGTATATAAAGTCAATATTTCGTTTTTATAACCTTCCATGGAAACAGGCCATTCGGCCTGGGATACTTGGGCCTCGAACAGCCCAATGCGGTTTTTGTGCTCCTTAATCATGTTCTCTATGCTTTTTCCTGCCGCTTCCGCCTCTGAAATTTGCTCAAGCATGTCTTTGCACTCCTCAAGCTGGTCCCTCAACATGCCTGCTTCCCGGGAATAAGATTCCGGAAAGTTTATCTCCACCGATGGAAAGCTTGCCTTGGAGATATGGGCATCACTATAATGCACCCTTACCTTCTCGATGGCCGCCTCCGCCATCTCCCTGGAAAAGGAGTAGAGGGCGTAAACCTTATGCATACCGTTCTCATCCACCGCCGCCGCCATTCCTTTGTCGTGCAATTCCTCCGCCAGTTTCATTGCATTTTCAGGGCTGGAAAAGGCACCCACCTGGATACGATAGAGGTCAAAGCCCTCCACCCTGAACGCCTGTTGGAACGCATGAGCCGCCTGCTCATCCTCGGTCGGGCTTTGTGGGGCGGCATCACCCGGGTCTCCGGCCTCCCCTGGCTCGGAAGTGCCTGCAGGGGGCTTTTGCCCGTTCGATGTCCCGGCCGCATCCTCCTGGTTTTGGGCGAAATATGGAATTATCAGCACTTTGGCCACTCCATAACCAAGGGCTATTCCCAATAGGGGTATCATGACAAATAATAGCAGAAGGGTTTTGCCCTTACCTATCCCTACTGTCTTTTCACTTCTTTTTCTTCTCATGTTTATCACCGCTTTTTCGTGTTATCCTGTCAATATTATAACATATGCAGCGGCGGTTACCTACAGGCAAAAATTCAAAAGGGCCCGGACTACAACCAAAAAACAAGGGCATCCACTTCCAAGCGGATAAGGACGGCCGGGAATAACGCCGCCAAGGGGAAGGATGCTGCAGTACACCGGGCTGTTTACCGCCTGACATGGGTAAGAGCCGAAAAAACCTGAATGCTTGCTGGCTGCTCAAAATAAAAAGTAGGTAGGTGAAACCCACTTACCTACTTCTTATTTTTTATTTGCTTTACCTATACATGCGTTGATTATTTTGCATTTTCCAGCGCATCCAGCAATGCATCTACATATTCCTGGCCGATATCTTTTCCTATGGTATCGTACACGCTTTGAACTTTATCAAGAACCTCGTCTATAAAGCTGGCTTCAAATTCGATAAGTTCCATTCCGTAATCTATCAGCTTCTGCTTGTTCTCCTTGTCTATGGTAACAAGCTGTTTTTCAATCTCTACAGCCGCCTCATCCACTGCTTGCTGCAAAGCCTTCTGGTATAATGGGTGCAGGCTGTCAAACTTGGATGCATTAATAATGAATTGGTTGCAATATAATATGTGGTGAGTCATTATCAGGTAGTCCTGAACTTCGTGCAGGTTCGCACCAACACAGGTATCAGTCGCATTTTCCTGTGCATGTACAAGTCCCTGCTGCAGCGATACATAAACCTCAGGCCACGGAAGCGGTGTCGGCGCTGCTCCAAGTGCTTTCCAGAAGTCCATATGGTATTTATTCTCCATTGTTCTTATCTTCAATCCCTTGAAATCGTCAATACTGCTTATTTTCTTGTTGGAAGTGGTCTCACGGAATGTGGCGCCCTGCAGATATAGCTAACACCAACAGCAGTATAAGTAACTTTTTCATTTTCTTTCCTCCTTTTTTCTTTTATTTATCACTTGCATTCCTGTTTTATAGGAACACAAGGCTAAACCAGGGTATATAAGTGATAATAAACAGTGCTATACCAAAGGCAATTATAAAAGGCATAGCTCTTCTAGCCACGTTCATCGGAGCTATATCGGATAATGTTCCGGCAACGAATAGGTCCAATCCAAACGGCGGGGTTGCAAGTCCAATGGACAGGCAGCATACCATTATTACGCCAAAATGCACCGGGTTCACTCCCAGTGACTGAACAGCAGGAAGTAAGATGGGTGATAGTATAACTATGGCAGGCCCTGTATCCATAACCATTCCAAGCAGTAAAAAAATCACTACAATGCCCGTCAATACTGATGTTCCCGATGAGAAATTGTTAAGTATAAAGTTTTCAATCAATACCGGAGCCTTGGCCAAAGCCAGTACTCTTCCAAAGGCTATTGCAAAGGCAAGTACAAAACAAAGAGGTGCATAGGTCTTTACGGCATTGCCCAAAAAGGGAATGATTTGCTTGACTGTAAATGACTTATATATTACCAAGGAAACAAACAGAGAATAGAATACCGAAATACATGCCGCCTCCGTAGGTGTTACTATTCCTGAATAAATCCCTCCCAATACTATTACCGGTGACAGCAGCGCCCAGAAGCTTTCCTTAAACAGTTTAAGAAACCCCTTGGAGCGCAGTTCTTTCATCCTTGACCTGATTCTCTCTTTATCTTCTCCCTGTCTAATACAGTAAACTACAGCATAAATCATCATGAAAAGCCCTATAAGAATACCCGGCAGGACACCTGCCAGAAAGAGCGCCCCGGTAGAAACCCCTGTAGCCAGTGAATACAATACAAAGGGTATTGACGGCGGTATGATAACTCCCAAGCCACCGGCAGTGGCTACCATACCCGAAGACCAGGTCTTATCATAGCCCATTTCTATAAGAAATGGGATGGTCATCGATCCTACCGCTGCCGTAGTAGCAGGGCCTGACCCTGAAATTGCCCCGTAAAATAGGCATGTAAGGATAACAGCACATGGCAGGCCACCGGGCAGATTACCAACGAAATAAGCAAAGAAATTGAACAGCCTTCGGGATATTCCACCCTCCGCCATTAGCACTCCTCCGAGGATAAAAAGAGGAACTGCGAGTATTGGCGTAGTGTCGGAACCGGAAAAACTGTTTGCAATCAATTGTTGGATAGAGCTACCAGGCCCACCCAAAACAAGGGGTGTCAAAGCTCCCATAACCATGCTTATAGCGATCGGAACCGCAAACGCAAGCGCTGCCAGAAATACAACGAATATCCATAGTGCCATCAGATATCACCCCCTGTAAAACCCGTTCTTTCGACAAAATCTCTTCCAGTGGCCTCCACTTCTTGCTTTGCTTCCTTTATTGTCGCTTCTAAGGTTGTCTCAACACCTTTATTGAAGTTTTTTATGTTAAAGACTGTTTCCTGAATCATACGAATAACAGCTAAAGCAAAACCGACAACTGTAGACATATACATAATCCACATTGGCAAATGCATGGCCGGTGAAATCTGACCGCTTACCTTGACCTTACCGGTATATATTATTGAATACCTAAACAATATTGCAAATATTGCCAGCATTATAAAGTTTACAATAATCTCAATGGACCTTCGCAGTTTTCGGGGGAGCAAATCCATTAGTATTGCCACTTTCAGCATGTTCTTTTTTCGTATTGTATAACCAAGGGAAAGGAATACCGTCCATATGTAGCAATATCTGCTGAATTCCTCGGGCCATGGCATGGAAGCAAAAAAGGACCGTGCAATGATTTGTGCCATCATCACACAAGATATAGCTGCCAGTAGAAACACCATAATAGCTTCTTCAAAGTGTTCATTCAGCCATTTCAGCACATTCACATTTTTTCCTCCTTCTACGCGCAGGCAAATTCGACTTCTTATTGCCCGCTATTTTTCTTCTTTATGCGAAATAATATCAAGGAGTTCCTGGCGCATTGCATCGATAGGAGCTTCCATGCCACTCCACAGTTCAATCTGTGCTGCTCCCTGGTAAAGCGACATCCCCAAACCATTCATTATCTTACAGCCAACTTGTTCAGCCTCTACAAGAAATCGGGTTTTAGACGGGTTATAGGTTGCATCAAAGCACAGCTGCCCGGGCCTTAAATATTCTTTGGGAATAGGCGTTTTATCCAAGCTTGTGGGCATGCCCAACCCGGTATTGTTCATGACTACGTCGGATTCTGTCACTCTTTTCTTCATCATCTCCGCGTCTTGCATATCTACCACTTCTGCTATAGGTGCAAACTTCTCATTGATGTCATTAACCAGTTCCTCAACCCTTGATAAAGTTCTGCTTGCTATATATATCTTCTTGGCCCCATTGTGGGCAAGTACGCTGCAGATAGCCCTGGCGGCTCCGCCGGCTCCGAGACAGAAAAATACGGATTTGGAGATGTCAATTTCAGGTGCTTCTTCTTGCAAAGACCTGATAAAACCTATACCGTCAGTATTGTATGCCTTAAGACGACCGTTTCTTATCACCACAGTATTGCTTGCATTCATTTTTTCACATAGAGGGTCCGCTTCATCGACATATTTCATGACC
>JAAYEV010000241.1 GCA_012728565.1 Clostridiales bacterium
AAACCGGCGTATCCGGGCCCATATCCATAAGCTGCTTTTCCTGATATGCAGGTGCATCCCTGCCAACGTCAGCGGCCAAGGCTGCACCCGACGACAACAGCGCCAGGCACGTAATTGCAATAAACACTCTAAATAACTTTGATTTAATCATTCATATCTCCTCCCTCTGCCAATAATGGGTTTTAGCTGCCGCTGCAACTGCCGCATTATAACCGGCTATTCTTTTGACTAGTAATGCTATTGTTTTGTTCCGAAAAACTTGAACGCATTTCTATTGCCATTAATGGCAGTTTATGTTAATGTGAAAAGAGGGTATAAGGAAAACTACTACTGGAGCGGTTTCTCGGAAGCTGCCGGATACAGGCAGGGTATTATTGATAATGTAAAGGGGTGTGCCGATCATGATACTTAACAGGGCAGTAGGTATGCTAATGTTGGTTACTGTACTGTCATTTGCTGCAGTGGGGTGCTCTTTGACCGATGCTGTAAATGATTTTTTGGAGGATAATGCTGCTCCAAACACGGAAGGGACCGACATCACACAGGTACATGGCGGGGATTATGAATGGGACGAGCTGGTCATGTATAAACTCAGAAGGCCGAATGCAACCCTCATCAGTGCTGATTTTTCTCCGGCGGGGGGAGCCACATACTATTTCATGGATATGAGTGCGGGCGAAGCTGCGGCTTACATACAGCACATAAAGGATATGGGCTTTACCAAGGATGCCGAGGAAAGTGAGAATTACTACAAAGCCCATAACGGCAACACCCAGTATGTTGAGTTTGAATATGAAATGGATAATATTGGCTCTATAAGAGCCGGGCATTTTTAAATAATATTGGGAAGTCACGTGCGTAGTCAGTCACAGTGACGGGTTTGGCCATTGCAGGGACCACCTGACGGAAAGGAAGGCGGCCCGTCACCTGTACCAGGCCTACGGGTTTACCCTGACCGAAACGGTGCCAAATGATACCTGGACCAACGATGTGATAAACGAGGAGAGATGGGACCTCTATATTAATAACAAATAAAGGTAGGTAGGCATGAAAAAACCGGGATATGTAAAATTAATGCAAAACGGCCAGCTGGAAGGCCGTGTTTTGAGACTAAAATCCATGTTGAAGGATTGTGTGCTGTGCCCTCATCAATGTCGGGTGGACAGGACCAGGGGCCGGCGGGGTTACTGCAGAACCCTGGACAAGGCAGTGGTTTCGGGGGCGGAGGCACATTTCGGCGAGGAAAAGGAGCTGGTGGGCGCCCATGGGTCCGGAACCATCTTTTTTTCATTCTGTAACCTTGCATGCGTTTTTTGCCAGAACTACCGAATAAGCCACTGCGGAATCGGGCGGGAAGTTGCTGTCGAGGAACTGGCGGACATGATGATAGGCCTTCAGGCTAGAAAGTGCCATAATATTAACCTTGTTTCTCCCGGGCATGTAGTGCCGCAGGTTGTCGAGGCGGTATTTCTAGCCGCGAAAAAGGGTTTGACCATTCCAATTGTATATAACACCAATGGGTATGACCTGACCGACACGTTGAAACTGCTTGAAGGTATCGTGGATATCTACATGCCGGACATAAAATTCTCGGATGACGAAAATGCGCAAAAATATCTTGGTGTAAAGAATTATTACTCCATTGCGAAAAATGCGGTGAAGGAGATGTACAGGCAGGTGGGGGACCTTTTAACCGACGAGCGGGGCATCGCCTACCGCGGTCTTTTGGTACGCCACCTGGTTATGCCCGGGAATATTGCCGGCACCGGTGAAATAATGCGCTTTATTGCCGAAGAAATATCCAAGGGGACCTATGTGAACATCATGGCCCAGTATTACCCTGCCCACAGAGCCTACGAATTTGAAGAACTGAAAAGGGGTATCACGAACCATGAGTTTTCGAAGGCGGTGCAGACCGCCAGGGCGGCGGGACTGAACAATATAAAAGCATTTGACTGATACAAACAAACAATGGGATACATGGACGGCGTTTATGGAAAGACACGGGTACGGTTCTCGTGTCTTAAAATGTTTTCAATGCGCAAAAACCCAAGCCCTTGCCGTCCTTCTCTAGAAGTCTTCTTGAAAAAGACTGGCTATTAGACTAACATTATTACGAGGAGGAGAA
>JAAYEV010000242.1 GCA_012728565.1 Clostridiales bacterium
ATAACTTTACTGAGGAAATGAAGGAAAAAGTCTCTTTCTTTCATTTACGGGGTGGCTTCAATTACAAAAAATTAAATCCAATTGACAGGGTCTTAATGTATATACTTAAGAGAAAAATTGAGCGCAAAAACCCTGATGAACGTACCGACGACGAAAAAGGAATGCTTGCATGCTATAAACATCCCGCTGATTGGACAAATAAAAAATCAATAAACCCGATTATTGAATGTATAAAAAGTGAAATCCAGGGCTAGGAAGAAAACCTTAGGCATTCATTAATGCTGCCGTAACCTATGGGTTTGAACAGGAGGCAAATAGCCCTCCATAAATAAAGATAAAGGCGGTCCCTATTCGGTAACCGCCATGTATTCTATCATAGTCACTTCGTCGTTTTCTACAAGAAAGGAAAGCCGGGACCCATCCTGTTCATAGGAGTACATGTCGTTGGTCTTGGTGTAACCATCGCCGTACGCCGCCAACACATCCTCCAGGCCGGAAAAAAGGTATACACCCTCCTTAGTGGAAACGCTGTCGTCCAGGAACACAACCGCCGCCACATAATCGGTGCCGTCCATTTCATAGGTATGAAGCTCAAACCCGCTGTAGGTATATACTCTCTCCATGCCCTGGAAGGCACAGCTTTCCGCCTCGAAATATTCCATGGCCTCGCCAAGCTTTTGCAAAATCGGTTCTACCTCGGCGTGCATCGCAATTACAACGCCTTCCGTTTCAAAGACATACCCGGCGGGCTTTTCATCCCCGGCTTCTCCGGGGTTGTCACCGGCGGCGGGCTGGGCACTTCCGCCGCAACCGGTCAAAAGCAGCGACATAAGCAGCGATAATACTATGATTATGCTAAACCTTTTCATGTTTTACTTCCCCTTTCACTATATACTCCATTAAACGGACCGTGGAATCAATCCGCCGCAGTGCTTTCCGGGGGCCTGGCGCCAAGGCTTTTCAGGTACCCGTATTCCTCCAGTTCCCGGTACTGGCTTTCCTTCATGGCATAGTAAAACTCGGCCTTCTGCTGCCACAGCCGGCTAAGCTCCGGGTCGTCCCTACGGTCCTTCAGCCGGTAGGTGTCCCTCAGTATTTTGCCGAAATATATAGACATTTTTTCCGCCCCGGTTACATTAAGGTGCAGCCCGGCATCGTAAGTGTCTTTACTAAAGTCTATACCCACCTCGTCGATAAGTTCAAGAAAATTTATATACAAAAGCCCGTGCTTCGCGGCATATTCCTCCATCTGAACCTCCCATTCGTCATACCAATACGGGTACAGGCTGGGAGCCTTTATCAGCACAAGTTCAATATCGTTTTCCTTACACAATTCTACCATACGGTCGAGATAATAATAAGCCCTTTCCCCAAACCGGTAGTCGGCTAGTTTCCTGCCCTTTGGCACCGTTTGGACCGGCCGTACGTCCACCCTCATGTAGTACCCGTTGTGAAACAGCTTATCCTTACGGAACATATACCGGAAGTCCTCGGCGGTAAGCACGCTCCACCGGGAATGGTACCTAAGAAGCGGGAATATATACTCAACAAACTTTTCGTCCTCCATCATTGACGCCCTTATGGCCTTAAGCTTCGATAGGGACATCCTCATACCGTCCAGCGTCATACGGTTATAGGTCTCCTTCTGGGGCTGGTCGTATTTCATTGCCAGTACGTTAAACACCACCACTTCCGGTTTTTCATACTTTAGGGTTTCCTCCAGCAGGTAATAGGACTGCCATATAAGCTGCTGGGCGCTGCCCCGGATGTAACTGGTAATGCCGTAGTGCTCCCACAGGGTTATGGGCGAAAAGCTTTCGTATACTTCGCAGTCCCCGATAAAAATCACGTCGTGGTTTTTGTCCTCGCTGTAGTATTCCTCTACAAGGGACCCCTCCACTATGGCGGAGACGTATTTTGGCATGAGCAGCCGCTCCAATATATAGAGGCTGCTCGCCGTAAGGGCTATTGTTATTAGTGCGGTTAAGATTCTCTTCCTTGCCATGACGCCCTCCTAAAACTGGTTATAGATGAACTGGCTTGCATCGTAACCGATGCCGTAGGCTCCAAATACCAGTATCGAAACAATAAGAACATAGTATGCCGCATAGCGTACCACGAAAGGTTTGCCGGCAAGCTTGTCCCTGACACTGCCGCTTCGCTGCGCAAGGCTTACCGACACAAGGGCCATAAGGCCCAAAAGCAGGACTGCATAGTCCGGCAGGCCAAGCCCCAGGCCAAGCAGCGCTTCCAGCGAAAGCTCACCAGCGTCAAAGCGGGTAAACATGGTACCCAGCATCCTAAAGGTAAGCGGCACGTCCCTGTAACAGTCAAACATTCTTATGGCACTCATAAGCAGTATGGTTCGAACCACCTGGAACAGGCGGAACCAAAAGGAATCCTTTACGTTGAACCTACCATGGAACCAGTCGTACAGCGGCTGGCATTCCATTGATATTATTATTACCGCCCCGTTCAGAAGCCCCCATACTATGAAGTTCCAGCTTGCGCCGTGCCACAGACCGGTGGTGAACCAGACAATAATGGTGGAAACATAAACCGGCAGCCTTTTGCCCAGGCCGTCGCCGAGTTTTTGCCTCGAGTACTTGGAAAACTTAAGCATGGGCCCGGATACCGAAAGGGGATAAAACAGGTAGTCCTTGAACCAGGTCCCCATGGTAATATGCCATCTTCTCCAGTATTCCGCCGTGGACTTCGAGAAATACGGCCGCTTGAAGTTTTCTTCCACCTTGATGCCCAGCACCTCGGCGGTACCTATGGTTATGTCTATGCCCCCGGTGAAGTCGGCATAAAGCTGGTAGGCGTAAAAAAGCATGCCTATGAACACAAATGCACCCTGGTACGTGTCGGGATTCCTGATTATCGTATTTACCGCCACCAACATGCGGTCGGCCAGCACCACTTTTTTGAAAAATCCCCACAGTATCCTCTGAAGGCCGCGGCTTACATTCCTGCTGTCGAAGGAATGCTGCTCAAACAGCGTCCGGGACAGGTTGTCAAACCGGCTGATGGGCCCCTGGACCAGCTGCGGGAAAAAGGATGTAAAGAGCGCCAGCTTGAAAGGGTTCCGCTCCGCCGGGTACTTTCCCCGGTAAACGTCTATAATATAGCTCATGGTCTTAAAGGTATAAAAGGAAATTCCCATGGGCAGGGCCAGCTGCAGGAAAGAAACCCGCGTACCGCTGCCCAGGGCTCCTAAAGCCCAGTTTATATTTGCTATAGCAAAATTTGAATACTTGGTAATCGCCAGCACACCGAAGTTAAGAATCAGGCAGGCCAGCAGCCAGCGGCGCTGCCCGGATTTTACGGAAGCCTTGTAGGCTTTTTTTTCTTCCCGTGACATTCCATCCCCATGGGAGGCAAGGTACTGCGACTGAACCCGGTGCATATCGCTTATTTTTACCGCCGCTGCGTAGGTGGAAAGGGTGGTAAAGGATATATACAGCAGGTTCTCCGGTCCCGAAAAATAATAGAACAGGTAGCTTGCCCCAAGCAGCAGCTGCCACTGGTACTTTTTGGGTATGGAATAGTATACTATAAACAACAGGCCTATGAATAATATAAAGCCGTAGGATGCGAAAAGCATAGGTTCCCCCTGTTAATCTTCATCGGATAATCGTTTAATCAAGGCATATAGCGCCTCGGCCGAATTAAAATTGTCGGGTATAATCTCTTCCGCCGGTATGTTTACATCGAATTCGCTGCTTATCTCGGCTATTAACGTTATTATATCAAAGGAATCCAGTATACCGGAATCAACCAAAGTATCACAGGTTTCAAAGTCCACGTCGGGATGCAGGTCCTTCAGTATTTGCAGTAAGGTTTCCATTTTCATTTCTCCTTCTTTCCCGCGTTTATTTGCTCCTTAAGCAGCTTGCGGTTAATCTTGCCGTTTGACGTAAGCGGCATATTATCCAATACTTCAATGCTGTTGGGCAGCATATACCTCGGCAGCCTTTTTTTCAGGTCATCGGCCACCTGCCTTGCGCTTAGGTCGCCTACATAAAACAGTACAATCCTTTTTTTATCCTCGTCGTATACGCAGCATGCGCTTTTTACCCCTTCTATCATGTTAACGTTAACTTCAATCTCCCCCAACTCCACGCGGTGTCCCATATGCTTGACCTGGTGGTCCTTGCGGGTGACGAATACAAGCTCTCCCCTCTCGTTGTACCTGCCCAGGTCGCCGGTACGGTATATGAGCTCGGGGTACGCATTGTTCAGCGGGTTTTGCACGAATACCTCGGCGGTCCTTTCAAAGTCTTTATAATAACCCAACGTAAGGGATGTCCCCCTTATGCATATCTCCCCCAGCTCCCCCTTGGGCGGAATTCTGCCGTTTTGGTCAAGCAGTATTATATCGGTATTCCGAAAGGGTCTTCCGATAGGCAGCACCTCTCCCTCCCGGAATTCCCGGTCCACTTTGTAATAACAGGACATGCCTGTGGCCTCGGTAGGGCCGTAAAGGTTTATGAACTGGGCATCCGGCAGGGCTTTCCTCCAAATGTTAAACTGCTTTATAGGAAACACTTCGCTGCCAAAGGCTATGGTGTGAAGGTACTCTGGCTTGACGCTGTCAAGGGTCCCAAAGGCGGATATCATTGTCAGCGCCGGGACCACCCAGCACACCGTGTTTATCTTGTACTGGTTTAAAAATTCCACCAGTTTAACCGGAAACATGAACAGGCTCTTGGGTATTATATAAGTGGTGGCTCCCGCCTTGATGGTGGAATACAGTTCCTTAAGGCTTGCATCAAAGTAAAAGGGAGTCTGATTGCCGAATACAGTGTTCTCATCCACCTCCAGCACATCGGTAAGGCTCTCTATATAGTCTATAACCGAACGGTGACAAGCCGCCACGCCCTTTGGCACCCCGGTTGAGCCGGAGGTGTAAATAATATATATGGGGTCGGTGTCAATGGCCGCATCCCGTATTTTATCCAGGGCCTCATCGTCAATGTTTTCCCGGACCATCTCTTCGTAAAGGAACACCTCTCCGTCGAAATGGAAGGTATCCATCACCTTTTTTGACGCCCGGTCGCATATGACAGCCCTAGGCTCCAGGTTCTTAAGTATCAGTTCTATACGGAACCGGGGCATCTCCTCTTCTATGGGCACATAAAAATTACCGCCGTATACCACGCCGAAAAATGCAACCACCGCCCTTGGGTGCTTGTCCATGAACACCACAACCGGCTGCTTGTAAATGCCCTTCCTGCTCAAAAAAGTGCCTATAGCCCTTGCCTGTTGGTAAACCTCCCGGAAGGTGATGCTATCCCGGTCGTTTGCATAGGCTGTCTTTTCAGGAAACCTTTTAACGGTGTGTTCCAGGTATTCCAATACGTTGTACTGCATATTTTCCTCCTTGTTTCGGGACTTAAACGCCGCCTTATTGTGAATAAAGCTCTTACCCTTTACTCCAGCGGGGTAGCGGGATACTTGGACTTGTCCCATACATGGCTGTTTTTATGCTTCCTGGAGTATTCCTCCAGCTGTGCATCGGTAAGCATGAAAAACTCGCCGCCGCCCCTTCGCGGGGTGGTATCGAAATGGTACCAGCCGTCACCGCAGTTCACCAGGTTCCAGTAATGGCCCCCACCGGTTTTCACTATGCGCTGGTTTTCGATGCCCGCCCGGGTTAGCAGTGCCTGGGCGGTTGAGTAGAATATAAAACAGTCCCCACGCCGGTTCTTGATACCCAGGTAGGCCGCCTTAACCCAGTCGCCCATGTCGGGGTATTCGATATACTTGATACTGTACTTGGTCCAGTCGTAGATGGCCTTAGCCTTTTCCCGCTGGGTCATTTCATCGTTTATTATCCCTGCCAGGACCTCGTCCACCAGCTTGTCCAGTTCATCCGGGTCCACGTAATCCTCCGGCTTTTCTTCCACGGTGTAGGTAACGGTTATGGAGGTTGTGTTGCCGGAGACATCCGATGCGGTGTATATTACGGGGTAGGCCCCCTCCCTTTTCAGGTTTACCGCACTGCTGTCAATATGAAGCACCGCATCCTGGTCCAGGTTGTCAATAACGGTGACATCCCGCCTGTAAGAAACCCTGTCCCCGATGTAAACTGTCCGGTCATGGGCCCCTATTATCCTTGGCGGCTCATTATCCTCCAATACTGTTAGCACTGCCTTTTTTTCGGTAACATTCCCGCCCCGGTCCTCCAAAAGGACCGTTACTTCCCTTACACCGGGGCTTGTAAAGTCAGGCTGCGATTCAAAGGATACCGCTACCTGCGTTGCATCGGTGATATCCGTTACAAAGTCCTCCGCCGCAAGCACCCTGCCGGATGGAACTTCCCGGTTCACCGCTGACCCCTCGGGAGGAATGGTGTCCTTTATTTCCAGCTTGGACCGGTACGTTCTTTTGCCTATCCTTATTTCTATATCGTAAACCCCCGGTATGGTGGTATCTATTTCCTCCGGGTCGGTCACAAACTGTCCCATGGTGTTTTGGTTCTTAATAAACCTGGATACGTCCGGCACTCCGGTCCCCGCCTCGGCGATAACCGTATCATGCAGCCGGTTATAGGACATCACCGCAATGAAAACCCCCGCCAATACAAAGACGAAAAACGCGGAAGCCAAATGCCCTCTTTTTATGTTCCTTTCTTCCTGTTGCATATGCCCAGCTTCCCTTCAATACCCGTACTCAAAAAATAAGCTGCTCTTTTTTTTGCAGCGTTTTAATTTCATATTCGGAAACATTATTTATTACATATTAATACCTACAATAATGATTGTCAAGGGAAAGGATTGGTATAATGCAGCGGCTCACCTGTTCCAACAGTGTGAGCCGTTTTTCTAATACCCTTCCGGCCTCGGGGCCGGTTCCACCTGTTTTGTTATTGTCTTTCCGTCCCTTTTAATCAACACGCTGACCTTTTTCGGCCGGTCCATGCCAAACAATATGCTTCTCATCTTAATCATCGAATCGAGGGGCTGCCCGTCCAGTTCCAGGATTATATCCCCCTCCCTTATACCTGCGGCGCTGGCCGGCGTATTGTTGTGCACCCTTATAACATATATACCCTTTTGTATGTCTATGTCAGAATTATGATACCCGGCTATTTCCCTGTCATAGCCGTCTATTCCAAGGTACATGGGCCGGAAGAAACCCTTTTCCACCACCTGCTTGATTACCGGCTTTGCTATGTTTATTGGCACCGCAAAGCCGATGCCCTCGGCCTCCGACGCCTTGGCGGTGTTTATGCCGATCACCTGGCCCTTGGCGTTCAAAAGCGGTCCGCCGCTGTTGCCCGGGTTTATGGATGCATCGGTCTGAATCAGGTCCTCCATTATTACCTCTTCCCCTTCGGGCCCTACCATCAGCGACCGGTTTAGGGCGCTTATCACCCCTGAAGTCACCGTCCTCTGGAACCTTAAACCCAAGGGGCTGCCTATGGCTACTGCAATATCCCCTACGTTCACCCGGTCGGAGTCCCCCAGTTCCGCGTAGGGCAGCCCGGTGGCATCAACCCTTATAAGCGCCAAATCCAGCGCGGAATCCTGCCACAGCACCACCGCGGGCATCTGCTGGCCGTTTTCAAACAGTACGTTTATCTCCCGCGCGTTTTTGCCTACAACGTGGTCGTTTGTAAGTATATACCCGTTGGGCTCCACTATAACCCCCGACCCTACTCCCCTTTCCTCGGTGGGGTTGAACATTTCATCCCTTCTTATTTCTACGGTGATGATGGACACCACCGCCTGGATGTTTTTTTCCGCCACCGCCCGCACTATACCCGGGTTCTCCCCTTCCGGGTATACTATTCTTTCGGGCCGCTGACCTTCCTCCCGCCGCTGGTACTCGACGGGCCTTTGCTGTATCCCCCGGTCATTCAAGGTCACCGCCCCCAGTGCGCCCCCTGCCGCGCCGGCTATAAGCGCAACCAATAGGTAAGGGAAGAGTCTCCCTATCCATCCTTTCAACATCAGTATACCTCCCGGTCGGTTATGGTATATATCCTACTTATTTTATCCCGGAAGGACAGGTCAATATGCATTTCCCTACCCACTTCTATGCCCTCTTGCGATAAAATACCCCTAACAGTCTCAAGGGCCAGGAGGGGATAGTTGTTTTCTTTGCTGAGGTGCCCGAGAAGCACCGCCTTTGTCCTGCCGCCCGCAAGCCTCAGCAGCGCGGCTCCCGTATCCTCGTTGGAAAGGTGGCCCCTGTCCCCTGCTATCCTTTTTTTGAGATACCAGGGGTAGCGTCCCACCCACAGCATTTCGGTATCATGGTTTGCCTCCAGCATTATAAAGCTGCTGTCTTTTAACTCCCGCTCCACTTCGGGGGTTACGCATCCAAGGTCATTGGCCACCGATATTTTTATGTTTCCTTTACAAAAAGTAAAGCCCACTGGGTCCGCCGCGTCGTGGGAAATGGGAAAGGCCTTTATATCAAAACCGGCCAAATCAAACTCGCTGCCGGTACTAAATTCCCTAATATTCTTCGGGGATATCTCCCCGATTTTATCCTCTATGGCCCGCCATGTAGCAGCATTTGCAAACACCGGTATGTCAAAACGCCGACTTAACACGCCGATGCCGCTTATATGGTCTATATGGTCGTGGGTCACCAGGATGGCTGCCACCGACCGGGGAGATTCCCCAATCTGGTTTAAAAGCTGTGCCACCCTTTTCCCGGAAAGGCCTGCATCCACCAGTACCGAGGAACCCCCTGACGATAAAAAAAGGCAGTTTCCGCTGCTGCCGCTGGATAAGGAACAAAACCGAATAGACATAAAAACCCCCAAGGTTTAAACTTAGTAATTAATCCTTTTTATTTCCGCTCCAAGGGAAGCAAGTTTTCCTTCCAGGTTTTCGTACCCCCTGTCTATGTGGAACAGGTTGCAAACCTCGGTCTCCCCCTTGGCCATAAGCCCTGCAATGACCAGAGCCGCTCCCGCCCGCAGGTCGGTGGCGCTCACCCTGGCACCGCTTAAGCTTTCTATCCCTTCAATCACGGCAACCCTGCCCTCAACCTTTATATCTGCGCCCATTCTTTTGAGCTCGTCCACGTGCCTGAAACGGCCTTCCCATATGCTCTCGGTAATCATGCTGGTTCCCTCGGCCTGGGCAAGCAGCGGGGTTATGGGCTGCTGCAGGTCGGTGGGGAACCCCGGGTATGGAAGAGTTTTAATATCCACGCTCTTAGGCCTTCGGTGATTTCTCACTCGCACCGAATCGCCGTTGAACTGCACCTCTACCCCCATTTCAATCAGCTTGGCCGCAATGGAATCCAGGTGCTTGGGTATCACGCTCTCAATAACTACGTCCCCGCCCGGTATGGCCGCCGCAGCTATCATATAGGTGCCCGCCTCTATCTGGTCGGGTATTGCCATGTAGGTGCTTCCGTGCATCCTTTCCACGCCCCGTATTTTTATCACGTCGGTGCCCGCTCCCTTAACCTCCGCTCCCATGGAGTTCAGGAAGTTCGCCACGTCCACCACGTGGGGCTCCTTTGCCACGTTTTCCAGCACGGTGGTGCCTTCGGCCATGGTGGCCGCTATCATCAGGTTAATTGTGGCACCAACGCTTACAACGTCAAGGAATATATGTGCGCCTGCGAGTTTCTTGGCTTTAAGGCTTATAATGCCGTGTTCTATCTCAACCTCCGCGCCCAGGGCTTTAAAACCCTTTATGTGCTGGTCAATAGGCCTAAGTCCAATATCACAGCCGCCGGGGTATGCCATGGACACCTCCCCGAAACGGGCAAGAAGGGCCCCCAGGAGGTAGTACGAAGCCCTAAGTTCCTTAACCTTGCCATTGGAAATATGAGAGTTGCACAGGCCGGAGGATACAATCTCCATGGTGCCGCGTTCGTTCATTTGCACCTTTGCGCCCATTTTTTCTACTATTTCCTTTAAAACGCTTACGTCCCTAATCTGGGGTAAATTTTCCAGGACACAGGTGTCATTTGCCAGCAGGGCCGCAGGTATAAGTGCCACCGTTGCATTTTTTGCCCCGCTTACCGCAACCCGTCCCTTTAACGGTTTACCACCTTTAATTAAAAGCTTCTCCACCCCGGCGTATCTCCCTTCTGATTGTCCTAAAGTATATTATATCATAAATGCCATATACACCAATAAAAATATATGTTTCAACAAATAGCAATAAATTCCTTCCTGTACAAAAATAATAGCCTGTAGGAAAAACAGGCTTCTATTTGCTGACCTGCCCCGTAAGGGCGTTAACGTAATAGGCCTCCCCGTTTACGCTTATCCGCCAGGCAGGAAAGGCCTCCCCCTCCCGGGCGGACTCCCAATCGAAATAATGTACCAACCTTATGCTGTCAATTTCCGCGGGACCGCTTTCCTGGACTTCTTTCCGGCTGGCCACCTTTATTAAGGCGTCGATGGCATGGCTTATTTTTTTCCTGCTGTTTTCGGCCTTAACCGGGTTAAGCCACAGCATGTGCAGCGAATGCACACCGTCGGACGTAACTTCCATTTCAACAAAACTTTTCTCCAGCAGTTTATCCTTGTACCGCTGGTCAAAGGACAGGTAATACCCTTCTTCCGTCGCCTCAACGCTTTCAACCACCATGGAAGGGTTAAAAAGGCTGTGTTCCTTTAAGAAATCCTCGCAAATTATTACTGCCTGCTGCTGGGTCAGGTCCTGCTTGGGCTTGTTTCTAAGGTTCAGATTCTTATAAAAAATTTCCCGGTTGTTCTTGACTTCCAGTACTATACCTTTTTCCGCGTGTCTTACCGAGTCCCCCTGGACAACGGGGTTAATTCCTTTCCTTTCGAAAACCGTTTCCATAAGCCCATCGGTGTCTATCTCCATGTATTCAACGGTAAGTATCTCGTTGGTATACAGGTCCTTTGGTATCGGGGCACTGACACTTATGCCCCGCTGCTGCAGTATATTCACCAGTTCTTCAATCCTGTCATCGCTAATGCGTTCGCTGCGATGCCCGTAATACTTGGTCTGCCAGACATTATACGCCAGAAATATATTCGTTATAACAAAGGCTATAATGAGTATTGTCTTCGCCCTGGCCCAGTCCATTATACCAACCCCCAAGCTCTACTCTACCAGTCTTCCCTCGTAGGCGTCTACTATAAATGCCCCTTCCCCCGTTTCAATATACCACACAGGGTATACCTGGTGGTCCTTTGCCCCTTTCATGTCAATACAGTAACCAAGGTACATGTCCTTAATAGCCGGGAGGCTTTTTGTCCCGCCCGGGCCGCTGGTTGCCTCCGCCACCACGTCGGCGGCCTTAACCGGGTACAACAGGGGTTTTTGCACTATTCTAGCCCTTGTTACATGGTGCACATTCCTTGTATACCTGACAACCTTCCCCTCAACAACGGTAACCTCTATGGCGCTACTTTTCAGTCCGCCCTTCCTGAAAAAGGGCAGCCCGTTATACGCATAATTGAACCTCAGCAGGTGACCCCTCAAGCCGTTTTCCTCCACCTCCCGGGCTTCCTGCAGGTACAATTGCCCCGGTATCCCCCCATGGACGCTTATAAACTTAAGGGCCGCTTCAATGGCACTGTTTATATCCGCCCGGTTTTTGTCCCCTGCGGCATAGCTGTAAACCATATACTCCAGGAAACCGGTGCTGTCTATCCTTAACAGGGCTGTCTGGCTGTCGGTATATATAACCGAGCCGTCCATCTCTGTAATTTTCCTTACCACCGACATATCGCTGAAGAAGCTGGAGGCCTGGGCATCCAAGACTGCCTGGGCGCTTGTATCCAATTCCTTTTCCGCGGTGCCCACCGGCAGGTTGAAAGATGACATGTCCAGCGGTACATAAAAACTGTTGTCATCGCTGTAGCCAATCTCCTTCAGGGTCCAGTATTTAACCGGGTCCTGTTCCTCCAGCCGGTTGACCAGCCGGCCCAACTCCTGGTGGGATTCGGGCAGTTCCAGCTTGTATATGGTATCCCTTATCCCGTCTTTAAAATAAACCGCCCTGTTGCCACCCAGTGTAACGGTAAGCCCTTTTATACCGGCCATGGGAATGCTTTCCCTATTGGCCCCGCCACCAAACAGTTCACTGAATATGGCAGTATCGAAGGTCCATGCATATTCAACCTCTATTGACTTGCTCTCCCGGGCGGCGGCCCATTCGTCTCCGGACGCCTCGGTAAAGGTTATATTCTGCCCGCCGGCGAATATGTACTCCATTATTTCGGAAATCCCGGCGTACACTTCGTCGAAAAATCCTTGACTGGAGGAGTCTTTTATCAGCTTGGTATGGGACTGCCCGCCGAAGTTCACCACCATCCACTGTGGTAAAACAAAACTAGACAGGTCATAGATTTCTTCACTATCCTGTCCAGAAAAGGCCTGGTCACCCGGAACTATACGTTCTATTGGGACACTCAGCCACAGCTGCATGGTCAAGCCAAAGCTGAGGAGTACAAGCCCCACCAAGACCCAGTTTTTGATCCTTTCCTTGTTCATTGAGACCAACTCCGAACCGAGGGGTGGCACCACGATTTTACTTGATTATTTCCTTTATCAGGTCAAGAAAATTAAAGTTCATCAAGTTCCTGACCGCATCCCTGACTTCCTCTTTGCTGGACAGGGTTACCAGTCCCTCTGTAACCTCCTCTTTTCCTTCAGCATTAACCGCCTTAATTACCACCTTGTTTACACCGTTTTTCAGTTCCACTTCCCGGGCAAAAAAGCCGGTGGGGCCTACCACCAGCTCGGCTTCCTTTCCAGGCTGGACATACTCTTCCCAGTCGTACACTTCCTGGTCTCCAACCTTCTTGGCCACCCTGCTGTACACCCTTATCTCCAGCTTTGTATCGGCTTCTGCCCAGCCGGAAACAATCATATTCTTGTTTACGGTTTTTATGTCAGTAATTGGTTTAATAAGCTCAACTATGCGGGGGGTTGCCTGCACTGGTGTAAGCGCGCCAAATACCAATATTAAAATGAGAACCGTGATTATTACTCCTTTTCTAAACATGGGTAATCCCCCTAGGTTGTGTTTAAAGCATACTGCGGGTACAGTATCTCAATAAAATTATATCTCAAGTATATTACAACAGTGTTACAGAAAAATTAATATATCCTTACAAAAAAGTACATTTACACCGGCAGCGTTATCGTAACCGTTGTTCCCTTGCCGTGTTCGCTGCTTATGCCAATGGTTCCCCCGTGGGCCTCAATAATCTGTTTTGCAATGGACAGACCCAGGCCGGTACCGCCCAGTTCCCTGGCCCTTGACTTGTCCACCCTGTAAAACCTTTCAAAAATCCTGGGCATGTCCGCTTCGGGAATACCTATCCCGTTATCGCTCACCGCTATGCTTATCTTGCCGTCGGAATAGCCCGTTACAATTTCTATGCGCCCGTTATCCGGGGTGTACTTGATTGCATTGCTCAGTATGTTTAGTATAACCTGTTCTATTTTGTCCCTATCCCCTTTATACATCGGCAGCGGGGATTCCTTGTTAACACTTATGGTATGCCCTTTCTGCCTTATTGGTATGTCCAGCTTTCTAAGCGTTTCATCTATCATTTCTTCCAGGCTGAATTCAGTCTTGTTCCACTGGGCCTGCTGGTAGTCCAGCTTTGACAAAAGCAGCAGGTCCTTTACCAGCCGGGTCATGCGTTCAGCTTCACTGCTTACCACCGCCAGGAACTCGGTGGCCAGTTCCTTTTGGTCAAGAACACCCTCTAAAAGAGTCTCTACATAGCTGCGAATGGTGGTAAGGGGCGTCCTAAGCTCATGGGAGACATTGGCTACGTATTCCCTTCTCATGGTCTCCAGCTTGTGCTGCTCGGTTATATCCTGGAATACCAGTATATAACCCAGCGTTTTTCTATGCTCGCTTTTGAAGGCCGCGGTCTCCATCCTGAGAATTTTATCCTCTATGGGAATAATGCTTTCCTGGTTGGCGGGGTATTTCTTTATCCTGTCCATATTAAGGTCTATGTTAATGCCGGCAAACAAATCCTCCAGCCGGGTCCCCCGTATTTCACCCTTAATTCCCAGAAGCCTCACAGCTGCAGGGTTGGCATGGATTATTTCACCGTTAACGTTTACCGCTATTACACCGTCGGTCATATAGGACAATATGGATTCCATCTTGCCTTTTTCATTGGCTATTTCACCAAGGGTCTGTTTCAGTTTTTGGGTGAGGTAATTAAACATTTGGGTAAGCTGACCAATCTCGTCGGTGGACTTTACCTCCAGCCTGTGGTCAAAGTCTCCCTCTGCCATCTTTTCAGCCTTGGAGGTTACTTCCTTTATGGGCCCTGTAATGCTTCTTGCCAGCAGCGAGCCCAGAATAACGGTTATTGTAAGGGCCAGCAGCGTTGCCGATGTAAGTATGTTCTTTGCCTTGTCCAGCGTAGCGACCACCCCCGCCATTCCGGCCCTCATGTAGATTATTTTTTCCACCTGGTCGGAGGTGTTTCTTACGGGAAATGCATAATCCAATATCTGCATTTGCCCGCTTTCGCTGCGCAGCACCTCGGTCTCTTTCCTGCCGGTCAGCGATGAATGCAAAACGGTGGGCGGGTCTGTTCCCAGGATATCGGCTATATAATTGTTGTTGGCGTTTTGTACGTTGCTGCCAATAATCATTCTTTCATTGTTAAGTACATAGACTTCCCTTATCTGCGGAGAAAGGCTTACTTCATACCACCTTTCGATAATCCTTTGGATGTCCGAAGTCCCCTCGGCGCTGACCCCCCTGATTTGGACCGACAGGAACTGGGCCTCCTTGTCAAGGGTTTCAACCAGGTTATCCTGGAGATATTGCTCCATTTGGGTTATGATTATTGCCCCCACTATCACCATTGCCAGGAAAACCAGCAGGAAATATATTATTACGATTTTCCACTGAATGCTTTTGAACATTCACTTAAACCCTCCTGAAGTAATAACCCACGCCGCGCTTTGTTATGATGTATTTCGGATTGCTGGAATCATCCTCAATCTTCTCCCTGAGCCGTCGTATGGTCACGTCCACCGTTCTTACATCGCCGTAATACTCGTATCCCCATACATCCTCAAGAAGGGTTTCCCGCGTAAATACCTGTTCGGCTTGCGAAGCCAGGTATTTTATAAGCTCAAACTCCCTAAGGGTAAGCTCTATGGTCTTTCCTTCCTTCCTGACTTCGTATTTGCCAAGGTCGATAACCAGGCTGCCCGACTTGATACAGTTGCCGGAGTTGGCATCGCCCCCGACGGGTATCTCCGCCCTTCTCAGGTTTGCTTTAACCCGGGCAAGCAGTTCCCTGACACTAAAGGGTTTTGTTATATAGTCATCCGCCCCCAGCTCCAGCCCCAGCACCTTGTCCACTTCCTCTTCCTTTGCCGTAAGCATTATTATCGGCGTCTGGTAGTTTTGTCTTAACATTTTGCAAACGGCAAAACCGTCAATTTTCGGCAGCATTATATCCAGCAAAATCAAGTCCGGGTTGCACCTGTGCGTCTTATCGATGGCTTCCTGGCCGTCATAGGCCAATTCCACCGAGTATCCTTCCCTTTCAAGGTTAAACCTAAGAATGTCGGCTATTGGTTTTTCGTCGTCTACAACCAGGATCTTTTTATTCAAGACCTCATCACCCCATATGGTTTATAATTTATATATTATACTTCGGCTGCCCATTTCCTTCCGGCCCCTTTTAAATAAATAGTAGAAGAAGCCCGGAAACTTGTCCCGCTTTTTTATAGGACAAATGTCCCGGTAAAAATAAACCGCATTTCCTATAGACATTTGTCACAATTTGGTTAGAATAGAATACAGATGTTGATTAGTTTGTAGAATTATTTCTAATTTTGCAGACAAAAATCAGTAAGATCCCCCAATCAATCCCCAATTTTGACATGCAAGGGTCCCCCAACCCTTGCATATTTCATTTTTTGCCTTATTTATTCAACAGGTCCCAGAGGTGAACCGGCGAATACCCAAACACCTGCACAAAGGCTTTATCAAAGGACGTACCGGTGCCCAACGTCTCAAGCATAACAAGCACCTTGTCCCTGCCCTCCGATTCCACAAGCGTTTTCACAAGAAGCAGCGACTGCTTGTATGCCAGGAACTGGTCCAGTCTTGCAAAGCCCCCGGTTAATTCCTCCACGGTATAGGGCAGTTTTTCAAACCGGTACTCCTTACCCCACTCAAAGCCGGTATGCAAGTACTCCTGGTACAGGGCCATCCCTTCGGTAAACCAAAGGGGGTAATTGCCCCCGGCCATATCCGCCATTATAAGATGCGTGAGTTCATGCAAATAAAGGCCCTTTTCAGCCGCGTCCCCTTCCTCTCCCCAAACCTTCGGTGAAAGAACCCCTATGGTTCCCGCGTAATAGGCTCCCAAGGTGGTGCCCCGTGAGGGCAGCCTAAGACCTTTTTGTAAATGGTCCTTGTCATGGTAAACGGTTAATAAAATCTTATCCTCCGGCCGGTACCCGAAAAACTCCGCTGCCAGCGCCAGCTGTTCCTCGGCTTGGTTTCCAACCCTGTTTATTACTCCTTCGTCTCCGGCGTAAAAACGGATAATGAAATTTTCTGTTTCCTTTACGATATAGTCGGCGGTAAACCTGTGAAGCCTGGCCCTTTCCAGCCCTTCCACAAACGCATTGGCAGGCTTCATGCCACCGGCGCCCAAAAAAAACGTCCCCAGGACGAATACCACCAACAGGGCGACCCGGCCCTTTGAAACCCCCCTCATAATTGATATCACCCCAAAATGATTATATCAAAACGGCTGTTAAACTTCACAGGTAATAAATCCTATATGCCATTGAAGACCAGCCTTTGGTCTTCCCTTTCCACCACTGTCCCAAGCTGCCGGCTCAAGGTTTCCATTCTGTTCATCACCTGTTCTTTTTTGGCGCCGTCAGCCAGCCGGGGCTGGTGCTTGTCGTATATTTGTATCGGGTAGGCTGACACGCCGGCTATATTCCCGTCCTCCAGTTCTATAAAAAGTATGATGCTCTGGTTGTTGTTGTCACCGTTTTGGTCAAAAACGAAATTTCCCAGGCTGTAAGCTATCGGTTTGCCGTTGTAAAATTCAATACCCTGCAGCACGTGGGGATGATGTCCCAAGACTATATCCCCGCCCCAGTCGATTATTTTATGACCAAGCTGCTGCTGGGCTGTGGTTATGCGGTTGCTGTTTTCTATGCCCCAGTGAAGCGACACCACCACCACGTCGCACAGTTCTTTCAGTTTTTCTATGTCCTCTTTAATTATATCTTCCTTCATGGGCGCCGTACCCGCCGTGCTGTCAGTAGCTTCAAAGGTCCTTTTATAGGAATAACTCCAGAAATAATTGTAGAATTCATTATATGCCAAGAAACCTACGCTGACCCCGTCCCTTATTACCACCAGGGGCCTTCTTGCCTGTTCCAGGTTTTCTCCCGCCCCCACGTATCCTATACCCGCCTGTTCAAGGTTTTGTATAGTCTCCAAGAGGGCCGGGGTATCATAATCCAGCGTATGGTTGTTGGCCAGCGACAGCACGTTAAACCCTGCTTCCTTTAACCCTTCCGTGACCGCCGGGTCAGCCCGGAACCAGATTCCCTTTCCCGGCAGCTGTTTACCGGTGTTGGCTATGGTGGTTTCAAGGTTTCCAAATACAATATCCCCGGACTTTAATATATGTCTTAGGTCATCAAAGGGTACATGGACCGAACTTTTTTTGATCCGGTTTCCCACTCCCCTTGCCAGCATTATATCCCCCACCGCCACCAGGTTTAACCTTTTCGGCTCCGATTCCGGCAGTGCCAAGACCTCTTCCGCCGGCTGCTCCGGCGAGGACGGTTCTTCGGGGTCACCGGGGGAAACGCTGCTGCATCCAACCGCCAGTACCGCCAACAGTATAATTAAAATCGCGCCCCTTCGCATATTTCATTCCCCTTTATAACAATGGTTTATCTTAATTTAATAACAAACAGCCGAGCATGTCAATTAACCAATCCAAGGGCTGCTGCATAGGATGTATATATGGGTTTATTATCGGGAGTGGTTTAAATGGAAACTTATAAAAAACCTGAAAAAATAATATTTTTCAAACGGAAGCTGGACCCGGCAGTAAAAGTTGTGCTTTTGAATAAAAAAATCCGGCAGCTTTCCATCATAATACAATCGGCTGAAGGTATAGATGAAAGAATTAAAAAATACTTAAAAAAATACGGCGGCAGAATAGTGGAGGAATACCCCTTCATAAATGCCTGTTATGCCATGATTCCTCCGGCAGGGATAAAACCGCTGGAGGCTTTGGACCAGGTGCGTTACCTTTCACTAAATCATCCGGTATCGGCCCATCTTAACAACGTGCGTACCATTACTTCCGCCGGAACGGCCCATAATCGTGGCCTGACGGGAAGAAACGTGAACATCGCACTGCTTGACACCGGTACATACCCGCATCCTGACCTTATACGCCCGGCAAACCGCATCATTTGTTTTAAAGATTTTGTTAACAAGCGCCAATTCGCTTACGACGACAACGGCCATGGAACGTTTACCGCAGGAATCATCGCAGGGAACGGCTGCATGTCCAAGGGCGAGTATACCGGCGTTGCACCCGGGTCAGGGCTTGTCAGCCTGAAAGTGCTGGATGGCAGCGGGAATGGCTGGACGTCCACCGTCCTTTCGGGCATGCAGTGGATATACGACAACCGGGAAAAGTACGGGATAAAGGTGGTTTGCCTGCCGCTGGGCTGCCCCAGTTTCATGTCCTGTCACGA
>JAAYEV010000029.1 GCA_012728565.1 Clostridiales bacterium
CCGTCTTCCGCAAGTGTTATATCCCTAATTACGCTTTCCATGTATTATCCTCCCCTGCCTGTTTTTCTATTGCTTCCGCCGCCGGTTTCGCCTATTCAAATATACCATATATATTATAAAAAAGCCCCTTAGGGGGCAAATATTATTCATCCATTATTTCATCTATGTCTATGGCAATATAGTCCGCATCCCGGTCAATGCAACGGCAGCAGTTGTCGCAGACCTTGCCGCTGTCCAGGTCGCATACAAGGCACTCGCCGCAGTTGGTACAGGGACTGTCCTCCAAAACACACTGTTTAATCATGGTATCAACTCTTTCTTTTTCTTATATTATAACCAATAATAATCAATTTTTACAGGACAATTTATAATTGACAAAACCCCGGCAGCGGCGGTTACCGCTCCGGGGGTATAATTATCATCTGACCCGGCATTATGTCGGGGCTTTTCATACCGTTTTCCTTCATAATATCGTATATGTATCTTCGGATATCTCCCTTGCCGTCGGTATGCTCCCTGGCTATGGCCCACAGCGTGTCCCCCGGCTTGACCGTATAATCCCGACAAACCGGCACCGTTTCACCCTTGGCGCTCACCTGGTTAACCAGGCTTCCCAGCAGCGTCATCATGGACACGGTTATTATAACTATTAAGACCCCAATCATCTTTTTCATCCTATCATCCTCCCGAACTAATGTTCGATTAAATTATACAGGAACACACGTTCCCTGTCAAGGAAAAATAATGAAATTTGCGAACATTTGTTTGATTACTTCTAAATATTGTGATATAATTCTTACAAAGTAGGAAAGGAGTTGTCGCCGTAATGAAAAAGAAACCACTATCCGGTAAGCAGTTGGAAGTGCTGGAGTTTATTAAGAGTGAACTTTTTAAAAAGGGCTATCCCCCATCGGTCAGGGAGATATGCGAGGCGGTGGGCTTAAAGTCGACGTCCACGGTACACGGCCATCTTGAAAGGCTGGAGAGAAAAGGGCTGATACGCAGGGACCCGACAAAGCCAAGGGCCATTGAGGTGCTGGACAGCTCTCCGCTGTCCATTGCAAGGGATATGGTAGAAGTCCCCATAGTAGGAAAGGTCACTGCCGGGCAGCCAATCCTGGCCGTTGAAAACATAGAGGACACCTTTCCGCTGCCGGCGGATTTCCTTAGAGGCGACGACAGTTTCATACTTACCGTACGGGGCGAGAGCATGATTGAGGCTGGCATTCTGGACGGCGACTATGTGGTGGTAAAGCAGCAGAATTATGCGAACAACGGGGATATAGTGGTAGCGCTCATAGAAGACGAAGCCACCGTTAAGCGTTTTTATAAAGAAAAGGACCATATAAGGCTCCAACCGGAAAATTCCCTGATGGAGCCGATACTGGTCCAGCAAGTAACCATACTGGGCAAAGTAACGGGTGTATTTCGCAGGCTCTAAAAATTGGGACACACTTATGCCTCCGGTAAACCCCGGCAGCATGAGGTGTGTCCCCTTGTTTTACACCACTACCAATTCCTTGTTAGCCTTGTTAATGGCTTCGGGGCCGTCCTTTCCGATTACCATTATGTTCTCTATCCTTACACCAAACTTTCCGGGGAGATATATACCCGGCTCTATGCTGAAGGCCATTCCCTTTTCTAGGACCCTCTTGTTGCCTCCCTTTATATCCGGGGCCTCATGGACGCTGAAACCTATTCCGTGCCCCAGCCTGTTAAGGAAGTATTCCCCGTAGCCCGCTTCCTTTATTATATTCCTGGAAACGGCATCCACGCTCTCAGCGGTTACCCCTTCCTTGACCGCCTTCTCCCCTTCATCCTGGGCCTTGTATACTATGTCGTAAATTTTTCTTTCCTCGTCGGTTACGCCGCCCACGAACACTGTTCGGGACATGTCGGAACAGAGACCCTTGTACTTGCAGCCAAAGTCAAGTATTATTACATCCTTTTCCTGTATATACCTGGAATACTGGTTATAATGGGGCTTGGAACTGTTGGGTCCGGAAGCAACGATCGGGTTGAAGGCCATGCCCTCCGCCCCGTTTTTAATGAACAGTTCCTGGATTTTTTCCTTGATATCCTTTTCCTGCAGTCCCGGCTTTATGTATTCAAGTATTTCTTCAAAAACCCTGTCTGCAATGGCCGCCGCCTTGCGCAGGTTTTCCAGTTCCTCGTCGCTTTTTATTATTCTCAGCTCCTCCAGGATCGGCTTTCCGTTTACAAAGTTCACATTTATCCTGTTCTTTATGTCCAATATGCTTACCGCACTGGTGGTACCGTTCACTCCAATTGTTTTGTTCTCCAGGCCGAATTCCTTAAGAGCGGTTTCGACGGTGTCCAAAAAGCCCTCACCGTCGCCCCAGTCATAGACCTTCCTGCCCTTTAACGTCTCCTGCATTTCTTCCCTGTTAAGCTGGGGGACTATATAGAACATTTCCTTATCCTTTGTAATAAAGAAACCCTGGAACCTTTCATCCATATGGGGCGAAAAGCCCAGCAGAAACTCCAGGTCTTCGGACGGTGCGATCAGCATGGCGTCCACTCTCTCGGCCCCCATAATACTTACCAGCTTGTCAAGGTATACTTCGTTCAACATTTTACCCCTCCTATATTGATATTAGGTCATTTTGGGATATCAAGCAGGCTGTATCCCAAGGGCAAAAGCCCTTTTTTCACTGTTGTACCCGGTGCTGCCTCACCCCTCCCCTTTTTTTATGAAGGTATTAACGCGATATGACCTTCGTTTTTCATTTGTTGAAGGGTTATAAGCACCCCCAGCCTCATGTGGTCCCAGGTGAGCCCCCCCTGCAGGTACCCGTAGTAGGGCTCCCTGATCGGGGCATCGGCGCTCAGTTCTATTGAAGAGCCCTGTACAAAGGCCCCCGCCGCCATAACCACCTGGTGGCCATAGCCCGGCATATCCCAAGGGTACGGCGTAACAAAACTGTCCACCGGCGCCCCTTTTTGAATGCCGCGGCAGAAAGAAAGCAATTGCTCCTTTGAATTGAATTTAATGGATTGTATGATATCGCTTCGCCGGTCCCGGTATCCCGGAGATACGGGAAAACCGAGCCGCTCGAAAATCCTTGATGCATACACCGCTCCTTTTACAGCCTCCGCCACAACGTGGGGGGCCAGGAAAAGGCCCTGCAAAAAAGACCTTGTAATGCCAAGGGTGGCCCCGCATTCCTTGCCCAGTCCCGGCGCTGTAAGGGCGGCCGCCGCCCGGGCAACAAGCTCTTTTTTCCCGACAATATATCCTCCCGTAAGGGCTATTCCCCCGCCGGGATTCTTTATTAGGGACCCGGCGGCAATATCAACCCCCACCTCCAGCGGCTCCCTTTCTTCCAGGAATTCGCCGTAGCAGTTGTCCACCATGAAATAGACATCGCTTTTAAGTTCCTTTATGTATTCCACTGCCTTTTTTATATCCTCTATCGACAGGGCAGGCCGCCAGTCATAGCCGGTGGAGCGCTGCATAAGTATTAGTTTAACGCTGTAATCCAATTTATCCGCTACCGCTTCTAGGTCTATGCGCCCGTCCTTA
Organism: Clostridiales bacterium; assembly: GCA_012728565.1. Lineage (GTDB taxonomy): Bacteria > Bacillota > Clostridia > Ch29 > Ch29 > JAAYEV01. The sequence continues at coordinate 3,548 of JAAYEV010000029.1, forward strand.
AGGTCCACTTGCCTGTAAGTTATACCGAACTGTTTTAGGTTGCCCGGTGCGTTCCCCCGTATTCCAAGGACCTCTTCCAGGGTATCATAGGGCTTGCCGGTAACCGACAAGACCGTATCACCGGGCCGCAGCACCGCCCTGAAGCAAGTGGTAAGGGCATGGGTTCCCGAAACCATCTGCACCCTCACCAGGGCATCTTCGCCGCCGAACACCCTGGCAAAAACCCGGTCGGTAACGTCCCTCCCGGTATCCCCGTAACCGTACCCGGTGGTACCGGCAAAATGGTTTTCCGCCAGGCCCTCCTCCTGCATGGCTCTCAGAACCTTTGCCTGGTTGACGAGCCTTATACCATCTATCCGTTCAAACTCACCCCTTATGTCTTCAACCACCAGCCTGTCCAATTCCTGGATATCCCTGTCAACACTGATATGCTTGCAAAGCATGCTGTATAGGTCCAATATTTTTTCCTTCCTTCCTCTTATACCATACCCTTTAATTATATAAGACCTTGCAAAGGCTATCAATACTTACCAAAGTCCCCTAATTACTTCTCCAAGGCTTCAATGATATCCTGCCTCTCCAGCGCCATTAGAGCTTCCCTTGTCGTTACTTTTGCCTTTGCCAGTCTCACCGCCTGTTTCCTTATGGCTGCTTCCACAAGGTTCCTGATGTATCTTGCGTTTCCCATGACAAGTTCTCCGCTGCCGGCATTTTCATATAATAGCTCCCTTATTTTTTCCCGGGCGCCGGGCGTCAGGCGGTACTGCCTGTTCCTGGTTATCTGTTCTGCAATGTCCACCAGTTCTTCAATCTTGTAGTCTGGAAACTCAATATGTATAGGAAACCTGGACTTAAGTCCCGGATTGGACCTTAGGAAGGCCTCCATTTCTCCCCGGTATCCCGCCAGTATCAGGACAAAGTCATCCTTATGGTCCTCCATAGCTTTGACAAGGGTGTCTATGGCTTCCTTGCCGAAGTCCTTCTCCCCTCCCCTGGCCAGCGAATAGGCCTCGTCAATGAACAGTATGCCTCCAAGGGCTTTTTTGACCATCTCCCTGGTTTTTAAAGCGGTATGGCCTATATACTCTCCCACCAGGTCAGCCCGTTCCACTTCGGTTAAGTGTCCCTTGGAAAGCAGCCCCATCCTTGCAAAAGCTTTTCCCAGTATCCTTGCCACCGTCGTTTTCCCGGTTCCGGGATTTCCCTTGAAAACCATGTGCAGCACCAGCGGCTCGGCCAAAAGACCCATATCTCTTCGCTGCTGCTGTATGGTTATGTAATCCTTTATTTCGCCGACCAGCTTCTTTACTTTACCAAGGCCTATAAGGCTGTTAAGCTCGGACATCAAATCCCCTAAATTTTCCCTTTCCTGATCGGGTGATAGGCCCTTGCCGGAACCGGCCCTTGTCTCGGCCTGCAGTTGGTACCGCCCCGGCCTTGTTACGCTGCCGGGAAAAGAAACTCTTCTTGTCATCACTGCCCATCCCTCCAAAGGACTGCTATAACTATAGTATGCAGTAATGGATGGCACAGTTCGTGCTCTTTTTATAGGCTTATCCAAGCAAAAAGGATGCACCTTTTGCGCATCCCTTTTTTCGTATTATTTTTCGCTTTCCTTTCCCCCGTCGGCAAATATAAACGCCACTGTTTTTAGAGGTGTTATGGTGGATACGGCATGCTTGTAGACCAACTGCTGCTTGCCGTCCATCTCCATTATAATGGTGTAATTGTCGAAACCCTTGACATAACCCTTTAACTGGTACCCATTTATCAGGTATATGGTTATTGGCACGCGTTCCTTTCTAACCTGGTTCAGGAATACATCCTGCAGGTTTATGGTGTTCTTGTTCATGGTATCCCCTCCGCCATGTAATTTTAGGCTTTCAAATTAAGTTTTATATAATGGACAATCCTGTCTGCGGTTCTATCCTTATCCCCAATTTCATGGATATCCATCCAGATTATTCTATCATCTCTTTTAAACCATGTAAACTGCCTCTTGGCAAATCTCCTGGTGTTCCTCTTCAAAAGCTCTACCGCTTCGGAAAGGGAGTATTCCCCCTCCAGGTAACCTATGACCTCTTTGTAGCCCAGCCCCTGCATTGACACCATTTCCCTGGTGCAGCCCCTTTCCAAAAGACCCTTCACTTCGTCCACCAAACCCTCATCCATCATCCTGTCCACTCTTTTTTCAATCCTTCTGTACAATTCCTGACGCGGCATGGTCAGGCCGAAAATGACCGGGTTGTAAAGTTCCGCATCCCGCATACCGGTATTATATTCAGACATCGGTTTTCCGGAGCAGTGATATACTTCCAGGGCCCTTATTACGCGTCTAAGGTCGTTTACATGAAGCCTTTTTGCAGTACCGGGGTCCACCCTTTTAAGCCGTTCATAAAGGTATTCTTTCCCCCTTTCCCGGGCCAGTTTTTGAAGCTCTGCCCTAAACCTTGGGTCAGACACGGTATTGGTAAAGTTCAGGTCATAGATTAACGAGTTTATGTAAAGGCCGGTCCCTCCCACCACGATGGGCAGCCTTCCCCGGCTGTGAATGCCTTCAATGCAGCGTCTTGCCTGTCTTTGAAACTGTGCCACCGAATAATCCTGCCAGGGCTCAACGATGTCTATCATATGGTGCTTTACGTCTTTCATTTCCTCAGGGGTTGGTTTTGCGGGTCCTATATTCATAAACTTGTATATTTGCATGGAATCCGCTGATACTATCTCCCCCCCCAGCTGTTTTGCCACCAGGATTGACACATCGGTTTTACCCACCGCCGTAGGGCCTACGATTACTGCCAAAGGTTTCTTCACATCTACACCCCACCCTCAGACAATCCTTTTGAACATCTTCTCCAGCTGGTACCGGGTAAGAGTAACAAACACCGGTCTCCCATGGGGACAGGTAAAGGGCATATCAGTCTTCATCAGCTCTTGGATAAGGTTATCCATTTCTGATGGAGATAGCCTTTGGTTTGCTTTAACGGCTTTCTTGCAGGCCATCCTTATAATATCATCCTGCTTTAATCCCTGACTGTCCTTATTCCCCTGCCGGATAAGCCCTGATATCACTTCGTTGAGGAATTCCTTTGACTGGGGTACACCGAAGAATACGGGCACCGCCCTCACCAAAAGGGAACCTGCACCGAATTCATCAATTATATAGCCTATTGCCGATAACAGACTTAAATTTTCCCTTACCGCCTCCATTTCAATGGGACTGACATCCACCACCACCGGTTCCAGCAGGGCCTGGCTGGCCATCTTGCCCTCTCTTAAATGCCCGGTAAGCTGCTCGTACATTATCCTCTCATGGGCGGCGTGCTGGTCTATGATGTACACGCAGTCCTGCCCCTCGGCCAGTATAAAGGTGGATAAAAACTGCCCCACCACCTTCATGGGTGGTATTTTGGAACTGCCACCTTCTATATTATTATCCATTTCTATCCTATTATATTCAACAGTTTCTTCCACTACCCTGGGTTTTTGAACCCTTTGGTCATTCTTCTGCAAAGCAGGGCTTTCGGATGTTTTTTCCGGTTTGCTAAAAACAGCGGGTGTTTTTGCCGGTGCCCGGACAATCCACCGGCCCTTCTCCAGGGCTGTTCTTACACAGCTGTAAACAGCCCTTCTTATCCGTTCTTCCTCCCTGAATTTTACTTCAAGCTTGGCGGGGTGAACATTTACATCAACAGCCTCGGTATCCAGTTTAAAATACAGTACCGCCATCGGGTATCTATTAACCATAATAAGGGTCCTGTAGGCATCTTCCAGGGCCTTAGCTATGACCCTGCTCCTTACGAACCTTCCGTTTATGAAAAAAGACTGGTATGTCCTGTTTGACCTGGACCCATGGGGCTTGGACACAAGTCCTGTGATTGCAACACCATCGTCATGGCACTTAACCGGGAACAAATCCTCCAGGGTATTCCTCCCGTAAACGGAAGCTATGGTATCCTCCAGGTTTCGGTTCCCCGGGGTGTTTATAAGGGTCCTGCCGCCGCTTATTAGTTTAAAAGAAATATCCAGCCTTGCAAGGGCAAGTCTTGCTACAATATCGTGCACCGCCGAGGCCTCTTGGGAAGCGCTTTTTAGGTACTCAAGGCGGGCGGGAGTATTATAAAAAAGGTCCCGCACCTCTATGCAGGTACCGGGCGCACAGCCGGTTTCCTCGCATTTAACCTCCCGGTCCCTTTCGATGGCGTACAGCGTTCCCTCAATGGACTGCCTGGTCCTGGTGGTAAGGTTTATTACGGATACGGCTGAAATGGCCGCCAGGGCTTCCCCTCTAAATCCTAGAGTTCCAATCCTTGCAAGGTCCTTTTCATCGGCCAGCTTGCTGGTTGCATGCCTCAAAAAGGCCTTGCCGACGTCCTCCCTTTCAATACCTTCGCCATTGTCCGAAACCTTTATAAGCTCTTTGCCACCCCTTTCTATCTCCACTTCGATACGTGTTGCACCTGCATCGATGGAGTTTTCCACCAATTCTTTAACCACCGAGGCGGGGTTTTGCACCACTTCCCCCGCGGCGATTTTTTCGCACACCGATTTATCCAGAATCCTTATTCTTTGGGGCAAGCCTTATCACCTACCAGTCCCTTTGATCTTTCCTTCAATTCGCTTAATATATTTATTGCCTGGAGCGGGGTTGTCGAATCTATATCAATACCGGCTATCTCCCTTATCAGCCCTTCATAACGGTACCCGAACAAATCAAGCTGTTCGCACACCCTTTCCTTTTCCATTTTTGCCGCCTGCTCGTGTTTTGCAAAATCCGTCTCCTCCAGCTTCGCGAGGATCTCCTTTGCACGGGCTACGACCGTTTTAGGAAGTCCCGCCAGGCCCGCCACCTGTATGCCGTAGCTCTGGTCCGCCCCTCCCCTTATTACCTTTCTTAGGAAAATTATATCTTCTCCCCTCTCCCTGACCGCTATACAATAGTTCTTGACACCCTCCAGCCTGCCTTCCAGTTCGGTAAGCTGGTGATAATGGGTGGCAAATAGCGTCCTGGCTCCGATGTTCTTTTTGTCGGCCAGGTATTCAATAACCGCCCATGCTATACTAAGGCCGTCAAAGGTGCTGGTTCCCCTTCCAATCTCGTCAAGTATGAGAAGGCTTCTAGGGGTGGCGTTGTTCAAAATGTTTGCAACCTCGCTCATTTCCACCATGAAAGTGCTCTGGCCGGAGGCCAGGTCGTCCGACGCCCCCACCCTGGTAAATATCCTGTCTACAATGCCAATCCTGCAGTAGGTGGCCGGTACAAAGGAGCCAACCTGTGCCATAAGCACTATAAGTGCTACCTGGCGCATATAGGTTGATTTGCCCGCCATGTTGGGTCCTGTGATAATGCAAAGCTGATTTTCGTCCCGGTCCAGGTAGGTATCGTTTGGCACAAAGGAGCCGGTATCCAACATCTTTTCCACAACGGGATGGCGTCCGTCTTTTATTTCTATGCTATTACCGTCGAAAACCACCGGCTTTACATAGCGGTTGTCGTATGCGGTTTTTGCCATGGAATACAGGCAGTCAAGGATGGCCGTGTAGTGGGCGGTTTTTTTAATCCGTTCCATCTGACTCGCTATCTTTTCCCTAATTGACACAAAGGTGCGGTATTCCAGCAATATGCTCTTTTCATGGGCCCCCAGTATCTTGTTTTCCACTTCTTTAAGGGCGGGAGTTATATATCTTTCAGCATTAACCAGCGTTTGTTTTCTTATATAATCCTCCGGAACCAGCTCAAGGTTTGCCTTAGTTACTTCTATGTAATAACCGAACACCTTGTTGTATCCTATCTTGAGGGACTTTATACCGGTCCTATCCCTTTCTTCCCTTTCAAGGGATGCAACCCACTGCCTGCCTTCCCTCGAAGCCCTTCTCAATTCATCTATTTCTTCGCTGTACCCATCCCTTATTATGCCTCCATCCCTGATGCCTACGGGAGGATCCGGCTGGATGGACTTTTCTATAAGGTCGCCTATGTCCTCCAGTGGATCTATACCCTGTTTGATTTCCTGCAAAAGGTTCGACCGGCAGTCGACCAGCGAATCTTTAAGATGTGGCAGAGCGTCTATTGACTGCTTAAGCGCCAGCAGGTCCCTTGCATTGGCGCTTCCGTATACTATTCGTCCCAAAAGCCGCTCCATGTCATAAACCGAGGCGTTGCTTTCCCTAACCCGTTCCATTAGCCTTATACTGGAACTCAGTTCTTCCACCGCGTCAAGTCTTTTTTTTATTTTTTCACAATCCACCAGCGGCTGTTCCAGCCATTTCTTAAGCAACCTTCCTCCCATGGCGGTTTGTGTATTGTCCAGTACCCATAAAAGCGTACCCTTCTTTTCTTTCGTCCTTAGGGTTTCGGATATCTCCAGGTTTCGCCTTGTCCAGGAATCAAGCACCATGTGCTCTTCCCGGTAATATATATCCAGCTTGTTTATGTGTTTTAAATCCACCCTTTGGGTATCAGCGATGTATTGAAGAAGGGCCCCGGAGGCCCTGACGCAAAGGGGCCTTTCCGAAAGGCCCAGCCCTTCCAGGCCAGCCACTTTGAAGTGGTCCTTTATTTTTTTCTCGGCGTTTCTCCTTGAAAAGGCCCAGTCATTGTATTCCCTGGCCTCAATGCCCAGCTTGTCCCCTATAATCTTGGGCAAATATGTAGACATAATACATTTACTGTTTACCATTATTTCTCTTGGATTTATCCTAAGAACCTCTTCCGCTGCGACCCGGACATCGTCTTCCTCTATGCTTAGCGTTGCAAACTCCCCCGTGGATATATCCGCGTAGGCCATTCCATACCCACCGTTTTCATAGTACACCGAAAGGATATAGTTGTTGGACTTTTCATCCAGCATCATCTGGTCAATCACGGTCCCCGGTGTAACCACCCTTGTAACTTCCCTTTTAACAACGCCCTTAGCCATGGAGGGGTCTTCCACCTGCTCGCATATAGCAACCCTGTAACCTTTATTTATGAGTTTTGCTATGTAGGAATGGGCGGAATGATGCGGAACTCCGCACATGGGAGCTCTCTGCTCCAGTCCGCAGTCCCTTCCCGTAAGGGTTATTTCAAGTTCCCTGGATGCAAGCTCTGCATCTTCAAAAAACATTTCGTAGAAATCGCCCAGGCGGAAAAATACGATACAGTCCTTGTACTGCTCTTTAACCTGGAGGTACTGCTGCATCATTGGTGTCAGTTCGGTCAAACCCAGTCCCCCTTCCATAGTTTGCAAATAAGGGTCAAGCCCATTATATCACAACGCTTTATGCTCTGCATCCTCTGCAGCCGCTGCAGCCCTTTCCATGAAGGACTATGTTCTCTTCTCCGGTAATGTAAAACCCAATTATGCCGTTTATGGTTTTAAGCAGCCGGTTAAACTCTATTTCAGCCGACAAAAGCTCCGCCGCCGCCGGCTTTTCCATGACGGTTTTATCCCCGGCATCAAGCCTTCCTTCCTTCAGTTCCCTGTATAGCCTTGCGGCTTCCTTGTCCAGTTCAAGCTCCGCCTGGGCTTTCCTAAGCCTCGTTAGTTCTTCGGATTGAGCCAGGCACTTACCCAACTGTACAGCCAATTCAAATTCAGCTCTCTGCCTTTTCATCCGTTACCTCCCCGAACAAAGACCAGCTCTGCGGGTCCGTGATCCTCACATTTACAAGCTTTCCGGTTAAACCGGTATCCCCTTCAAAGTGTACAATTTTATTTGTTCTTGTTCGCCCCGTCAGCCTGTTCGGGTGGGTCTTGCTTACTCCTTCTACCAGCACCTCCACGGTTTTTCCCCTGAGGGCACTGTTGTTCTCGGCGGTGATTCTTTCGGTCAGGTCCAATAACCTTTTCAACCGTTCATGCTTAACCTCTTGCGGTACTTGGTCTTCCATCCTTTCCGCCGGGGTGCCCCTTCGCTTGGAATAAAGAAATGTGAAGGCGGAATCAAAACGCACTTTTTCCACCACGTCCAGGGTGTGCAGGAAGTCCTCCTCGCTTTCCCCGGGAAAGCCTACTATAATGTCTGTTGTTATAGAAATGCCGGGAATATTCTCCTTGATGCGCTCTATAAGTTCAATGTACCGCTCCTTTGTGTACTTGCGGTTCATTCTCCTTAGTACATTATTGCTTCCGGCTTGGAAGGGGAGGTGAATGTGCTCGCAAACATTGCTGCAGTCCCTTATGGCGTATATAAGGTCATCGCTTAAGTCCTTCGGGTGGGATGTCATAAAGCGTATCCTCTCTATTCCCCGGACCTTGTCCACCTCCCTAAGGAGCGATGCAAAGCTTATTTCCTCTTCCAGTCCTTTTCCATAGGAGTTGACATTCTGTCCCAAGAGCGTTACTTCCTTGTACCCTTCCTGCGCCAGCCTTTCTATTTCATCAAGTATATGCTCCTTTTTCCTGCTCCTCTCCCTGCCCCTTACATAGGGAACAATGCAATAGGAACAGAAATTGTTGCATCCGTGCATGATCGCAACCCAAGCCTTAATGCCGTCTCCCCGGCTAACCGGTACCCCTTCGATGATTTTGCCCTCCTCATCCTCTTCTATATCAACTATGGTTTCCCCGGTCAACTTGGCATTGGCAATAAGCTCCGCCAATTTATGGACCTGGTTTGTACCAAATACAATGTCCACAAAGGGGTACCTCTTTGCTATGTGCTGTGCCACTTCTTTTTGCTGTGTCATGCAGCCGCATACCGCCAATATCAGGTCATCTTTTTGCTCCTTTAATTTTCTAAGTCTCCCGAGGTTCCCATACACTTTCACTTCCGCATGCTCCCTTACGCAGCACGTGTTGAAGATAATGAGGTCGGCTTCTTTCTCATTATCCACTGCATTGTATCCAAGTAACGAAAGCACTCCCGCTATTTTTTCCGAATCGTGCACGTTCATCTGGCAGCCCCAGGTTTTTATAAAATACTTTTTATCTCTGCTGATTGTTCCCACAGCCATCCTCCTTCCCCTATGCTCGACCCCCAGCTATTATTCTATACTCCACTGCGCGTTAACACAAGATTTTAGTCGAATTATTACCATTTCCCGGGATATCTTACAAACCGTCTTAGAGTATTGTTCTTCATATGATAATATATATTATATCCCTTCCATTACCAGGAGGTATTATATGAAAAAGTCAATAAGCTTACTCATGATTGCGATAATAATTGCTGTGTCGTTGGGAGCCTTCGGCTGCGGCAAAGGGGATGACCCGGCCCGGCAGGAGGCCCTGGAACAGTCCTCCGGGAAATATCACGAGGCTATGGGGCTTTATAAAGAGGAAAAACTTACCGAAGCCCTGGAGGCATTCAAACAAATAACCGAAGAGGACAAGGACCATTACAGTGACGCCCAAAACAAAATCAAGGAAATAACCGAACGGCTGTTTGAAATTCACGTGAACCAGGCAAAGGAGTATTACCAGGCAAAGGACCTTGAAAGGGCAATTCTGTCGCTGGAAACCGCGCTTACATACAGGAACAGCCAGCCGGTCAGAGAACTGCTGGAGCACTACAAGGCTGAGGAAAACCGACAGCAAACACCCCGACTTACCCCCGAGGAAAGGCAGGCAGCCCTCAGCGAAATGAAGACCTACCAGGGAGGCGAAGGGGACCTGAAGATTGCCCTGGATAATATTTATACAAGGGAATTCGCCATATCTGAAATTCCCATTATGGTAAGCGGCGATTCTGTATTCCTAAAGCTGTGGGTAAACGTTTTAAACGAAGGGACTAAGGATATCCTGGTAAAACCGGAACATATAAAGCTTTATACCGCCGACGGCAGGGAACATACCTATCATCCCGAATACAGCGGCCATCTTGACATACCCTTTGTGGAAACCCTTTTGCCCCCAAACGGCAGGGCCTCGGGAAGGGTTCTAATACTGATTCCGCTGGAGGACTGGTACCGGTTTGAATACGATGACGGGACAAACCGGGTAGTCAAAAGGGTTATTCCCTATTGACTTAAAGGCTGTATATAAGGCCTCCTAAAACACCTGCTGATATTATTATCAGTATTGGGTTTAATCTAGTCTTAAATACAAGAACCGCCGTAAAACCGGCCATTAGCACCGACTTAATGTCGATTATGGCTGTCCTTCCTATGCTTAAAGTAGATGCGGTTATCAGCCCTATAACCGCCGGCCTTATACCCAAAAACGCGCATTCCATCCAATCGCAGGACCTGTACTTCTTTATTGCCTTGGCCACCAGTATTACTATGAAAAAGGCCGGAAACACCAGTCCCAGGGTGCCTACTGTCGCACTTACAAGCCCCGCCAGCCTGTACCCTATAAAGGTCGCGCTGTTAATGGAGATAGGCCCCGGGGTTATTTGGGACAGCGCCACCAGGTCTATGAAGTCGTACCGGCTGAGCCAGCCGTTGTTTATCACTATTTCCTTTTCTATAAAGGGAAGTATTGCGTATCCCCCGCCGAAATTGAAAGCCCCTATCTTGGAAAAGGTATAAAAAAGCTCAATCAGCATTTTCATTCTTTTCGTACCCCCTTGCCTTAACTATTCCAATGAGCGCTGCGACCACAATCACGGGTATGGGATGTATACCCAAGAGGCTTATTGAAATCAGCGAGCCCAACGCTATTAAGATGTTGTGCGCGGTTCTGTCCACCGCCTTGCCAAGCCTTACGGCGGCGGAAAATATGAGCACCGCTATTGCCGGTCTTACGCCCATGAATACGGCCTGCACAATGCTGTTGTCCCTGAAGGCTATGAAAAACTCTGCAGCAAGCACCATTATTATAAAGGAAGGCAGAATGGCTCCCAACGCTCCAAAGATGGTGCCCCAAATCCCGAATAGCTGATAGCCAAGATATATGGCGGTATTAACGGCAATTACCCCGGGCATGCATTGGGTCACGGCTATTACATCTATGAACTCTTCCCGGGTCATCCATCCGTTGTTGTCCACTATCTCCCTTTCGATAAGGGGCAGCATGGCAAGTCCCCCTCCAAAGGTAAAGGCACCTATTCTCAAAAATACAACAAAAAATTTGAAGAGTTTAGTCATGGTCTTCCTCCCGGCAGGATTTATATATAGTCCATGACTATATTTTAATACCCCGGCGCCATAATTTAAAGCAAAACATGGATTAATGACCTTGCCGTTCCTTTTACCCGCCTTAATTTCACAAAAATAAATCAGCCCCGGGGGCTGATTTTAGCTTAAAGTGATGGCCTGCTGGGTTTTGAAATGCTGCTTAAGGCTTCTCCGGCTTCGTTTTCGTATATATTCCTAACCGCCAGGTCCCCTATTGATACTATTCCCACCATCCTATTGTTTTCAACTATGGGAAGTCTCCTGATTTGATTCTGGGCCATCAGGTCGGCGGCCCTGTGAACGTCCATGTCCGGTGTTGCAGTAACAACCGTTTTGGACATTACCTCTTCAACCCTTGTATCCGCAGCGGTACGCCCGTCTGCCACATTCCTCAGTACCACATCCCTGTCGGTGATTATTCCAATAACGTTCCCGTTTTCGGTTACGGGTATCGAGCCAACGTTCAGTTCCTTCATCATCCGTGCCGCCTGTTCCACCGTGCTGTTCCTGTCTATGGTCCTTACATCCCTTGTCATTATGTCTCCAATTTTCATGTCCAGTCACTCCTTAATAATTTTTGATTCTAAAGAATATTATTCTTTATACAATGCTAAACTATACAGTATAAAATATAGACACGGACAGGAGTGCCATATATGGATAAGACAGTTATCGGGCTTTTTCAGTCACAAACCCAGGTTAACATACTTAGGGATGAACTGGAAAATGAAGGTATACCCACCGACACCCTATCGGTTATCGGGAGAAAAGTAAAAATGGAGAATAAAACGTCCAGCCCCCAAGCCCAGACACAGGCCTACAGGCAGGTGGTATCTTCAGAACAGCTTGGTAGCAAAAGTTATAACAGCGTGGAAGAGGTATCCAGCGACCTGGCGCGCTATGGGATAGAAGAGGACCAGACTTCCAACTATGCCAATAAGATTTTCGAAGGCGGTATCGGGGTTATGCTGAGGGTAAATGACGACCAGGCCAGGATTGCAAGCGGCCGTTTCAGGAATGCCGGGGCAAAATATGTGAAAATACAGTAAGGGAAATCCCTTACTGTATCTTTAAAATATCGGAAAAGTCCCATAGAACAACATCACACTCAACCTTTTTGTCAATCCGGGTGGGGTTGTACCAGCCTGCCCTGAACCCTGCTCCGGAGGCCCCTGCAACATCGGTGATTAAGCTGTCGCCGACATGCAAGGTTTTGTCTGGCTGCACCTCCAGCACCCGGGCGGCTATTTCAAATATATAGGGATTTGGCTTTGCAACCCCAACCTCGTTTGAAAAAATCAACGTGTTAAAGTATCGTTCAAACCCTTGCCTGCTAAGCACCTTCCTTACCACCCACCCCGGGGTGCGGCCGGTATTGCAGATCAGTGCCAGCTTGAACCTTGCAGCCAGTTCTTTCAAAATGCCCTCCAGTCCCTCTACAAATACCGGGGGAACCTCCAAAATGGTTGTTGTGTAAGCGTCAAACAGGCCATTCCAAAGGCCCGGTTCCGGTCTTATTTCAAAATAGTCCATGATCCAGTCCAATTGCTCCCGCGGCGTAAAATCGATGCCTTTTACCTCCTGGCAGAAATAACAATGCTGCCTGCACTGATCAAAGGCCTTCATCATGTTCTCAAAATCCACCATGAACCCGGCCTCCTCAAGCAGCCGGGTCATTCTTTTTGCCGCCATTTCACGCACTTCCACCGGTGCGCTATCTACCGCCAGCGTATTCCAAAAATCAAAGGTTATGGCTTCTATATTCAACGGTTCTTCCTCCTGGTCACCTGTAAAATAGCTTGCCTAAAAGGGTTTTTTTCCTGCTTCTTTCTTTTTTTAGCTGTTCCCTTAATTCGGCTACTTCGTAGGCCTTCCTTTTAATGTCCATCTTTAATTTTGCATTTTCGCAAATGAGTATATCCTTGTCCCGGGCACGTATTTCGTCGGCAAGGTCCCGGATATTATCGTTTATTCCGGTAAGGCCTTCCTTAATCTCGTCACTGAACTTTTGCATCAGTTCATGAAGTAACCTGCTTGTTTGCTCCTCCTTAACCGGTGCAGTATGGGTGACCGCTATTTCCTTTATATCACTGTTCCCGCTTACCGCCACTTCCGGAGTTTTCAGTATCACCTTAATTTGGCCGTTGGTCAATCCCTTATCCTGAAGTTGTTTAATATACTTCAGTGTCTCCACTTCCCTGTATGTGAAGAACCTATGTCCGGACTTGTTTCTTGGAATCTCCAGGTCGAACTCCTTTTCATAAAACCTTATAACATGCGGTTTATAGCCGACTAACCTGGATACTTGAGATATGGAAAGTTTTTTCATCCCATCCATGGACCAAAAGCCTCCCGTTCAGTAGCCTTATTTCATATTTCTACGTGCATACATATTTTCCCTTTTAAATCTTTTATTTTATCCAGCCTTTTTCTTGTCAAGGGTCAGCTGTATTTCATCAATGATTTTGTTTGCTTCCCCGGCGTCAAGTTCACCGGAAATAACGCTTTTATTTAAGCTGTCCATGGCTTCCATGAATTTTATCTTAACCTGCATAATTTTGAGAGTTACATCGTGCACCTCCGGCACTTCGCGCCGTGCTGCGCTGTCCTCCGGTTGTTTCTTCCCGGTGATTACGGCCTTTTTCAAGCCTATATCCACCGTCTCGCCCATCTGGGGAACCACGGTTTCCAAGCCTAGTTTTTGCTCAACATACCCTGCAAATTCCTCGGCAGCATCCTTCTCGCCGTGTACCACGAAAACCTTTTTAGGTTTGGTTTCAAAGCCTTCCAGCCATTTTAAAAGGCCGTCCCGGTCGGCGTGCCCGGAAAAACCTTCAATCTTGTGTATTTCGGCCAGGACGCCAATTTCGTCACCCAGTATTTTTACCTTTTTCGCCCCATCTTCAATAAGCCTGCCAAGAGTGCCTTGTGCCTGGTAACCCACAAATACGACACTGGCCTCCGGCCTCCACAGGTTGTATTTCAGGTGATGCTTTATTCTGCCCGCATCACACATTCCGCTGGCGGATATTATTACCGCCCCTCCCGTTATTTTATTAATTTCCATGGATTCTTCGGCGGTTCTTGTAAAATAGAGGTCATCAAACTCAAAGGGATTATCGCCCGATTTCAAGAGTTTAACGGTATCCTCGTCGTAACACTGGGGGTTATCCATAAAAATTCTCGTGGCGGAAATGGCCAGGGGGCTGTCTATAAACACTTTTACATCTTTGAGATTCCCGTTTTCCTTGAGCCCGTTCAAGTGGTATAAAAGCTCCTGGGTTCTCCCCACCGCAAAGGAAGGAATTACCACGTTACCACCTCTTTTAACCGTATCGCCTATTATGGAATGAAGTTTCCCTACACGGTCGTTAAAGCTTTCATGAAGGCGATTGCCGTAGGTGGATTCAATAAAAAGGTAATCCGCATCCCGTATTATTTTGGGGTCATTAAGTATAGGCTGATTATTCATCCCGATGTCACCGGAGAACACCAGTTTTATAACGCCTTCCTGTTCCTTAACCCATATTTCTACTATTGAAGACCCTAGAATATGGCCCGCGTCGTTAAACCTTAGGGTAATATCCCCGTCAATGTTCAGCAGGTCCCCATAGAAAACATGTTTAAAAAACTTAAGCGACTGCCTTGCATCATCGGCGGTATACAGGGGCTCCACCAATTCTTTTCCGGCCCTTAACCTCTTTCGGTTTTGCCACTCGGTCTCCATTTCCTGGATATGACCGCTGTCCGGCAGCATAATGGCACAAAGGTCCGCTGTTGCCTTAGTGGAATAGATGGGCCCTTTAAACCCTTCCTTAACAAGTTTTGGAATTCTGCCGCTGTGGTCTATATGAGCATGGGTGAGAACTACAAAATCTATATCTTTTGCATCAAAATCAAAGGGTTTTTCATTTAGTTCCTCTTCCTTGCCCTGGAACAAACCGCAGTCAACTAAGAATTTCTTTTGCCCGGTTTCAACTAGAAAACAGGACCCGGTAACAATCTCCGCTCCGCCCAAAAAAGTAACCCTCATCAATACACCTCCAGTAACATTTTCCTTCATGGGTCCTAATAATTCTTGTATAATATATTATAATATAAAAAGCACCTGCTTTCATTATAATTAACAGGGATATAAGTTTATCGGAACAAAACCGGTTATGGAGCATTTTGCCACAACTTTTCGCCCCTTGACAGACCAATGTATTTGTTGTATATTATTATTTGTTGTCGCACGTATTTGGGCCTTTAGCTCAGTTGGTAGAGCAACCGGCTCATAACCGGTCGGTCCGGGGTTCGAGTCCCTGAAGGCCCACCACCAGTGGCCCGGTAGTTCAGATGGTTAGAATGCCAGCCTGTCACGCTGGAGGTCGAGGGTTCGAGTCCCTTCCGGGTCGCCAGATGAGAGGTGCGAGGTGTGAGGTTAGAGGTGGGAATGAGGGTAGTGCTTAATAGCAATACTTAAATCCCACATCTCTCGTCTCACTTCTCACATCCCAAATGCCCAGGTAGCTCAGTAGGTAGA
>JAAYEV010000243.1 GCA_012728565.1 Clostridiales bacterium
CGGCATAAACTCCAGGTCAGCTTTCCTTGCTGCAATCCTCTCCAGCATACCAATTACATGCATAAGCTCCACCGGCCTGCCGCCGCCCACATTGAACACCTCGCCGGTCACCGGGGATTCGGCGGCCAGGATGTTGGCTTTTACTATGTCATCCACATAGGTGAAATCCCTTCTTTGCTTACCGTTCCCGTACACCGTGATGGGCTTCCCATCCATTATGCAGTGTATAAACCTGCTTATGGCCATATCCGGCCTCTGCCGCGGCCCGTACACGGTAAAATACCTCAATGACACCACCGGTACCCCGTAGTTCTTGTGATAAAGCCCGCACAGGTGCTCTGCGGCAAGCTTGGTTACGCCGTAGGGAGAATAGGGCACCGGCAGGTGGTCCTCGGTGGTTGGCAGCAAACCGGTACTGCCGTAGACCGATGAAGTGGATGCAAATACAAATTTCTTTATATCCCGGTGTTTTACCGCCTCCAGCAGCCGCTGGGTGGCAAGAATATTGTTGGCCACGTAGGTGTCGAACTGCTCTCCCCAGCTGCTCCTCACCCCGGGCTGGCCTGCCTGGTGAAAAATGTAGCCGCAATCCTTTACAATGCACTCCAAAGGCGCCTTTATCAAGTCATCCTTGATAAACCTAAAATCCGGGTGCTGCAGCAGCGGGTGCAAATTCTTACTCTTAATCCCGTGGTGGTAATTGTCAAGCAAATTGTCTATACCGATTACTCTCCAACCTCTATTAAGCAGTGCTTCACACAGGTGGGAGCCAATGAACCCTGCGCAGCCTGTAACCAGCGCACTTTGGGCCATATTAATTCCTCCCTTGCATTTTACGATCCCCTAGAACATAGTATTTAGTGGGCGTGAAAAAGGTGAAGTCTACGGAAAAAATGCCGGCCTTCTATCACATAAATAGACCGGCGGAATAGTATAGTATAGAAATATAATTTTATTTTTGGCAAAAGGGGTGAAAGCAATGGAAGAGGATATCAGCCTGCGAGGGGAAACCGGTAGGGTGAGGACCATAATAACAAATGCGGTGTACGGCAGTGCAACACAAATATGCAACACCACCATATATATAAACCCTGTAGATAGCAAGAAGCCTTCGGAAGTGCTAGGCTGTACAGTCAAGGGAGCACAGATAAAGGAGTGTAGCTTTGATAAAATTATGGACAGAACGGTAAACGTAAGGGTAAACGGCACCTTCGAAGTACATGTCTGGTACGAGGCCGGTGGTGATACCTATGTGGCCAAGAACAATGCAAAGTTTTCTGAGGTTGTACCGGTAAAATGCCTTGGCGGCGAAAGTTATAGGAACAAAAAGATTTTATCCTGGATTTCTCAAAGACCAACTTCCCTTGGGGCCTCGGTGGTTAACAAGTCCGGTACCCCTACCATATCCGTACAGATTGAATATGGCCTGGGAGTAGAGGTCATGGGAGAAGCGATGCTCAATGTAATATCATACAATCAAGAAACAGAGGAAAAAAGGCCGGAGGAAGATATAATCTTGAACACTCTGGAAGTATTCAATGTAGATGCCGAAACCGAAGACGACGATTATTAACATAGGCTTCGATATAATGGGAGTATGACTTTTGCATGCTCTCATTTTTTGTGCCCGTCGTGCTCTACTGTCACTTTTTCCTTACCCGGCCGCTGTTTCCCCTGCCTATGCAGTGATACTCAAACCCCAGGCCTGTCATGGCATCAGGGTCGTATACATTCCTCCCGTCAATAAATACAGGCCTTTTCATTAAACTTTTCAGTTTTTTTAGGTCCAAATCCTTGTACTGCTGCCATTCGGTAACCAGTATAAGAGCATCGGCTCCTTCTGCGGTGCTGTAGGCATCGTCGCAGTATTTGACTTCCGGCAGCATTTTTCTGGCGTTGGACACCGCCACCGGGTCGCAGGCCTTAACCCGCCCCCCCTGCCCAATAATCTCCCTTATAATATCCAGCGAAGGAGCCTCCCTGATATCATCGGTATCCGGTTTAAAGGAAAGTCCTAAAATTCCTACGGTCTTGCCGTTTAGGCTGCCTAAACTCATTTTAAGCTTTTCCACAGGCCGCAGTCTCTGGTCCCGGTTAACCTCAACGGCACTTTCCACGATTTTTAGTCTGTACCCGTTTTTTTCCGCGGTTTTGATCAAGGCACGGATGTCCTTGGGAAAACAAGACCCGCCGTATCCCGCTCCCGCTTTCAAAAAATGCGGCGAAATCCTGCTGTCAAGCCCCATTCCAAGGGCCACCTTTGTCACATCCGCGCCCACTTTCTCACACAGGTTGGCAATCTCGTTAATAAAACTTATCTTGGTTGCCAAAAAGGCATTGGAGGCGTACTTAATCATCTCGGCGCTTTCCGGGTCGGTAAATAGAACCTTCCCTCCCATCGGCTTGTAAAGCCGGGCCAGTACCCCGGCCGCTTCGGGATTATCCGCGCCTATTACCACCCTGTCGGGGTGCATGGTATCAAAAACGGCCGTTCCCTCCCTTAAAAACTCCGGGTTGGACAGCACGTCAAAACCCACATCCTTTTTCAGCCTCTCGGAAATTATACCGGTCACCATCTTTTGTGTGCCCACCGGTACCGTACTTTTATTCACGATTATCCTGTAGTCGTCCATGCACTCTGCAATACCCTCCGCCGCTTCGTAAACCGCTGTCATGTCAACATCCCCGTCCGGCAGTGACGGTGTCCCCACCGTAATAAATATTATTTCAGAATTGGCCACGCCATAACATAGATCGGTGGTGAACTGAAGCCTTCCCGCCGATACGCCCTGCCCCATCAGTTCCCCCAGCCCTTTCTCGTGGATGGGCACTATCCCTTTTCTTAGCATTCCCACCCTTTTCATATCCTTGTCGACGCATACCACGTTATTGCCCAGGTATGCCAGGCATACCCCCGTCGTAAAGCCCACGTAACCGGTACCAATTATGCAAAGTTTCATCTCTTTCCCTCCGTCATAAGTATTGAAATCTTCCATCCCTTTGGTGATTTTTCAGTAGCATAATATGCCGGAGGTACATATTTGCCTTCTATTAACGGCCTTTTTTTGACCAAAACACCCCACGCCCGGCATAACCCGGTTCTTGGCCGGTGGATTAAAACCCGCATTTCTGATATTATGTAAAGGAAAAAGGTCCCACAAGGGATGCGGGTTATACATAATACGGGGGTGGATTACATGAGTAATACGGGCGAATTAAGCAGGGACGAAGCGATTGGTAGGTGTACAAGGCATTTTAACGAAGGCTTTAACTGCTGTGAAACAATACTGCTTTCATTTGGCGAGCTGCTTGGGGTTGGAAGCGAAGTCATACCCAAAATTGCCACGCCCTTCGGGGGAGGGATTTGCAAGAGAAAGCACATGTGCGGCGCCCTTTCGGGGGCGGTGATGGTGGTAGGTTTGAAATATGGCCGGAATACCCCGGAAGGCAAAAGGGAACCGTCTTCTGAAAGGGTAGCACGGCTGGTAGAAAAGTTTACAGAAAAATACGGAAGCGCGAACTGCATTGAGGTGCTGGGCTATGACCCGGAGGACCTTGAGAAGGTAAAACGGGATAAAGATAAGATAAGGGCTAACATATGCGGTCCCCTAATCAGGCAGGTGGCCGAATGGTTGTGGGATGAGATTAAATAACGCTTTCCAGGCACCGGTATGGTGCCGTTTTTTTTGAACAACCCACGGCAAAATTCGTCGGTGACTATAGGATAATTATATCAGGTCATAAATTACTGCGGCTATAAAAAACTTTTTATTTTAAAAAAGGCGCCGGATAACCGGCGCGCATTATATGGGCTTTAGAAAATCCGTGAACCGCCTCTCTAGAATATTTGGTTTTATTTGTCTTTAAAAGCACCTGCTTTAATGAATCTCATGATACTTTCAAATACTTCTTCAGGTACCTCCTTGTTTTCCCATATGACCCACCTAAGGCCAATGAAATTGGAAATGCCAATAAGGCAATAGACCAACGCTTCGGGGTCCAGGTCTCCAACTTCTCCCTTTGCCTGTGCTTGTTTAATACCCTCTATGTATCCGTCTGCCACTTTGCTGTAATACTCTCTGAATAGTTTATCGTCCACAAACTGGGCTTCCCATATTATCTTGTAAAGGCCCCTGTGTTTCTTAACGAAATTGAAAAAAGTCCTAAAACCAACATATTCGGCGTCGAATCTGGTTTTGCAATCACGTACAGCAATTGCAATCTCCCGTCTTAAGGTATGGCTCAATTCTTCCACTAGAAAACGAAATACGCTTTTTTTATCCTTAAAGTATATATAAAAGGTCCCCGGAGCGACATCTGCCTTGTGAGTTATATCAGTGATCGAAGTATTATAATAACCCTTTTTACTGAATAAATCCTCCGCAGCCTTGGATATTTTAGCCAAAGTTTCCTGGCCCCTGTTGGTCTTAGGAAGGTTTATTTCTTCCAATACAAACACCTCATTATCAACAACCATATAAATATAGCTCTAAGCTTCGGGGTGAGTTACTACTCCCTCCGATATATTATCCGGTATATTATATTCTTGTTTATTTTATCATAGTCGACAGAAATTTACTATTCCTATTATTAAAAAGATAGCGTCAAGATACTATGGGGTTTTAAAGAATAAAGTATCCCCCTGTTTACCTACCGGTTTAACCATCCCTTACTGACTTAAGAAACTGGGAAGCCCAAGTCCTTTTGCCAATATTCAAAATGGTTATGTTACC
>JAAYEV010000030.1 GCA_012728565.1 Clostridiales bacterium
CAGGATAATAGGGGTGCTGGCGCCGAAGGGACCGGGTAAGGCGGAAAACATCGACTACAAAATACTGATACCCTATACGGCGGCACAAAAGATAGCCGAAAAGCGTACCGTGGAGGAAATTTGGGCCAAGGCATCGTCCAGCACCGACGCGGACCTTGCGATAGTCCAGTTGGGCAGGATATTCAAAAGAAAGCTGGGCCTTGACCAAAGCGCCCCCACCCCTTCAGCGCCGGGCGGGGAAGACCAGGCCGCCGGTGAGGCAAAGGTGACAGCAATCGTTGAAGGCGGAATGGTAATAGAGGAAATAAAACCCGCACCTTCAGCAAGGCCCATACTGCCCGAGGCCGGTGAAGACCTTATCACCATAACCAGCCTGAACCAGATGGTGGAGGAGGCGGACAACGCAAACCGCATCATGACGCTGCTGCTTGGCGGCATAGCTGCCGTGTCGCTTCTTGTAGGCGGCCTTGGCATAATGAATATAATGCTGGTGGCGGTAACCGAAAGGACCGAGGAGATAGGCGTAAGGCGGGCCCTTGGTGCGAAAAGGGAAGACCTCCTTTTGCAGTTCCTCATGGAAGCCCTTTATTTAAGCCTTATCGGCTCGGTAGCGGGCGTGGCCGCAGGGGTATGGGGAGTAAACATATTTAGAAGCTACGGCTTTGAAACGGTGGTAAGCTTCCAGGCAATAAAAATTGCCACGCTGGTGGCGGTGGTATCGGGGCTATTGTTCGGTGTGTACCCGGCAGTATCCGCTTCATCGGTACCGCCGGTGGAAGCCCTGCGAAGGCAGTAGCATATAAACCAAGAAGGGGACATTCCGCAGCAATGCGGTGTGTCCCCTTTCCTTAGATCTCCAAATTCTCAAATACATCTTCTATACCGGTTTTCATTTCCTTCACCCGTTCCTGGTCGGTTTCATCCCCGGTGAAGTCCTTGTTATACTCGGTCCACAGCGAGATAAGCGCGCCATGGGTTGACACAAGCAGGTTTTTCTTGCCGTCATATTTTGAAGGAAGTCTCTTGTCAATGTTTGCGGGACGTATACCCGACAGCTTGGGCATCCATTCGGAAGAAAAGCTGTGCCACTTTGCCGGGTCCTTGTCAACGGCCAACTTGGCATAGGTATCGTTTAACTCGGCATACGCCTCTTCCAGCCCGGCCTTATACCCTTCCAGCATTTCCTTAGTCTCGTCGTTTGACACCTGGGGCATTTTTTTATAATACATATATCCCACGGTTGCTGCTATAGCAATCAGTAGAACTGCCAGTATTATGATATAAGGCCTTCTGTTCATAGCCGTATCTCCTCCCATCAGATAACTAACAGAAGTTATTATACCTTATTTTTTCTATGTGCGCAACTAATTATCCCCGCTGTTAATAATACCTTGTAAACACTTTGGACCTGCTCGGGTCAAACCGTGCCAGCGTGGTGGTCCCGTCCCAGTCGTATATGTATCCTACTATTTCCGCGTCTTCAAACTCTTCCTCTATCTCCAGGTATATGTCTTCCATGAAGTATTCTATGTCCCTGTCCCTAAGGTCATCCCATTCATCATCATACCTGTCATAGTCCATGTACACGTTGAATATGATTTCGTCTTCATCGCCTTCCAGTTCGATCTCCACTTCAAATTCAGCGAAATAGTCGTAAAACATATCGTTTAAGTCATCCTCCAGGTCGCGAAGGTCTATATCGTCATCATAGTCGTCATCAAGGGATACTTTCCCCTTGGAGCTAATGGTAAACTGGTACCTCTTGCCGGATAATGTTTTTGAACTGTCCCTGAAGTATCCTTCTATGTCTGCCTTGGGA
>JAAYEV010000031.1 GCA_012728565.1 Clostridiales bacterium
CCCGGGGAACGAAAAGTTAGCATAAAACGAAGTGCAGTGGTAAAATTTACACAGGATCAGAAAAAAGACGCAGTCATTGAGCTGTGCACCAGAGAAGGGTCTGCGGCCGCCGTCGCCGATAGGCTCGGGACCTGTAGGTACAGCCTATATAAATGGAAAAAAGAGCTGCTCGGTGAGGAGGACACGAACATGAGCGAACCTGGCAAATTCATGCTTCCCGATGACAGGGATGCTCTTTTAGCAGAGGTCGATTCGCTAAAAAAACAGATATACCGGCAACAAATGGAACTGGATATACTTAACAAGGCGGTAGAAATCATAAAAAAAGACCAGGGCATCGATCCCCGGAAGCTGACGAACAAGGAAAAAGTCAGCCTGATCGATGCCCTGAGGGAGAGGTATCCGCTGAATGAACTGCTTAAGATGATGGGTATACCAAAAAGCAGCTATTTCTATCAGAAAAAAGCCCAGACTCGGCCCGATAAATACGCTGCTTTGCGAACAAATGTGAAAAAGATTTTTACCGAGAACCAAAGTCGCTATGGATACAGGCGAGTGTATGCCATAATTAGAAACAATGGAACAATTATCTCAGAAAAGGTTATTCGTAGAATCATGAAAGAAGAGCAGCTTATCGTCCCATTCAAGAGAAAACGCAGATACAGCTCATATAAAGGAGAAATAAGCCCAGCTGTGGAAAACCTAGTTGATCGTGATTTCCACGCTAATACACCAAACACAAAATGGCTGACCGACCTCACTGAGTTCCATATACCTGCCGGCAAGGTTTATCTGTCGCCGATTATCGACTGCTTCGATGGGTTGGTGGTCAGTTGGACAATCGGGACCAGCCCAGATGCAGAGCTGGTCAACACAATGCTAGACGATGCCATATGCAATCTTACAGATGGAGAACATCCAATCATACACTCGGATAGGGGCTGTCATTATCGCTGGCCTGGATGGGTCTCAAGGATGGAAAATGCAGGGTTGACGAGGTCCATGTCCAAGAAAGGTTGCTCGCCAGATAATTCTGCGTGTGAAGGCTTCTTCGGTAGGCTCAAGAATGAGATGTTTTATTATCGGTCATGGAAAGATGTTTCTGTTAATCAGTTCATTGATAAACTCGATAACTATCTTAGGTGGTATAATGAGAAACGCATCAAAATGTCTCTTGGGGCGATGAGCCCCGTTGATTATAGACGGAGTATTGGGTTAGCGGTATGAGCAAGTCCAAAAAAATGTCCGCACCCCCATTTTCGGTCAAAAACAGCCCGGCGTTGACACAGCCTTATTGCAATAGAAAAAACACGCCGTAGTGACGTGTTCTTTCATCAGCGGCTAAAACTATAAACCAAATTCTATATCGCTTATATCCAATTCATTTGCTGCTAGTTTTTATTTATGTGCCTTGTAATCAAACAGCCTTCCTATAGACAATTTCACCGTTGATAATAGTCATTTGGCAGTATGACTTATAGTCAAGAGGATTTCTGGAGAATACTGCTATATCAGCGTCTTTACCCACCTCCAGGCTTCCAACTCTATCATCTATGCCGATAACTCTGGCCGACTCCAACGTAATCGATCTTAAAGCTATTTCTTCCGGTAACCCTTCACTTACTGATAAAGCAACCGATGCCAACATAGCTTCATAGGTTGATACAGGAAAATCACTGGCTATAGCAAAAGGAATTCCGGCATCATATAGTATTTTCGGTAATTTATGCCCTTCTTTATTCTTCAACTCAAGTTTGCTCTTATAATTAGAAAGAGGGCCAATAATAATTCCTTTGCACCTTTTATTCAACTGTTCTTTTAAATAATCTGTAATCAAATATCCTTCAGTACAATGATCGAGCGTATAATAAAGGCCAAATTCATTGGCTATTCTGATTGCTGTTGCGATGTCATCTGCCCGATGTACATGGAATTTCATGGGGAGCTTACCTGTAACAACAGGTAATAACTCCTCCCATCTTAGATTGCGTTCTATCTTTTTTCCAGGATCATCTTGTGCTAGCCTTAGTCTGTCACCGTATTCATTTGCAGAAACCAGGGCTTCACGAATTATTGCTGCCGATGCCATACGTGAATGGGGAGACATTTTTCGTTCTGTATAACGATACTTTGGGTTTTCTCCAAGAGCCGCCTTCATTGCAACTGGGTATCGTAAAACCATTTTATCGACTATATTGCCACAGGTTTTAACAGCAGCAAATGTACCACCAATAAGATTAATACTTCCGGGCCCTGTGACACATGTTGTAAACCCTGAACTTCGTGCTTCACTAAAAGCAATATCAGCCGGATTTAAGCCGTCAATAGCACGCATATGCGGTGTTATTGGATTTGTCCTTTCATTATGCTCCGTCTCCCTCGTCCCCGATTCAAATAAGCCAATGTGTGAATGTGCATCAATAAAGCCCGGCAGCACATAACATCCCCTTAGATCAATTATCTCAGCGTCCTCATAGTCCAGCTTTTTA
>JAAYEV010000244.1 GCA_012728565.1 Clostridiales bacterium
TCTATCGGGTCCACTTCGTCAAGCACATCGCTTAGGGTTTCGCTTACCCTCTGGCAGTCCTCCACCGTAACTCCGCCTTGCTTGTCTATGTAAAGCCTTAGATACCAGTTGGGGCCTTCCTTGACATACTCTATGTCCACCAGTTCGCACTTGTTCTCTTTTATTATTGGAACCGCCAGTTCCTCCACCACTTCCTCTATTTTCCGCTTAGCCAATTCTATTCCTCCCTGACCTTTCTTATATCATCTAATGGTATTTTTATGTTTCCATACCAATGGGTTTATTATTCTACGGCACATGCTCTGTATAACAGTAAAGAGTGGGTTTTTACCCACTCCTGTCGCACAGGTATGCACTTTCCATGAATTAGTTTAACATATATGCGTCCGGATTACAAGTCAAAAAAGTGAAATTTGGTTTGATTCCGGTAAAGAATCCAGGCAGCCGTGCTCCCTAAGTATGTCTATGATAGCCCGGCTTATCCGGGCCCGTTCCTGGAGGTCCTCCACCGAAATAAAGGGCCTTTCCTTTTTCGCTTCCACTATGCTCCCCGCGGCATTCCCGCCAAGTCCCTGCAGTGCACTCAGCGGCGGCAGTAATTTTTCGCCTACAATAAGGAACTCCCTTGCATCCGACTTGTAAAGGTCCACCGGCATGAACCCAAAACCCCTGCAGTACATTTCCCTTGCCACTTCCAGTATTGTAAGCAGGGACTTTTCTTTTTGGGTCAGGTTGTTTCTCCTTGATTCGTATTCTCTTATGGTTTTAGCGACGCGGTCCCTTCCTGCCACTATGAGCTGCGCGTCGAATTCATCGGCACGGACGGTAAAATACGCGGCATAAAAGGCCAGCGGGTAATGAACCTTGTAATAGGCTATCCTGAACGCCATGGTCACATAGGCCACCGCATGGGCCTTCGGAAACATGTACTTTATTTTATTACAGGATTCTATGAACCAATCGGGCGTACCAACCCGCCTCATGTCTTCTACGTCCCCGTCGGTAAGCCCTTTACCCTTTCTCACCCTTTCCATTATCCTGAACGCGTTTTTCGGGTCCATGCCTTTTTTTATAAGGAACAGGAATATGTCATCCCTCGTGGATATTACTTCCTTTAGAGTTGCAATCCCTTCCTGTATAACCTGCTGCGCGTTGTTAATCCACACATCGGTCCCGTGGGACAGGCCGCTTATCCTAATCAACTCCGCCATGGTGGTGGGTTTTGTATCCTGCAGCATCTGCCGCACAAACTTCGTACCGAATTCCGGAATACCGAGGCTGCCCACGGGGCATTCTATATCCTCCGGCTTTATGCCGAGGGATTCGGTGGAACTGAAAAGCTGCATGGTCCTTTGATCGTCGAGGGGGATTTCCGTGGGGTTTTTCCCGGTAAGCTTATGCAGCATTTTCAGCATGGTCGGGTCGTCATGGCCCAGTATGTCAAGCTTTAATAGCCTTCCGCTCAGCGCGTGGTAGTCAAAGTGGGTGGTTATAACGTCCGAGTTCGGGTCGTCCGCCGGTCTTTGTACCGGCGTAAACTTATGGATATCCATGTCCCGGGGCACAATCATTACGCCCCCCGGGTGCTGGCCGGTGGTCTTCTTTATCCCGGCACAGCCCTTTACAAGGCGGTTTACTTCGGCATTGTGGACCGTAAGGTTTCTCTCTTCCAGGTAACCCTTTACGAAGCCGTAGGCGGTTTTGTCCGCCAGCGTCGAAATGGTGCCGGCCCGAAAGACCTTGGTCTTGCCGAACAGCTCTTCCGCGAACCGATGCGCCCTGGCCTGGTATTCACCGGAAAAATTTAGGTCGATATCCGGCTCCTTATCCCCCTCAAAGCCCATAAACACTTCAAAGGGAATGTCGAAGCCGTGCTTCCCGAGCGGAGCACCGCATTCAGGGCAGGTTTTGTTGGGAAGGTCCGCCCCCGAACCGATGCTTCCGTCTTCTATGAATTCGCTGTACTTGCACCCGCCGCACAGGTAGTGAGGCGGCAGCGGGTTTACCTCGGTTATACCGCTCATGGTTGCAACCAGCGAGGACCCCACCGAACCCCTGGAGCCCACCAGGTACCCGTCCTCGTTTGACTTTGATACCAATTTTTGTGCCGCAATGTACAAAACCGCATACCCGTTGCCTATTATCGACTTAAGCTCCCTCTTCAGCCGGTCCTCCACAATCCTTGGCAGTGGGCTGCCGTAAAGGGCCTGCGCCCTTTGCCAAGTCAGCTTCTCCAACTGCTGCTCCGCCCCCTCTATGGTGGGGGGATATGTCTCCAGCGGCACCGGAATCAGCTGCCCAATTTTTTCATTTATGGCCTTTGGATTATCTATTACCACCTCTTTGGCGGCATCTTCGCCAAGATATTTAAACTCCTCCAGCATTTCCGACGTGGTATGAAGAAACAAGGGTGCCTGGCTGTCCGCATCCTGGAAGCCCTTGCCCGCCAAAATGACTTTCCTGAAAACCATGTCGCGGGGGTTTATGAAATGTACATCCCCCGTGGCCACAACCGGAATGCCGAGTTTTTTGCCTATTTCATATACTCTTCGGTTGGCCTTCTGGATATCGCCAACACCTGACAGCCTTCCGCTTTCCACCATAAATAAGTTGTTTCCCACCGGCTGTATCTCCAGGTAATCGTAAAAGGAAGCTATTTCTTCAAGTTCGCTGTCGCTTTTGCCCGAAAGTATACCCCGGTACAGCTCCCCGGCTTCACAGGCGCTTCCTATCAAAAGCCCCCTTCTTTTTTCCAAAAGAAGGCTTTTGGGAATCCTGGGGGTTTTATGGAAATACTCCAGGTGTGAACTGCTCACCAGGCGGTACAAGTCCTCAAGGCCCTGCTGGTCCTTGGCGAGAATGGTAACATGGTAGGACCTAAGCCTGTTAAGCGTCTCCTTAAGCAAGGCATTCCTTCCACCGCCCTGGGCAGTGTTTTCCTTTTCTCTTTCAAGGTCCTTCAAGCATTTTAAGAATATTTTCGCCGTTACCAGCGCATCGTCCACCGCCCGGTGGGCCCTTTCCATGTCAATCTCAAGGTGCTGCGCCACGGCAGACAGCTTATGGGTTTTTAACCGGGGAAACAATCTTCTTGTGATAGCGAGGGTGTCCAAAACCTTGTTTTTCACTGTCATGCCCATGCTTGCAGCCCTGTGTTGAATAAAACCCATGTCAAAGGACGCGTTGTGGGCAACCAACACCGCATCTCTTGCAAATTCCAAAAAGGCAGGTATTACCTGATCTGCAGTGGGGCAGTCCTTAACCATTTCATCGGTTATACCCGTCAGTTCCACTATTTCTTCCGGAATAGGCA
>JAAYEV010000032.1 GCA_012728565.1 Clostridiales bacterium
ATGCTGGCAAGGCTGATTCCTAACCCTATCTGCTGCGGGTTGGTACCGCCCCTGCCGCCCTCCGGCGCCCCTGCTCCTTTAAGGGTTTCGCTGAATATTTCCTGGAATGTCGCGCGGGAAGACTTGTACCCCACCGTGTTGACATTCGAAATATTATTGCCTATCACGTCCATTCTTAACTGGTGGGCTCTAAGGCCCGAAACACCAGAAAAAAGCGAACGCATCATAATGCATGACCTCCTTTTTTTCGAAGCTGCATTGCTTTCCTTCGGTCGTTCCGGAAAGCGGTGCCCCCTTATGAAGGTCCGGCTACACTATCACAGCTCCGTCAATATTTGTAAATACTCTATCCTTTAACGTTTCGCGGTTGGCCGCGGTGATTATGGTGGTGCTCTTTACGTTGACAACAAAAGCATTACCGTCCATAAGTACCAGCGTATCCCTGATGCCCTTTTGCCTTGCCCTTTCCACCGCCGTGTTAAGCCGTTCCACCTGGCTTTTGTCCAGCACAATGTTCCTGGTCATCATCCTTGCCTGGGCATGCTTTGACAGTGTTATTCCGCCTTGGCTGCCAACCGCTTCAAGCACCTCTTTGAAGCTTTTCCCCTGCCTGTCCTCCAACTTGGGAGGCTTTGTGGCAGGCCTTCCTGCTGCGGGTATTATCCTGTTGTTTATATTGTTTACTCCGCCCATTTTCCCCGCCTCCTGTTATCGGTCCTTCTTTAACCTATTATTTCGAACTGTACAGCTTCGTCCATGTAAATCAGCCTTCCGTCTATCTCCATCTGTACCCTACCATCCTTAAAGGCCACCCTTTGGACGGTCCCCGCGACGGTTTCTTCCCCTTCTGCGGGCTCCAGCACCACCGAGATTTCCCTGCCCAGCAAGTTCATGGCCTGGAAATTCTGCTGCATTATCAGGTTATTGTTAATGCTCATCAGGGCCTTGAAATTGTCGTAGAGCCCTATATCCACCGCTTCTATAATGCCTGACAGGCCCTTTTCGAAGCTTTGGTTCAGGTTCTGCATTTGCTCCAGCGTGCTGAACTGGGCCATCTGCGCCAGGAATTCCTTGTCGTTTACCGGGTTAAGCGGGTCCTGGTTTCTAAGCTGGTTCACCAGCAGCTGAAGGAAGGCGTCCTTACCCATGCCGCTTTTATCCAGTACCGCGGAGCTGTATGTTCCCTGGTACCCGTTTCCCGCCGCTGCGCTTACCTGCATTGTCATCACCTCCTATGCCAGTAGTTCTATGGTGCCCTCTCCCATCCAGGTCAGTAATTCCCGGTTTTCCTCCTGCTCGTATGACCTTAGTTCGGTCCTTGCATGGTATGCCTGGCGGCTGCCCTGGAAAAGCTGCTGCTGGCCGTGCCCGCCGTCCCTTCCCACGTCCACCAGGAACTTGCTGACCGGTATTCCCTGCTGCTCGAGGTTTTCCTGGAGCCTTACAATATTTGACTGTATTAGGGCTCTTGTCTCATCGTTTTGTGCAACTATCCTGCCGGTTAGTATTCCGTCGGTTACCGTAAGCTTCACCTTTACCCTTCCAAGGCTCTCGGGTACAAGCTGCAGGCTTATTTCGGATTTTCTAGCTCCCAGCATGACTCTCATTTTTTCCGTCACCTGGTTTATCACCTCAGCACCAAAATCCGTGGTGGCCTGTTCCTGACCTTGGGCCTGCCGGCTTTGCATATCCTGTCCTATATCGGCCCACCGACCGGTTTTTGGTCCCTCCGCCTGCGTGTCGTACTGCACTGCTTCCGGTTTTAAGCTTACAGTTTCCGGGTCCGGTCCGGCTCTTTTTCCCTCCGGCCGCTGGCCTTTTGCCTTAGCAGCATCAAGACCACCGCTGTCCGCCCTTACACTGCTTTTAGGCTGTTTACCCGTCTCTACTTCAGGCCGGTCCTTTGGCTGCCTATCCAAAATAGCGTCGGTAACGGGAGGATTATCCCCGGGCTGTATCCCTTCACTGCCCGCTTCCACCTTTAGTTCTTGTCCCTGGGACAGGCTGTCCTTTGTCGGGAATACCCGTTCCCCCTTACGGTCTTCCTCCGCCGGCTGCATAATCCCAATACCGGCTTCGGCCTCCGCCACACCTTCCGGTACTTCGTCCGGTGCTTGGATGTCGGTATTCACCTGCAGCCCCGTTCCGGCAGCCGATTGAACCCCCAAACACTCGTCCGGTCCAACCGCTCCACAGGACACCGTCGTATCAACTTCAGTCGGACCCTGGATTTCACAGTCAGCCTGGAGCGGCAGACCCGGTCCCGCCAGCATAAGCATTGAGAGGCTTTCATTGTTTCCCTGTCCCGGACTTTCTGTCTGCTTTTCTCCGGCTGCTCCCCGGGATTTCTCTTCGTCCATACCCAGCATGAGGCTTTTCAGCAGCCCGGAGAAGGGCCCCCCGTCCGGTACCGTTTCACATGAAAGCGCCCCCTTATCCCTTGTCGGCGGATTCTCAACCGCGGTGTATAGTGCCGTAACCTGCATATGCTCACCTCCTTTCGCAAGTTGTTATATGTATAAGGGGCATTTAACCCGTTATACTCCTCTTCACTGGGCAGACATTATTTCCATTAGCCTTGCGGCTTTTTTGGGGTCCATGGCCGCCAGTATCTCCGAGCATTTCCGCTCCTTCATGTTACGGAGGATTGTAATAACAAGCTGGTTGTCGGATATATTGCTAAGGATTTCCACCGCATCGGCGGCGTCCATGTTTTCATAGTATGTCACCAGTTCCTCCACGCTTCTTGCACGGGCTTCCAGTCTCTGCTGAAGGTCTTCCACCGCTTCTTTCTGCTTTTCGAGGTCTTCCTCCTTAGCCTTGAGCTGCAGTTCCCACGAAGCAAGGCTTGAAGCAAGTTCATCCAGGTTTGCCCTTTCCTGTTCCATAAGCCTCTTTGCCTTTTCCAGCTCTTCCCTTTGAAGCTGTTCCGGGCTCTTGGCCTCCTCTACCGGTTTGAAAAAGCTTCCCACCCCCGGCAGTGAAGCCAGGGTATTACTAACCTTTACGCCCAAGTCGGCAAAGTTGAAGGCGATACCGAGGCACAAAAGCAGTATAATTATCGCTATGGCCACGGCTGTCACCAGCCGTATCTTTCGCGTTTTTTTCGAACCCTCCCTTTCCTTCTTAGCCATGACTACCTCCTAAATAGTAGACCGCCTGTTATTCACAAGGTCCTCCAACTGCTTTTCCTGTTCCTTGGATAGATGATACGCAAACCTCTCATAATGCCTGGCCCTTAACCGGTCCATCATCTCCTTTTTCTTGGAAGCATCTATAAGCTGGTCACGGCATATCTCCACCTGTTTTTCAATGTCGGACACGTTTGCCGTCTGCCTGTCAATAAAGTCCTTAAGCCGGTTCATGTACCGGCTGCATTGGACCAGGTACGCAGCCGTTACACCTTCACTGCATTTTTCATCCATTTCGCCTGCAACCGTCCTTTTTTGGTCCTGAAGCCGATGCAAAGTATTCTTTTCCAGTTCAAGCATCTCGCGGTATTTTGCCAGTTCCTCGCACTTTTTGTTCTTTACGTACTCCCTGTAGTCCAAAACCCTCTGCAGCTTGAAATCAAACCTGTCATTCATCTACAACACCCCTAATCCAGCAGCATTTTCATCTGTTCCAGAGTGCCCTCGAAACTAATTTTTTCGTTTATTTCCTGCTTTAGAAATGCATTTATGTCCTCTATCTTTTCAATGGCATAGTCTATTTCGGGATTGCTTCCCGGATTGTACGCTCCTATGCTTATCAAGTCCTCGGCGTTTTTGTAAACGGCCGCAACGTCCTTTACCCTGCGAGCATACTCCAAATGCTCCTTATCCACAATATTCGGCATCACCCTGCTTATGCTCTGCAGTATATCCACCGCGGGGTAGTGGCTTTTATTTGCCAGGTTTCGCGAAAGCACTATATGCCCGTCCAGTATTCCCCTCGCGGTGTCAGCTATGGGTTCGTTCAGGTCGTCCCCGTCAACCAGGACCGCATAAAGCCCCGTAATGGAGCCCTTTTCCGCTGTCCCGGTTCTTTCGAGCAGCTTTGGCAGCATAGCGAAAACCGATGGCGTGTATCCCCTTGACACGGGGGGTTCCCCAATGGCCAATCCTACTTCCCTCTGGGCAAGGGCTACCCGGGTCAGGGAATCCATCATCAGTATCACGTCCTTGCCCTGGCTGCGGAAAAACTCGGCTATAGCGGTAACAAGCTGGGCGCTCTTCAACCGTACCAGGGCCGGCTGGTCGGAAGTCGCCACCACCACCACCGACCTTTTTAAACCCTCCTCCCCAAGGTCGTTCTCTATAAACTCCCTTACCTCTCTGCCCCTTTCCCCTATAAGGCCTATAACATTTATATCGGCAGAAGTGTTGCGGGCAATCATACCCAGCAGCGTACTTTTTCCCACGCCGCTGCCTGAAAAAATGCCAACCCTCTGGCCTTTACCGCAGGTAAGCAGGCCGTCAATGGACTTAATTCCCAGCTCCAGCACTTCTGTTATCCTTTTTCTTGCAAGGGGGTTTGGGGGTGAATTGCTCACCGGGTAAAGGGTGCTGAAACGGAGAGGCCCCCGCCCGTCAATGGGCACCCCCAGGCCGTCCAGTATCCTGCCCAGCATTCCTTCCCCAACCGGCACCTTCAGCGTGCCCCCGTTGGCGGCTACACCGCTCCCGGGACCTATGCCTTCCATGTCTCCAAGGGGCATAAGAAGCACTATGTTATCCCTAAAACCCACCACTTCGGCCTTTATCGGCTTTCCTCCCCGGGCGGGAGTAATCTCACAGATCTCCCCGATATTCACCGGGGGACCTATTGATTCTATTGTAAGGCCGATTACCTTGCTAACCCTGCCGCTGTATCTAAGCGTGTCCACGTCCTTTAAAGCACTGCTGTATTTTTCAAGCACAATGCTACTCATAACTCGTAAGCTCCCTGAATACATGTTCTATTCTGGTCATCTGCGCCTCAATACCGGCGTCTATGAACCCCGCATTGGTTTCAAGCAGGCAGCTTCCCTTTGGCATGGTCTCCTCCGCCTCGATATCCAGTTGGGTTATACCTTCAACCTCCGCCAGGAGTCTTTTCTTGGAAGAAACAACCACATCATAATCATCGGGGGAAACTTTCAAGGTTACGATGTTGGTAAAGGTGCATTTCTCCATGGCCTTCCTTACCAGGCCCAGTACTGCCTCCCGGTCGGTTTTTACCTGTTCTCCCAATACCTTTCTTGCAATTTCAATGACAACCCTGACAACTTCCTCTTCCGCTTCCCTTACCATGCGCTCCTTTGCCTCAAGGGCCCTACGCCTGATTTCCACCGCCTCTTCCATCATCCTGTCCACTGTTGCAAGGCCCTGCTGTCTTCCCCTGTCATGGCCCTCGTCAAACCCCCTCCGCTCGCCCTCTTCATAACCCTTTTCATAGCCCTGCTCGTATCCCTGCTCCTTGGCCCTCTCGTAGATTTCCCTGCTTTTTTCCTCTGCATGGGCTATGATTTGCGCAGCCTTTTCCCTCGCCTCCTCCAGTATCCCCAGCGCTTCTTCCCGGGTGCTGTCTTCAAGCGCCGGTTGCTCCAAGGGCTCCTCTTCCGGGCATCCGTTATCAGCCGTCAAATCCTCCATTTTTATTTCCAAGGGGTCTCCCAGTACTATTGAACGGGACTTAATTAGGCTAGACAATAATTTCGTCCCCTCCTCCCCTTGAAATAACAATTTCGCCGGCATCCTCCAGTTTTCTTATGATGTTCACTATCTTCTGCTGTGCTTCTTCCACGTCCCTCAACCTTACGGGACCCATAAACTGCATGTCCTCGTTTATCATTTCGGCAAGGCGTTTTGACATATTGCTGAATATTACGCCGGCAACCTCTTCGTTTGCTCCCTTGAGGGCGGTGGCAAGAACATCGTTTTCCACTTCCCGCAGGAACCTTTGGATTGACCTGTTGTCAAGGGTAATAATGTCTTCAAATACAAACATCCTTTTCTTAATCTCTTCGGCCAGTTCGGTATCCTCCACCTCCAGGGTTTCCATGATGTTCTTCTCTGTACCCCGGTCCACCGAGTTCAGTATGTTAACAATGCTCTGTATCCCCCCTGCGGAGGTGTAGTCATGGGTCACAAGGGAGGATATCTTTTTTTCCAGAACCTTTTCCACCTGTTTTATTACATCCGGTGAAGTCCTGTCCATTATGGCAATCCTCTTGGCAACCTCCGACTGTTTTTCCGGCGGAAGGGAAGACAGTATCGCCGCAGCCTGCTGAGGGTTAAGGTAAGCCAGTATTAGGGATATGGTCTGGGGATGCTCGTTTTGTATAAAATTCAGTATTTGGTTTGGATCGGCTTTCCGTACAAAATCAAAGGGGCGGACCTGCAAATACGATGTAAGCCTGTTGACTATATCAAGGGCTTTCTGGCCCCCAAGGGCCTTTTCCAGCACCTCTTTCGCATACTCGATTCCGCCCTGCGAAATATACTCCTGGGCGACGCATATTTGGTAGAACTCTTCAATCACCTTGCTCTTTTCCTCCGGAGTAACCTTCCGCATATTGGCTATTTCCAAGGTCAGCTCTTCAATCTCTTCATCCGTCAGATGCTTGAATATTTTTGCCGAATTCTCAGGCCCCAGGGCTATCAACAGAATAGCCGCTTTCTCTTTTCCGCTTAACCCGCCTTTTGTTCTAACCATTGTCTCACCTACTCTTCATGAAGCCAGGTCTTCAAGAGCTGTGCAGCGGTTTCGGGCTTTTTGCTGATAAACCTCTCCACCTGCTTGCGCGCTCCTGTCTGGCCTTGGGTAAGGTCAATCTCTTCCACTTCATCCGTAACTGCCACATCCAGCTGTGATGTCAGGACCTCTTCTTCTCTTTGCTTTCTCTTTCTCAAAACAAGTAATGTACCTATAATTCCAATAAGCAGCAGTGCCCCAATTCCTCCCAGGTAGGTATAGAACTTTATCTTTTCCATACGCTGCCTGTCCTCGAAGCCCTGGGCAATTTCCGCTGCCAGGCTTGTATCAAAGGGCAGCGATTGTATCCTTACCACCTGGCTGTCAATGCCCGCCGCCGCAGCAACAATGTCCGCAATATTGTCCATATCCTGCTGCGTAAGCTCCTGGGCAAGGGCAGTGCTGTTAATAAGAACCGCCACCGAAAGGCTTTTCACCTGGCCTTGGGCTTTTACTATCTCTTCCTTGATTTGGTTTAGTTCATAATTCACCGTCCGGCTGACACTGTCATACCTGGACTGGTCGGTTTCAAGCTCCGCGTAGGACACAATATCGTCCATATTGCTGTCGGTACCGGGAACCCCTCCGCCGCCCATATTTTGCGCATGTTCCTCCAGTTCCTGAATACTTCTAATAAGTCCGGAATCTTCGCCCGGTATCGGGGGCTCGAACCTGACTATACTGGTAACCTGGCTGTCAAAGTCAAGTTTTAGGTTTACCCTGACATCCACGTTGTTCTTTCCGTAGGCGGTTTCCAGAAACTCCCTGATGCTTTTTTGCATCCGTCCCTGCATATCCTGTTCAATTTCCATCTGCTTCAAAAGCTTTCCCTGCTGCGTTTCCACCTCGGAAGACAGCTCCTGGCCTGTCTGGTCAATTATGGATATGTTCTCCTTTTTAAGTCCCTTAACACTCTTTGAAACAAACTGTATTATCCCGTCCACCTGCTCCTGTGAAAGAACAGCCCCCGGCTGCAGCTTAATTAAAATCCCGGCACTGGACTGGTATTCGCTTTCGCTTAGCGCAAATACGCTGTCACCGGGAATATAGAGGTTTACCTGGGCGTATTCCACTCCCTCTATGGTCTCTATGGCTTGGGCTATTGCGTATTCCTGGCCAACCCGTATCCTTTCCCTTCTCTCCAGGTCGGTCGTTCCCAGGCGTGTATTATCCAGTGCCTCCACCAGGCTGAAACCGTTCCTGGGTAGACCTTCGGTCGCCAGCTGCATCCTCAGCCTGTTTACCTCCTGTTTTGGCACCAGTATTGTGGAATCATCATCAATTTCCCATTTCACCTTGTATTCGTCCAGTTTCTGGGTTATGGCTCCCGCGTCCTCCATTTCAAGCTTACCGTACAGTGGAACCATTTCCGGTCGGGATGTGAAAAAAACCAGCAGTGCCATACTGGCAACGAAAATCGCCGCGCTTATACCTATCTTCAGCTTTTGTTTTTTTGTCCTGGCCTGCCAAAACTCGTTTAGCTGATTTTTCACTCTTTTCAGGGTCTCTTCCAATGCGTCCACCCCATCCTTGTTTGGTCGGTGCTACCCTGCTTCAGCCGTAGGGCTAAGCAGCGCATCTACTTGCTTTTATATCTGCATCCTCATGATCTCCTGGTATGCTTCTATTACCTTGTTTCTTATCTGCAGGGTGAACTGCAGCGCTATGTCCGCCTTTAACGAATCTATCGTCACCTGGTGCAAGTTTTGTATTTCTCCCGTTGCAAGGGCTATAGCGGAATTATCCGCCGCATTTTGCAGATCGTTAACCTTGTTTACGGCTTCGCTAAGGTACTGGCTGAAGCCCACGGTTTGCTGCCCATCGCCTGAAGTCCTTTGTACGGGTATGCTTAACGGCTTAATGGGACTTTGAACATCTATTCTCACTTATTCCAACCTCCCTATGACCTTCCAATCTCCAGTGCTTTCTGGGCCATCCCCTTGGCTGCGTTAAGCGCAGTTACATTCGCCTCGTACGCCCTTGCGGCGGAAATCATGTTTACCATTTCCACAACGGCATCCACGTTGGGCATAAGCACGTAACCCTCCTCGTCGGCATCCGGGTGCCCCGGGTCATACATGCGTTTGAAAGGGGATTTGTCGTCCACTATCCCCTTGACCTTAACCCCGCCATCCTTAAGGAAAAGCCTTCGGCTTTCCTCAGAAAGGAATTGGGAGAAGGCTTTATTCCTGCAGTTTTCCTCGAATATAACCACCTGTCTCCTATAGGGAAGCCCGTTCTCGGTCCTGGTGGTACTGGCGTTGGCTATGTTTTTGGCAATAACGTCCATTCTCAGCCGTTGGGCGGTCAGCCCGGTGGCACTTACGTTAATGGCGTTGAAAATGCCCATGGGTCTACCTCCTACCTTCGTTTATTACCGTTCTGAGCCTTGCAAGTCTTGCCGATAGCTGGTCTGTCAAAGCCATGTACATAATAGTGTTTTTGGCCAGGTTTGCGGTTTGAACGTCAATGTCCACGTTGTTCCCGTCAATCCTTGTCCTTGTGCTTCTATCCCTTGTTATACGGGGAGAGAGCCTATCAAGGCTTTTGTTTGATATGGGAATATGCATCGGGTTTTCGCTGGACACTTTAAAGTCCCTGTTTCTCATCGCATCCTTCAGAAGGTCCTCGAATTCAACTTTGTAGGCTTTATAATTGGGGGTGTCAACATTTGCTATGTTGTTGGAGATTACCTGGTTCCTCAGCCAAGAAGCATCCAAGGCTTTCTGAAGAATTGTGAGCACTTGGTTCTCGCTCCGCATTTTTCCCACCTCCAGGCTTTTGAATTGACCCATACTTTAATACATATTCGATGATTTTCATCATATTCCTTCATGTATATCTAAAAATAACCCCCTTTTCTATTTTTTCATACATCATTCCTCAAATTTCCTAAATCTTTGCAGCGGGCTCTTTAAGGTCCGGCCTTAAAAAAACCTGCCGCCCGGAAGCCGGCAACAGGTAAATAAACCGTTTTATAAAAAGCGGCTGTATCCGGCAACCCGGCTGCCATAGCAATGACCTTGCCTTAGGCCCGTGGCTTTGCGTCCCCACCTTTTGATGGGTTTGCCTTTATCGAACACTGTCATATTATTAATATATTCTATCATATATTTCTATATATTTTTACTTTTTCCTCCTTTTTTCGTAAAAATATTTTTTATTTTTTCTATTTTTTGTTATACCGACCGTCGTCTCGCCGCTTTATTTCGTTATATATAAGCCCGGTAACTGCTTTATATTATGAACCGACCTATGTCCTTCCCGGTTATCAATTCCTTAAGCTGCGCCTTAACGTATTCCCCGTCAATCACCATGGTTTTCCCCGTAAGCTCGGGTGCGGAGTAGGAAATCTCTTCGAACAACTTCTCTACAATGGAATGCAGCCTTCTTGCTCCTATGTTTTCATCCGCCTGGTTGACGGCATAGGCTATCTCGGCTATTTGGTCTACCGCGTCGTCCTTGATTACCACCTTCACTCCTTCGGTATCCAGCAGGGCCGTGTACTGGGTAATAAGGGCGTTTTTTGGCTGGGTCAGTATCCTTTTGAAATCTTCTACCGTCAGGCTGTCAAGTTCCACCCTTATCGGAAAGCGGCCCTGGAGCTCGGGTATCAGGTCGGAGGGCTTTGATATGTGAAAGGCCCCCGCTGCAATAAACAGTATATGGTCGGTCTTTACCGGCCCGTACTTTGTCATCACGGTACTGCCCTCCACCAGCGGCAGTATATCCCTCTGCACACCCTCCCTGGAAACGTCCGGCCCGGCCTTGTAGTCCCTGGACGCTATCTTGTCTATCTCGTCCAGAAATATTATCCCGTTTTGCTCGGCCTGTTCTATGGCCTCGGCAACCACCTGGTCCATGTCCACCAGTTTGTTGGCTTCTTCCTGCACCAGCAGTTTCCTTGCCTCCGCCACTGTTACCTTTCTTTTTTTCTTTTTGCCGGGAAGCATTCCGCCAAGGAGGTCACGGAAATTTATAGACATCTCTTCGATACCCACCCCGGTGAAAAACTCCACCGGTGTCCCGCCCCTGTCCTCTATTTCAATCTCAACCATTTCATTCTCCAGCTCGCCTATTTTCAGCTTTGACCTTACTATGTTTCTCTCCTCATGAACCGCCTTCATTCTTTCCCCGTCGCCGGTGTTCTGCTGTTCCGGCGGCTGGCCGAACAAAACCTCCAGCGGGTTTTTATAGGACGCTTCCTTTTTCGGCGAGGGGACTAAGAGCTCAACTATCCTTTCCTCCGCCGCCGCTTCGGCCTTGCCCCGGACCTGCTCCACCATCCTGTTTTTTACCATTCTTATGGAGGTTTCCACCAGGTCCCTAACCATGGAATCCACGTCCCGGCCCACGTAACCGACCTCTGTGAACTTGGTGGCTTCCACTTTGACGAAGGGCGCATCAACAAGTCTTGCAAGCCTCCGGGCAATCTCGGTCTTGCCTACGCCGGTAGGGCCTATCATTATTATGTTCCTCGGTTTTATCTCCTCCTGGAGTTCCTCCGGCAGTCTCCTTCGCCGGTACCTGTTTCTAAGGGCCACCGCCACCGACCTTTTCGCGCTGTCCTGGCCTACTATGTACTTATCCAGCTGCTTTACTATCTCAGAGGGAGTTAGTTCTCTCAATTTTTCACCTCTCCTTTAACATCATAGCTCCAGTACGGTTATGTCATCATTGGTATATACACAAATACCGGACGCTATCCTCAGGGCCTTTTCAGCAATTCCGGCCGCGTCCAACCCGGTGTTTTCGTATAGGGCCCTTGCCGCCGCCAGCGCATAAGGCCCGCCCGAGCCAACGGCAATCACGTTGTCGTCCGGTTCTATTACTTCGCCGTTCCCGGAAATAACCAGCAGCGATTCCCTGTCAAGGGCTATCAGCATTGCCTCCAGCCTTCTTAATACCTTGTCGGTCCTCCAGTCCTTGGCAAGCTCCACCGCAGCCCTCTTAAGGCTTCCCCCGTACTGCTCCAGCTTGCCTTCGAACTTTTCGGTCAAAGTAAGGGCATCCGCCACCGAACCGGCAAACCCTACCAGGACCCTGTCGTTGTATATCTTCCTTACCTTTTTTGCACGATGTTTCATTATGGTATGTTCGCCCAGCGTAATCTGGCCGTCTCCAGCAATGGCTCCCTTGCTTCCTTTCCTTACAGCCACAATTGTGGTCCCCTTTATCACAATAACACCACCTTCAATATGAATTGCGTATGCTCACCGGCACCTAGTCCAGGTCCCGGACCATCCGGTCCAGGTATTCCAGCGACCTTTCGGCAAGCATTCTATTTCGCATTTTTTTGTCCCTAACCCTTTCCTCCAGCGGCGGCAGCAGGCCAAAATTGGCGTTCATGGGCTGAAAACCGTCACCGGCGGTACCGGTGGTAATATACTTTAAAAGCGAACCTATAATGGTTTCCCCCGGCAGCACCGGCAGGGGCTTTCCCTCCATCATCCTTGCCATGCCAATACCGGCAACAAGCCCCGAGGCAGTGGATTCTATATACCCTTCCACACCCGTTATCTGACCTGCAAACATTATGCTGGGGTCGGTTTTTAGCTGCAGCGTATCAAGCAGCAGCCGGGGGGAATTGATATAGGTGTTCCTGTGCATAACGCCGTACCTTACAAACTCCGCATCCTTTAATCCAGGAATCATCCTAAACACTCGGTTTTGTTCAGACCATCGCAGGTTGGTTTGGAAGCCCACCAGGTTGTACAAGGTACCCTGGGCATTGTCCTGCCTCAGCTGCACCACGGCATAGGGCGTGCGGCCGGTACGGGGGTCGATTAGGCCCACCGGTCTTAAGGGCCCGTACAGCAGCGTATCCTTTCCCCTTTTTGCCATCACTTCCACCGGCATACACCCCTCGAATACCTTTAAGTCTTCAAACCGTTTAAGCGGATAGCCTTTAGCCTCCACCAGTTCCGACCAGAACTCTTCGTATTCTTCCCTTGTGAAGGGGCAGTTGAGGTAGTGGTCCCCGGCCTTTCCATACCTGGAGGCCCTGAATATCACATCCATGTCAAGGGAATCCGCCGTTACTATCGGGGACGCCGCGTCATAGAAATACAGGTATTCACAGTCCAGTACTTTTGCCAGGGCCTTGGCAAGCCCGTCGGAAGTCAGAGGGCCGGTGGCGATTATCGCAGGCCCTACGGGGAACTCTGTAACCTCCTGCCTTATAACTTCTATGTTGTGGTTTTCTTCAATCATGCGGGTTACCTGCCGGGCAAAGCCCTCCCTGTCCACCGCCAGCGCCGCGCCGGCGGGCACGGTGTTGTTGTCGGCGCATTTTATAATGAGGGAATCCAGCCTTCTCATTTCTTCCTTAAGAAGTCCCGCCGCATTCTCCAGCAGGTTTGACCTTAAGGAATTGCTGCAGACAAGCTCTGCAAACAGGTCCGTATGGTGCGCCGGCGTCATTTTTTCCGGTCTCATTTCATAAAGCTTAACCTTGATACCCCTTTTCGCCAGCTGCCATGCCGCTTCACTTCCGGCCAGCCCTGCTCCTATCACAGTTACCGATTTCATGATGTTTCACCCGTCTTCATATAAAGTTACCGTTCCTAATGCATCCGTACATAAATAATACGTCACACCGTATCATCCGCCGTAGTTTTCGCATTCTTCGTTAAGGCACACCGGCCCGTTTTCCTTCCTGCCCTTGGCCTCCCACAGGTTTTGGCCGCATTCCTTGCATTTTTCCGTCGAAGGCTTGTTCCATGTCATAAAGTCACAGTCGGGATAATTGGCACACCCGTAAAAGGTCCTCCCCTTTTTGGTCCTTTTGACAACAATGTCGCCACCGCACTTGGGGCATGGGACCCCCGCCTTTTCCAATAGCGGCTTGGTGTTCCTGCATTCAGGGAAGCCCGGGCAGGCAAGGAATTTACCGTATTTCCCGTGCTTTATCACCATATTCCTGCCGCAGCGTTCGCATACTTCATCGGTTTCCTTTTCCTTGATGACTATCTTCTCCATTTTTTTCTCCGCCCTGGACACCATTTCCTCCAGGGGGCGGTAAAAGTCCTCCACGACCTTTCTCCATTCAATCCCGTTTTCTTCTATTTCATCCAGCTTCTCTTCCATGTCCGCCGTAAAATCCACGTCCACGATATCGGCAAAGTATTCCTCCATAACCTCGTTCACCACCTTGCCGAGGTATGTGGGCACAAGGGACTTTTTATCCTTTTCCACGTAACCCCTCTGCAAGATGGTGGATATTACTGGGGCATAGGTGCTGGGCCTTCCGATCCCGTCATCCTCAAGAGCTTTAATAAGCGAAGCTTCGGTGTACCTTGCCGGGGGCTGTGTGAAATACTGTTTGTCCTCCAGCTTCTTAACCTTCAGCAAGTCCCCCTTTTCCAGCGGTGGTATCTCCTCCTGCTTGTTCTCGGCATCATCGTCCATTACCTGCAAAAACCCCTTGAAGGTAAGTGACATGCCGGCAGCCTTAAACAGGTACTGCCCGCACGCTACGCTTACATTCACCGTGTCGTACAGGGCATCCACCATCTGGGACGCAACAAAACGTTTCCAGATAAGGCTGTATACCTTGTACTGGTCCGGGGTAAGGGAGTCCTTTATGCTGTCGGGGGTCCTGCTGACCGACGTTGGCCTTATGGCCTCGTGGGCCCCCTGGGCGCCCTTTTTACTCTTATAATAACGGGGCTTTTCGGGCAGGTAGCCCTCTCCCCATTCTTTTTTGACATAGTCCCTGACCTGGGCCAGGGCCGTATCCGATATGCGCACCGAGTCGGTCCTCATGTATGTTATAAGCCCCTCGGTGCCGGCACCCTTTATATCGACACCCTCGTACAGCTGCTGGGCGGCGGTCATGGTCCTTTTTACCGTAAACCCCAGTTTATTGTGCGCATCCTGCTGCAGGCTGCTGGTAATATAGGGAGGGTACGGGCTTCTTGCCTTTTTGCCCTTCTTTATCTCGGTGACTTCATATTTTCCGTCCTTTATTTCCTTGAGTACGCTGTCCATTTCTTCCCTGCTGCCGATGGATATCTTCTTTCCGTCCCGGGAATGAAGCTCCACCTTGAAGCTTTCCTTGCGGTCCTTTTTGTACAGTGTCGCAAACAGCCGCCAGTATTCCTGAGGAACAAACTTCTCTATTTGCTCCTCGCGGTCGCAAATAAGCCTTAGGGCAACCGACTGGACCCGGCCGGCGCTTAAGCCCTTTTTTACCTTTTTCCACAATAGCGGGCTAATCTCGTAACCCACCAGGCGGTCCACTATCCTTCGCGCCTGCTGGGCATCCACCAGCCTGCCGTCGATGGGCCTTGGGTTTTTCAGCGCCCTTTTTACCGCGTCCTTTGTGACCTCGTTGAACTCAATCCTGCACGGCGAAGAGGTATCCAGGTCCAGTATATGGGCAAGGTGCCAGGAAATTGCCTCCCCTTCCCTGTCCGGGTCGGTGGCAAGGAGAATTTTGTCCGCCTCCTTGGCTTCCTTTTTTATCTTGTCCAGAACCGGTCCCTTTCCTCTTATTGTAATATACTTGGGCTCAAAACCTCTTTCCTTGTCAACCCCCATCTGGCTCTTGGGCAGGTCCCGCACATGGCCCATGGATGCTTCCACCTTGTAGCCCCTGCCAAGAAATTTTTTTATCGTCTTTGCCTTGGCGGGGGATTCCACTATAACCAGGCACTTTGTCATATCATTCACCTCCGTCGTTATCTGGCCACGAAATAGTTGCCGGGCAGCCTTTGAATCAGTCCTTCCACCTCGTAATGGGTAAGCAGCGCGTTCAGCTGGTTTATTCTAAGGCCGCTCTCGGAAAGGAGGTCATCTATATGAACCGGCTGCTGTCCAATCATCCTTAGAACCTTGTCTTCAGTTTTTCCCGTCCCGGCTCCAATTAACCCGTTGTCGTCGTCTTTTTTTTCTCGGCTTTGCAGCATCGCAAAGGGGAACTCTTCCAGGATATCCTCCACCCGGTTAACAATTTTTGCACCCTGTTTTATCAGGTTGTTGGTACCGGCGCTGGTGGCACTGTTTATATTGCCCGGCACCGCGAATACTTCCCGGTTCTGCTCAAGGGCAAAGTCCGCGGTAATCAATGCGCCGCTCCTTTCGGAAGCCTCTACAACCACCACCCCCAGCGACAGCCCGCTTATCAGCCTGTTCCGGGCAGGAAAGTTACCCCTTAAGGGACTGGTTCCCGGCGGGTACTCGCTAAGCAGCAGCCCGCCTCCGGATATTTCCTTCATAAGCTGATAGTTTTCCCTGGGATATACAACGTCCAGGCCGTTACCCATAACCGCTATGGTCTTTCCCCCTACCGCCAGGGCACCCTTGTGGGCATAGCTGTCAATACCCCTGGCGAAACCGCTTACTATGTTAAACCCTGCCCTTGCCAGCTGTTCCGCCAGTTTAAAAGCCACCTTTTTTCCATAGTAACTGGCGTTCCTTGACCCAACAATGGCTATACAGTTTCCCTCCAGTGCCTTCCTGTCTCCCTTTACGTACAAAAGGTACGGTGGATTGTATATCTCCTTAAGCAGTGCGGGGTAGTAATCCGAGGTTATCGGGATGGTTGAAATATTGTGCCTCTCAAGGCTGTACAGGCAGTGTTCCAGCCTTGCCTCGTTCTTGTGTGCAAGAATCTGCCTAATAACCCCACGATCAATTCCCTTTACTTTTTCAAGGTCTTCACGGCCGGCTTCCCAAACCGATTTAGCCGAACCGAAATGTTCAATGAGCCTTTTGATCCTAATGCCGCCAATATTCCTTATCCCGGACAGCCAGATTAAGTACTTATCCTGTTCCATCACGTATCCCTCCTTCAGTTCAACTTGTAATTCTATATTGAAGTGCTTCGGCTATATCCTCCACTTCAACGCCGCCCTTTTCCTCAAGGTCGGCTATGGTTCTTGCAACCTTCAGCACCTTGACATATCCCCTGGCACTTAAACCCAGCCTCCTGTA
Organism: Clostridiales bacterium; assembly: GCA_012728565.1. Classification (GTDB taxonomy): domain Bacteria; phylum Bacillota; class Clostridia; order Ch29; family Ch29; genus JAAYEV01. The sequence goes on from JAAYEV010000032.1 coordinate 16,657, forward strand.
GGTGCTGTTCAAAAAGTCCATGGCCCTTGCGCTTACCCGGCAATTCTGTTCTATATCCTTTATTGATAGCTGGGAATTGTACAACAGTCCTTTGCCTTTCAACCTATTATATTGTATTTCACGGGCCCTGATTACTCTTTCTTTTACCTCGGCGGAAGTTGCCCCGCCTTTTCTCCGGTCAAGGTCCTGCACAGGGACCCTTGATATTTCAACCTGCAGGTCAATTCTATCCATTAACGGCCCGGATATCCTGCCGAAATACTTCTGAATATCCCTTGGCGAGCACCGGCATTCCCGCGTATGGTCCCCGTAATAGCCACAGGGACACGGGTTTGCGCTGGCCGCCAGCAAAAATTTCGCCGGAAAGGAAAAGGTTGCATTCACCCTTGAAACGGTAATGACTTCGTTTTCCACTGGCTGTCTCAGGGCCTCCAGCACCCTCCTGGAGAACTCCGGCAATTCATCCAAAAATAAAACACCCTGGTGGGCAAGGCTTATTTCTCCCGGCCTGGGGATGGTGCCCCCGCCTACCAGTGACGCCGCCGAGATGGTATGATGGGGCGCCCTGAAGGGAGGTACCCTTATAATGGATTTTCCCTCCAACTTGCCTGCAATACTGTAGATCTTGGTAACTTCCAGGGCCTGCTCCTCTTTTAGGTCGGGCAAAATTGTAGGAAGCCTCCTGGCAAGCATTGTTTTTCCCGAACCGGGGGGGCCTATAAGTATTATGTTATGCATGCCGGCGGCGGCTATCTCCAGCGCCCGCTTGGCGTTTTCCTGACCCCTGACGTCGCTTAGGTCCAATTCGGCTCCGGGTGCCTCCGGCGGATGCTCGCTTTTCTTGGGCTGCTTGTATTTTTCAGGTGCCTTTAGATACTCGACAGCTTCATCCAGCGACTTTATCCCGATTATCTCCATGTTCTCAACTATGGAGGCTTCTTCGGCGTTGTCCCGGGGAAGTATTATTCTGGAAAACCCCATTTCTTTAAGGGCTATTGCCATGGTTAGGATGCCCTTTACCTTTTTTACCTCCCCCCCGAGGGACAGTTCGCCAATAATGGCGGTGTCCTCCATCGGAAATGCCGGTTCCACCTGTCCCGAGGACAAAAGTATTCCAACGGCAATTGGGAGGTCATAGAAAGCCCCCTCTTTTCTTATGTCGGCGGGCGCCATGTTTACCGTTATCCTTTTTAATGGAAACTCCATGCCCGAATTCTTTATGGCGGACCGCACCCTTTCCTTTGATTCGTTTACCGCAGCGTCGGGAAGGCCCACTATTTGGCAGGACGGAAGGCCGTTGGAGATGAAGGTTTCAATTTCCACGCAGTATCCGTCCATCCCAAAAAAACAGCAGCTATACACCTTTGACAGCATATTACCACCCCAGCTTGCCGTACTTTTAAAAAATCCTGCAGGGCACCCTTCAGCCCCGGCTCAATAATACCCCGGCCAAGCATCGAAGGCATCCTTTATAAGCCTTAGCTGTTTTGCTTCACTGTCCTTTATTAAAACTTCCACCACGTCAAACCTAACCTGCCGGTACGGTACTTTATGCCGCGCAATATAGGACAGCGCAATCCTGGTAAGCCTTCTTTGTTTTTCCCGGTTTACCGCCTCGCCGGGGGTGCCGCACCTCGTGCTCCTCCTGGTTTTCACTTCCACAAACACAAGGACTTCACCGTCATAAGCTATAATATCCGCTTCGCCCTGTTTGTCCCGGTAATTGGCCTGGATTATCCTGTACCCCATGTTTTCCAGGTACTCTTTTGCGGCGTCCTCCCCCATTTTACCCGTTCGGAGGCCGGAAGTCATCCCTTTCATCCCCTTCTTTTTTGTTGAGCATGTAAATAAACGATAAAACCTCGGCAACAATACCGTACAGTTCCGGGGGAATCTCCCTTCCTATTTCAACCCTGCCTAGCATCTCGGCCAGGTTTTCTTCCCTGTAAAGCGGCACACCCGATTTCGCCGCAATCTCCAGTATTTTATCCGCCACAATGCCCCGGCCGTACGCGGTGAGCCTGGGTGCGCTGTCCCCCTCGCCGTATTCTATTGAAGCTGCAATGCGCTTGTTATCCATGTTTACACCCTCAAATCCAGGAACCTTCTTACCGTTTCCGGCTTACTCTCTTCCATCCTGCGGCAGGTTATACGGTTAACCGAAAAACCGCTTCTTTCTATGCTTCGCCTTAAGCTTTCCTTTTCCCGTTCTATCAGGCTTTTGGTCTGCTCTTTCGATACAAAAAAGTTAAGGTCTACCCTTTTTTCTTTAAGCTTTATTTGGACCCTTATGCTGCCAAGGTATTGCGGTTCGGCTTCCACCACCAGTTCCAGCACATCACCCTGCTGCTTGGATTCGCCGTTCCCTTGGTTTACCCTTATCCAGCACTCGGAGATTTTTCCATCGAATAAAAAAGGAAATACAAAAATGTTCCGCCCGGAAAGCACTTCTTCCAAGAAGTAAATCCTTTCCACCAACAGCTCCGCCGCCGCCCTCTGCCTCGGCGCGGCCCTGTTGTTTTCGATTATCCCTTTAAGCAAATTTTTAAGGTCAAGGGGCTCCGCCTTCCGACCGTCTCGGTTTTGGGCTTCGGACCTCATCCTGTGCTCCCTTGTGCCCTTTGCGGTATCCCAAAACGCCGTTTCCTCTTCAGCCCCTGGCTGTTCAATGGGCTTTTGGGTTATATCCTCGCTCCTGGGTTCTTCATAAATGCTTTTCAACAATATACCTGGAAATCCTTTATTTTCCCTTAAATTTTTTGCCAGTATTAGAGACCCCGGGGTGATTTTCAGTCCGAACCTCATAAGTGTTATTATATCCTCCACCTCTACGCCGGCCAGCTCTTCCAATATAAGCATAAGCTTCTGATGCTGTGCATCCAATCCTTCATTGGATTCCTGCTGCTTTGACCCGATCAGCCAATTCACAAGCCGATCAATTGGCTGGTGGATTAAGTCTTCTCCCTGGGATATTGGCGGACCCTTCGCCGCCAGGGCACTGTTTTTTAAAATAAGGGTCAGAAGCGTAAGCTTACTTTTTACTTCCTTTATATTTTCCGGGGCAGCCGGCAGCCCTCTTTCAAGAAGCTTGCATATAATGCCCGCATCCTCCCGGTCCGCCCGAATCCGGTACCCCGCCTCCGTATTTTTCGAAGCGTCCGGTACCCCTTTTTCGCCGGTCACCACCGACAGTTCAATCCTTCCTTCCGTTATGCTTTTTACCTGGAAAATCATTTCTTCTCCCTGCGGCAATTCAAGTTCCGCATTAAGCCTTGCCCTTAGGAGCGTACCGTCCGCAAGCAGCAGGTAAAAAAGCCGGCCTTCCACCTGTAGTACCCGTGCAGCCAGCAGCTCCCCCACCTTCAACGGCAGGGTATCCATTATCCTTTCTGTCATAGGTTCCGGGTTTATCGGGTTTAAGTTCACCATTACCGCCTCCGGATGTTCTGTATAAAGGTGCGCCTGTGATAAGGACACGGGCCGTACCTCAATATCGCCTCCACGTGTTCACTGGTGCCGTAACCCTTGTTTTGCAAAAAATTATACACAGGGTATCGCCGGTGCAGCTCTTCCATAAACCGGTCCCTTGTCACCTTTGCTATGATGCTTGCGGCTGCAACCGACAAGCATTTTTGGTCCCCCTTTACAACGCTCTGCTGGTAAAGGGAGCAGCCGGGAAGTGTCATGGCATCCAGCAGCAGGCAGTCGGGTTTTTGGCTTAAATCTTTCAAGGCGATACCCACCGCCCTGTAGGTGGCCTGCAATATGTTTATCCTGTCAATCTCGCCGCTGTCCACCATGCCCACACCGTAGCAAAGGGCTTTCTCCTTTATATCTCGGCACAGCAGTTCCCTTTTTTGCGGGGACAGCTTTTTGGAGTCGTCAACCCCGGCCAGGAAAAAATCCTCCGGCAGTATAACCGCCGCCGCAACCACCGGTCCCGCCAGCGGCCCACGCCCAGCTTCGTCAATGCCGGCCACCAACCTGTACCCTTTCTTTTTAAGCTCTTTTTCAATTACTCTCATCCTATTGATTCTTTCGAGTTCCGCCGCCTCTTTCTTTAACTTTCCCTGTAGGGTTTTTCCGATCCTTCTTACCCCCGCCCTGCCGTCCGAAAGCAGCTCGGGTATAAGACGGTATTGTTCCTTGGTGTTAAGCCCCTCTATGTATAGCTTTATTTCTTCTATACTCCCGTTTAGCACCCACCCTCACCCCCCAAATTCCGCCCTCTTTGACAAAAGCCCCAAGTTTACGGGGCGTCCTCCGGCAGTTCAAGCGTTATTCTACCCAGCCTGCCGCTTCTAAAGTCCTCCAGCAGTATTATCGATGTTCTTAGGGTATCAATTCTACCACCCCTTACCATGCAGCCCCGGGCACTCCCTACCTGTTCCAGGACCCGGTAAGGGGTTTCCTCCAATTGTACAATACCATACCCGCGCTTTAAAAGCTCCGGGTCCAGTTGGAAAAGCCTTTCAATAAGTTTTAGGGCAAGTTCCTCCCTGTCCAGGACCTCTTCCTTAATGGCCCCGGTAATGGCAAGGTTAACCCCTACCCTCTCTTCGTCGAATTTTGGCCACAGCACCCCCGGTGTATCCAATAGGTCAATTCCTTCGGCCACTTTAACCCACTGCCTGCCCCTTGTAACCCCCGGCTTATCCCCGGTCCTTGCCGAAGCCTTCCCGGCAATCCGGTTTATCAGCGACGACTTGCCCACGTTTGGGATACCGGCTATCATGACACGTATACGTTTGTTCTTTCTACCCCTTTTCTGCCACTTTTCCCGGACCATTTCTCCCCGTTCGGTTATCTTAAGCATCAGCTCCCGAACTCCGCTTCCGCTTAAAGAGTCTATGGCCAGGGCCGTTATGGACCTGTTTTTGAAATGCTCGATCCAACGCGCTGTGGCTTCGGGGTGGGCAAGGTCCGACTTGTTAAGGACAGTTATCCTTTTCTTGTCCGGGAGTATCCTTGCCAGCTCCGGGTTACCGCTGCTGTACGGTATCCTGGCGTCCAAGAGTTCAATGACAAAGTCCGCCAGCGCCAGGTTTTCCTTTATCTCTTTAATTGTCTTTGTCATATGGCCAGGAAACCACTGAATATTCATTTCTTTTACACCTTCAGTCGATTATTGTTGGGGGTATAGGCCATAACCTTAAAACGGCCTCTCCGCGGATATTCTTAAGCGGTATAAACCCTACGTCGGCATACCGGCTGTCCCTGCTGTCATTTCTATTATCACCCAGTACAAACACTGTATTCGGGGGAACCACCACTTCCGGAAAGTCCCCGAGGGGTCTTTCGCTGATGTAAGGCTCCTCCAGTTCGGTGCCGTTCACGTACACCCTGTGGTCCTTTATCTCCACTCTGTCCCCTTCCACCGCAATTACCCTTTTAATGAAAATAAGGGATGGGTCGGAGGGATACTCAAATACCACTATATCCCCGTGCTTTGGTTTGCCTAATAGATAGCCAATTTTGTTGACCGCCAGTCGATCGCTGTCCTTAAGAGTGGGCAGCATTGAGGAACCTTCCACCAAAACCGTTTCAAACACAAATGTCTTTATGACAATGGCTATTACCACCGCTATAACAATGGATTCCAGCCATTCCCTTGCCTGGCTCTTGGCACCTGAAGTCATGGCCTACCCTCCTAATTAGATGAAGCATTAAACAAATTATGGGACTGCCGTCAGTCCCATAATGCCTGTTATTTTCTTTCTTTAACCCTGGCAGACTTACCCAGCCTGTCCCTAAGGTAGTACAGCCTCGCCCTTCTGACTCTGCCTCTCCTGACCACTTCTATGTTATCCAGCTTGGGAGAATGCAAAAGGAATGTCCTTTCAACCCCTACTCCGTATGAAATCCTTCTTACGGTGAATGTTTCATTGATACCGCCGTGCTGCCTTTTTATAACGGTACCTTCAAACACCTGTATTCTTTCCCTGTTTCCTTCCTTTATCTTCACATGCACCCTGACGGTGTCTCCTACCTGAAACTCGGGAATATCCTTTTTCAGTTGCCCACTTTCCACCATTTTTATAAGGTCCATATTGTACCTCCTTCCCTCCTGGACGTTCGTACTGCCCGCGGCAGAATAGGACCGTCCGTTATGCCAAGTGCTATTATAGCACATAGTCCACGGTATAACAATAAATTTTAATTGGCTAGTGGCCTGGTTCCTCGGGCTCTAAGCCTTTGCCGGCCAAAAGGTCCGGCCTTATGCGCCGCGTTATCTCAACGGCTTTTCTTCTTCGCCATTCCTCGATTCTTTTATGGTTGCCCGAAAGCAGCACCTCCGGCACCTTCATGCCCAAAAAGTCCGCCGGTCTCGTATACTGGGGGTATTCCAGCAGCCCGTTTGTAAAGGATTCCTGCTCCAGCGAGCGGGGACTGCCAATGGCGCCCGGCAGCAGCCTTGCCACCGCATCCACTATTACCATGGCCGGAAGCTCACCACCGGTCAGGATATAATCGCCAATGGATATTTCTTCGTCCACCATGGTGTCTATTATCCTCTGGTCTATGCCCTCGTAATGCCCGCATACAATTACCAGGTGGGGTTCCTTGGAAAGCAGCCGGGCCTTTTCTTGGTCAAAGGGTTTTCCCCGGGGACTTGTTAAAACCACCCGGGCATCGGGGCTTTTATCCTTGACGGACTTTATCGCGTCATACAGGGGCTGCGGCATCATCACCATGCCCGCACCACCGCCGTAGGGGTAGTCATCAACCCTCCTGTGCCTGTCCTTGGAAAAGTCCCTTATGTTTATTACGCCCACTCTCAGTATGCCTTTTTCTATAGCTTTCCCCAGAATACTGCTTTTCAAGACTGCGTCGAACATTTCAGGGAAAAGGGTGAGTATGTCTATTTTCACTCAACCAACCCCTCCGGAAGCTGTACCCTTATAATTTTTTCCCGGATATTTATCTCTTTTACCATTTCCCTTACCGCGGGTATCAGTATTTCCCCCTTATCTCCCTTCACAACATAAACGTCATGGGCACCGGGCGAGAGTACCTCCACTACTTCTCCGAGCATGGACCCGTCGGCTTCCAGTACTTTACACCCTATTATGTCGAAAACATAGAATTGGCCCTCCTCCAGCCGGGCCAGGTTGTCCCTGTCCACCTCGAGGTATTTTCCCTTGAAAGGCAGCACTGAATTCGCATCGTCGTACCCTTTAAGCTTCAGCACTATGCTGCCCGTCTTGTAGGGCCTGTACCTTTCCACTTCAACCCGCTGCCTGCCGGTGCCGGTATTTATATAACACTCTTCGAGGTCCTTGAAACGGTCGGGGATGTTGCTCAGCAAAAGCACCTTCATTTCCCCCTTTATTCCAAGTGTATTCGCAATGTACCCAATTTTATAGTATTCCATACCGACACCACCTGGTAATCCTGAACATCCGGTCCGCTGCTTGTTCCGCCCTATTCTATTATTTCCACCACTACCCTTTTATCCTGTTTTACCGCCGAGGCCTTGACTATGGTTCTTATGGCCTTTGCGATCCTTCCATGTTTGCCAATAACCTTGCCCATGTCTTCGGGGTCTACTTTAAGTTCCACAATTATTGACTTTTCACCGTCCACCTGTCTTACTTCCACGCGTTCCGGGTGGTCAACAAGGGACCGGGCGATAAATTCAACCAATTCCTTCATTACCGCACCTCCAGTTACTCCTCATTGCTTACCTCTCCGAGGTTTTGGTAAACCCCCTCGGACTTGAACAATGCTTTTACGGTGTCCGAGGGCTTTGCACCCCTTTTCAGCCACTGTGCCGCCTTCTCATGGTCTATTTTTATCTCCCTGGGCTGGGAAATAGGGTTGTAGTAGCCAATCTCCTCTATAAATCTCCCGTCCCTGGGGGCTCTTGAATCCGCCACCACAATCCTGTAAAAGGGTCTTTTCTTGGCTCCCATTCTTCTAAGCCTTATCTTGACTGCCATTTTTTCACCTCCCCGTCGTCACGAATGCATGATGTTTCCTTTTATCTATATGAAAGGGAAACCGGGCTTTCCTTTCCTTGGGCCCTTTCCCATTTCAGCGAGCTGTTTCATCAGTTTCCTTGTCTGTTCATACTGCTTTAATAGCCTGTTTACCTGCTGTATGGTGGTGCCGCTGCCGGCGGCTATCCTCCTTCTCCTGCTCCCGTTTAGTATGGACGGGTCCCTTCTTTCCTCCGGCGTCATGGAACTTATAATTGCCTCCACCCTGGCCAGTTCCCTGTCGTCCACTTCCACCGGTCCCATCTTTCCGGTTTTCATGCCGGGTATCATGTCCATTATCTTGTCTATCGGTCCCATATTCCTTACCTGGTTCAGCTGCTCTAAGAAATCCTCCAGCGTAAACTGCTGGCTTTTAATCTTACGGGTAAGCTCGGCGGCCTTTTTTTGGTCAAAGGATTCCTGGGCCTTTTCTATAAGGGTCAGCACGTCTCCCATACCCAGGATGCGGGACGCCATGCGGTCGGGGTAAAACAGTTCAATGTCCTCCACCTTTTCCCCGGTACCGGCAAACTTTATCGGTTTACCGGTAACCGCCTTGACAGAAATGGCCGCCCCTCCACGGGTGTCCCCGTCCAGCTTGGTGAGGATCACTCCGTCTATGCCTATTCTCCGGTTAAAGCTTTCCGCCACGTTTACCGCGTCCTGCCCTGTCATGGCATCCACCACCAGCAGTACCTGGTCCGGCTTTGCCTGGGCCTTCATTTCCTCCAGTTCAAGCATAAGCGCATCATCCACGTGAAGCCTTCCGGCGGTATCGAGGATTACCACGTCCCTGCCGGTTTTTTTTGCCTCCGAAACTCCCGCCTTTGCTATATCGGAGGGCTTGGCCTTATCGCCCATAGAAAACACCGGTATGCCGGCCTTTTCACCCACAACGTGCAGCTGTTTTATCGCCGCCGGGCGGTACACGTCACAGGCCACCAGCAGCGGATGTTTCCCGTGGTGTTTCTCCAGGTACTTTGCAATCTTGGCCGCGGCGGTGGTTTTGCCCGCCCCCTGCAGTCCCACCAGCATAATGATGGTAACACCGGAGGGAGAAAACACAATCTTGCTGGGGACAGTTCCCATAAGTTCTATTAGCTGTTCCCTAACTATCTTTATAAGCTGCTGGCCGGGGGTCAGGCTGTCCATTACTTCGCTGCCCACCGCCCTGTCGGTGACTTTTTTAATGAAGTCCTTAACCACCAGGAAATTGACGTCCGCCTCCAGCAGGGCCAGTTTTACTTCCCTCATGCCCTCCTTGACGTCCTTCTCGGACAGCTTTCCCTTGCCCCTTAGTTTTTTGAAGGTATTCTGCAGCTTTTCGGTTAATCCCTCAAAGGCCATGAGCCCTAACCTCCCGTTGCCGTTTGGATATACTCCCTTATCTCCCGGAGCTTTTCAATAATTTTCTCTTTGCCCTGTTCCCTTTCCAGGGCTTTTATTATTCCGTCAAGGTTTCCTAAAACTTTTGTCTTTTTTTCCGAATCCGTCCTGAACCTTTTTACCAGGCCCAGCCTGTCCTCCATGTCCCTCAGCTGCACCTTTGCCCTTTTCAGGTTATCAAACACCGCCTGCCGACTGGTGCTCAAAAGCTCCCCAATTTCACCCAGAGAATAGTCCTTCATATAATAAAGGTCCATTATCTCCTGCTGCCGCGGTGTCAGTACCCCGCCGTAAAAGTCGTATAAAAGGGCCATTTCCACGAACTCTTCATTCATATATCCATCATCCCAATACGCCTGTAAAGGCATTTTGCTTTACAGGCGTATTTTATATTATTATTATGCTCCTGTCAACAATAAATCATCCCAATATGGCATCCACGAAAATTTCCCCGTCAAAGGGCTGCAGGTCTTCAATCCCTTCCCCGATGCCAACATATTTCACAGGGACCCCCAGTTCCCTGCCTATGGCAAACACTATCCCTCCCTTTGCGGTGCCGTCCAGCTTGGTAAGTATTATGCCGGTTATGTCGGTAATCTCCTTGAAGGTCTTGGCCTGCGCAAGGGCGTTTTGGCCCGTTGTGGCATCCAGTACCAGGTATGTCTCTACCCTGTACCCTTCCGCTTCCCTGTTTATTATCCTCTTTACCTTTTTCAGTTCTTCCATAAGGTTCTTTTTATTGTGCAGCCTCCCGGCGGTGTCAATGATGAGCACGTCCGCCTTCCTTGCCTTGAACGCACCCAGCGCGTCAAACACTACCGCGCCGGGGTCGGAGCCCTCGCTGTGCTTTATTACGTCCGCGCCGGCCCTTTGTCCCCAGACTTGCAGCTGCTCGATTGCCGCCGCCCTGAAAGTGTCTGCGGCGGCCGTCAGCACTTTTTTGCCCTTTGACCTGTAGAGGGCCGCCAGTTTGCCTATGGTGGTGGTTTTACCCACCCCGTTTACTCCCACCACCAGTATTATCACGGGAAAGTCTTCCCCGTCGGCAGACAGGTCATCTTTTTCCAGCATTTCCTTAAGTATTTTTTTGAGTTCTTCCTTTATTTTTTCCCCGGTTATGCTCTTATCCCGCCTCATCCTTTCGCCCAGCGTGTTTATCACCTCAAGGCTGGTATCCACCCCCGCATCGGCGGTGATAAGCACCTCTTCCAGTTCCTCCAGCATCTCCGGGCTGGGCTTGCCGCCCAGGGCCAAAATACCGTCTAGCTTTTTCCTGATATCCTCCCTGCTCTTTACAAGGCCTTGCATAAGCCTCGACAGAAGTCCGGGATGTTTGTCCTGCATATTTTTCTCCTCCCTAACTGACCATGTCCTCCAGTCTTACCGATACCAGTTTCGAAATCCCCTTTTCCTGCATTGTCACGCCGTACAGGTTGTTGGCTGTTTCTATTGTTCCCTTCCTGTGGGTGATTACTATGAATTGTATGTCGGCGGAAAGCTTTTTCAGGAACTCACCGAACCTCTCCACGTTTGCGTCGTCAAGGGCGGCTTCAATTTCGTCCAGTATGCAGAAAGGCGACGGCTTAACCGAGAGTATCGCAAACAGCAGCGCTATCGCTGTCAGGGCCTTTTCTCCCCCCGACAGCAGCGATATTTGCTGCAGTTTTTTACCCGGCGGCTGTGCTATTATATCAATACCCGATTCCAGTATGTTGGCCTGGTCGGAAAGCAGTACCTTGGCCTTCCCGCCGCCGAACAGCTCCCTGAAAACCTTGTTGAAACTCTCGTTTATTACTTGGAATTGTTCGGCGAACTGTTTCTTCATCGTATCCGTCATCTCTTTTATTATCCTGTTCAGGGAATCCCTGGCCTCCTCCAAGTCCTTTTTCTGGGAATTCAGAAAGTCAAACCTTTCCTTAACCCTGGCATACTCTTCAATGGCGTTAATATTAACGTTGCCCAGTTCCTTAATGTTTGCCTTTAATTCTATAATCCTGCTGCGTGCCGCCTTCTCGTCCTTTATTTCGCACTTGTAGTCAAGGGCATGGATGCGGGTTACCTCGTACTCTTCCCACATCCTGTCATGAAGGTTTCCTATCTCCATGTCCACCTTGGTAAGCTGTACTTCATACCGGTGAAGCCTTTTTTCCAGCTCGGAGATTTCCTTATATATTTCTTTAACCGCCTGTTCCTTTTCCTTCATTCTATGCTGGCATTCGGACTTTGTTTGCTGCAGCTTTGTCATTTCCATGCTGTCCCTGTTTCTTTCCTCGACCAGAACTTCAATCTCCTGCTGCAGCGCCGATATCCCGTCCTCCAGCTTCTCAATATTTTTCCTGTTTATCTCTATCTCCTTTTCCCGGTCTATAACCGACATACGGGCCTTCTGCAGCATAGAAACCGCCCTCTGGAACCCCGACTGAACGTCTTCAAGCTTTTGGGCGATTCTTGCCGCCTCCACCCTGTGGGCCGTTATCTGCTGCATAATGTTATCCCGGTCCTGTTTTTTCTCGGAGCTTATCCTCTGCAAATTCCTTATTTGCTCCTCCATTTGCTTGTTCTCGTTCTCTTTCTCCTTTATACTTTTTTGTATTTTCTCTATTTGCTGCTGGGTTTCATAATAATCGGATTCCAGTGTAAGCTTCTCGGATTCAAACTGAAGCTTTTTGGCTTCCCTGTCCTCCAGCTCCTTTGCCTTTGCTTCCAGCATCTCGGTTATCCTAATCCTTTGCAGGTCAAGCCGGTGATATGCATCCGCCATCTCCTGTATCCTCAGCTCAATATCCTGCTCCATTTCGGCCAGCTCCCTTATCGTGTGGTCCAGCCGCCCTGTTTCATCCGCCTTGCTGTTCAATGTGCTTTGCAGCGATTGGATTTCCCCTTTTCTCTGCAGCAGCCCCGCCTCTTTGCTGTAACTGCTTCCCCCGGTCATGGAACCCCCGACGTTTATTATGTCCCCGTCGGAGGTCACTATCCTGAACCCGTACCCGAAGGCCCTTGCCATTTTTATGCCGCTGTCAAGGCTGTCCACAACCACTACCCTTCCCAGCAGGTTGTCAATTATGTTACGAATCCTGTCCGGGCAGTTTACAAGGGAAGACGCCCTACCGATACACCCTTCCATACCAAGGGCCTTTTCCTCGTCCCTGCTTAGGTTTCTCGGCTTTATTGAACTTATGGGCAGAAAGGTGGCCCGTCCCAGGTTGCTGCGTTTCAGGTAGTTTATCGCCGTTTTGGCATCCTCCTCGGTGTTTGTCACAATGCTCTGTAGGTTATAACCCAGGGCAGTTTCTATGGCCCTCTCCAGTCCCGGCCGGACTGTGATCAGCTTTGCAACAGCCCCCACTATTCCCTTTTCAAGGCCCTTTACCCGGCCACACGCTTCCAGCAGCGACCTTACGCTTCTTGAATATCCCTCGTACTCCCTTTCCATCTGCTGGAGCAGGGCCAGCTTTGACCTGCTTATCCCCAGTTCTTCCCTCAGGTTTTTTTGTTTTTGCTCCAGCTGCAACCGCCGGTTCCTTAAATCGTTCAACTTGTCAACCATGCCGCTCCGCTGCCGGGTATTCTCTGCCAGCTGTTTTTCCAAGCCACCCAGCGTTCTTTTAAGGTCATCCCTTTCGGTCTTTAAAACCCCAATCCTTTCGTCTACGTTTTGCATTTCCTCAAGCAGCTGAGCTTTTCGCGTATAAATGGTCTGGTTAAGCGTTTTCAGGCTGTTTGCATTACTGTTTAGTTCGGAAATCCGGTTTAAGTTCTCAATTATGCCTGTTTTTATCTCCTCAACCTTTGCCTCGTCCTTTCCCACCTGCGCCCCTATGCTGTCCAGGTTGGCCTGGAAGGCATCAATTATCTGTTTCTTTTCCTCCAGTTCCTTTTTCAGGTCCTGCATCTCCTGCATTCTTTTTTGTTTTTCTTCCTCCAGCGCGGCGGTTTCATTTTCCGTTTCGGCGATTTCCGCCTTATGCCTTTCAATATTCTCCTTTTCTCCCTGTATCCTCTGTTTAAGTACCTTTACCTCGCCTTCCTTTTTTTCAGCCAGGTTGAGGCTTCTGAACACCCTCTCCTGGACCTCCTTAAGTTCCTCCTCCAACTGCTGTATTTTTGTTTCAAGGCTTGAGAACTCCGTTTCCAATTGGTTAACCGTATTATTTTTATTGTTAACCAGTCTCCGGCATTCCTTTATCTTTTCCTGTATGCCGGTTTTTTGCCTGTTCAGCTTTTCAAGATTGTCTATAAAAAGGCTCAGTTCAAGCTTTTTGAGTTCATCCCTCATCAATATGTAGGACTTTGCCACTTCGCTTTGTTCAAAAAGGGGACCCACCTGCCTTTGGAGTTCATCAATGATGTCCCCCAGCCTCAGAAGGTTTTCCTCGGTCCTTTGGAGTTTTCTTTCCGCTTCGTCCTTCCTGGTTTTATACTTTACTATTCCCGCGGCTTCTTCGAATATTTTTCGCCGGTCCTCGGCCTTTGAACTGAGGATTTCGTCTATCCTGCCCTGTCCTATTATCGAATATCCTTCCTTGCCTATGCCGGTATCCATGAAAAGCTCGTTAATATCCTTCAGCCTGCAGCCGGTCCTGTTCAGGTAATACTCGCTCTCTCCCGACCGGAAAAGTCTCCTTGTTACCACCACTTCGGAATACTCTATGGGCAAAAAGCCGTCCCCGTTGTCCAGCGTTATAGAGACCTCGGCAAAACCCAAGGCTTTCCGGTTGTCGGTACCGGCGAAGATGACATCCTCCATCCGGCTGCCCCTTAAGTTCTTTATGCTTTGCTCCCCCAGCACCCACCTGACAGCGTCGGCTATGTTGCTTTTGCCGCTGCCGTTGGGCCCGACGATGGCCGCTATGCCTTTGTCGAATTCAAGATTGATTCTCTCGGCAAAGGATTTGAACCCTTTTATTTCTATGCTCTTAAGATACATGGACTATACCTCCGGCACTGGTGTCCAATGGACTATTTGATGCTTTTTATCACCTGGCGGTAATCCGCCTCAAACATTCTTTTCCCATTTATAAACCGAATTTCGCTGCGACCCAGGTCTTTATTCTTTAACACTTTAATCTCCAGCCCGGGATATTCCCTTTCCAGGGCCTTTATATTTTCCTTGCCAATCCCCTTAAGCGTCGAAAGCAGCTTGGGATTTGTCTCCATCACGATTCCCACTTCCGGGTCCATTCCCCTTTGGTCCAATATCCATTTAACCGCCCTAAGGACCAGCCTGGAATCAACAAGCTGCCTGAAAGACGGGTGGAAGGGCCCTGCAACCACCTCTCCGCCTTCGCTTATCAGCTCAGTGGGCTGCAGCCCCATTCGTATTATGGCAATGTTTTCCCTTATAAACATTGCCGCCAGGACAGCGCACAGGTCAACCGCCTCTTCCAGCGAAGGAGGCTTGTACATTCCTTTTTTGTACATTGTTTCAAGGGCGGTACCCCTTATTACCAGCGTTGGATATATCCTCACAAAGTCCGGTTTCAGCGCACATATCCCGGACGCGGTTTGCACCTCGGTATCCGGCCGGGAACCGGGAAGCCCTACCATCATCTGCAAACCAAGCCGAAACCCGTACTCCCGTATTTTCCTGGAAGCCTGTACAACGTCCGCGCTGCTGTGTCCCCTGGCACTTTTTTTCAGTACCTCGTCGCTCATGGACTGGACTCCCAGCTCTATAGTGTCCACGCGGAATTCCGAGAGCCTTTCCAGTACTTCTTGGTCTATATAATCCGGCCTGGTGGAAAGCCTTATCCTATCAATAAGCCCCTCTTTTTTTGCAAGGTAAGCTTCTTTTAAAAAAGCCGTCTGGAGCGGTGCCGGTATGCCTGTAAAACTGCCGCCGAAAAATGCCGCTTCCACCATCCTGGCATTTCGGGGAAAAGTGGCGCGGTACTCTCGTATTATGGGAATGACTTCTTCCGGTAACACCGGGCGCTCTTTACCGGTAATTTTGCCCTGGCTGCAAAACACGCAGTCATGGGGACAGCCGACGTGGGGGATGAAAAAAGGAACAATAAAATGGGTTTTGGTCATTTCAGCCCTCCAGCCTTTCCAACGCTTTTTGTGCAGCGTTTTGTTCCGCTTCCTTTTTGCTTTTCCCGGTACCTTCCCCGTAAACCCTGTCCCCTATTAATACTCTCACCCGAAAGGTTTTGTCGTGGTCCGGCCCTTCCTGGTCTACAAGCCTGTACTCAACCGTATTATGGCCGGAGGCCTGGACGGTTTCCTGGAGCTCGGTCTTATAATCCCCTGCTAAGCTTTGTTCCGCCAGCTCCCGTGCACTGGCCTGCAAGTATCCCAAAACAAATTCCCTGGCCGGCGCGTACCCCCCGTCAAGGTATATGGAGCCAATACCCGCCTCTAAGGTGTCCGCAAGGATTGAAATCCTGCTGCGGCCGCCGTTTTGATCTTCTCCCTTGCCCATTTGAAGGAAATCCCCCAGGCCCAGTTCCCTGGCACGCTGCCCAAGGGCCTTGCCCCGCACCAGGGCGGCCCTCATTTTGGTTAGCGTTCCCTCCGTACAATCGGCAAATTCATTGAAAAGGAATTCGCTGGTTATCATCTCCAGTACGGCATCCCCCAAGAACTCAAGCCTTTCATTGTACTCGTCCTTACCAAGACCCTTTTCATTGGCATAGGAACTGTGGGTTAAGGCACAGTTCAACAGGGCAATATCCTTGTAGCGATACCCGAGGCGGTCCTGCAGTTTCTTAAGTTCCTCCAGCCTTGGCCCTTTTATCCTCAAAAACCGACATCCTTTCCGGCATCATTCGATACAAAACATCCTTGTATATTATAGCATATTTCTACCTTAAAATAACCAAGGGTCCTATTCAAACCTTTTAAAGCATATGGTGGCGTTATGGCCTCCAAAACCCAGCGAGTTGGATATGGCGTAGTCTATATTTCGCTTAACTCCCTTGTTGGGCGTATAATCCAGGTCACAGTCGGGGTCGGGGGTGGTATAGTTCATGGTGGGCGGCACAAACCCTTCATGTATTGCCAATACAGCAGCTATCGCCTCTATACCTCCGGCCGCCCCCAGAAGGTGACCGGTAACCGATTTTGTCGAGCTTATGGCAAGCTTGTAAGCATGCTCTCCGAACACCTGCTTTATTGCCTCGGTTTCAAACTGGTCGTTGTACTTGGTGGAAGTTCCGTGGGCATTTATATAGTCTATCCTGTCCGGTGTAATACCGGCGTCTTCCAGGGCCTTTTCCATGGCCGACGCAGCCCCCGCCCCGCCCGGTGCCGGCGCGGTTATGTGATAGGCATCGGCGGTCCTGCCGTAGCCCACAAGCTCTGCATAAATCCTTGCGCCCCTTTTAAGCGCGTGATTTAGTTCCTCCAGTATCAGGATACCGCAGCCCTCTCCCAGCACGAAGCCGTCCCTTTCGCCGTCAAAGGGCCTGCTGGCGCCCCGGGGGTCATGGTTGCGGGTGGACAGGGCTTTCATGGAACAAAAGCCTGCTACCGCAATAGGGGTTACCGCCGCTTCGGTACCGCCGGTTATAACCATGTCGGCATCCCCCCGCTGTATAACCCTGAAGGCATCCCCGACAGCGTTTGTTCCCGAAGCGCAGGCAGTGACCACTGTCTCATTTGGCCCCCTGGCGCCAAAGGCTATTGCCATCTGCCCCGCCGCCATATTGGAAATCATCATGGGTATGAAGAAGGGACTTATCCTGGATTGCCCCTTTTCTATCAGCACCCTGAACTGGCTCTCCAGTGTCTCAATGCCCCCAATACCCGATCCCAGTATAATACCAAGCCTGTCCTTGTCAACCCTACCCAGGTCGACACCGCCGTCTTCCAGGGCCATCCTGGCACCGGCAACGGCATACTGGGTAAAGGTGTCCATACGCCTTGCTTCCTTTTTATCCATAAAATCACCGGGCACGAAGTCCTTGACCTCAGCGGCTATGGTGCACTCGTACCCTTCGGTATCAAATTTTGTTATTTCTCCTATACCGGATATCCCGTCCTTAATCGATGCCCAGAACCTGTCCTTCCCCAGTCCGACGGGTGTCACAGCCCCCAAGCCGGTAACCACAACTCTTTTTTCCATTCCGGCGACCTCCTTTTGTTATTTCTGTTGCTATATATTAACAAATCGCAGTGATTTGCCTTTTTACTTAAGAAAGTCCCGATTTCAATCGGGACCTTCGGACTAGCTATTGTTTTTTATGTATTCTACAGCATCCCCAACGGTGCTGATTTTTTCAGCGTCCTCGTCCGGGATCTCCAAATCAAATTCTTCTTCCAAAGCCATTATCAGCTCAACCAGGTCCAGGGAATCGGCTCCCAAGTCTTCTATAAATCGTGCATCGCTTGATATCTCCTCTTCGTCCACACCCAGCTGGTCTGCAATAATCTCCCTCACCTTTTCAAATATCATCTTGTCACCTCCTTCCGGGTACTTGCTATAAAATATATATTAAATATATTACATAACAATTCCACCGTCAACGCCAATTATTTGTCCTGTAATGTATGAAGCAAGGTCGCTGCTTAAAAACGCGACAAGGTATGCAACATCCTCAGGGGTACCCGGCCTGCCCAACACAACCCTCTTTGTCATCTCGTCCCTTATATCCTGTGACAGTTTCATGGTCATGTCGGTTTGGATATAGCCCGGGGCAACGGCGTTAACGGTTATTCCCCTGCTGCCCAGTTCCTTTGCCACCGCCTTTGTAAAGCCTATTACCCCCGCCTTGGAAGCACAGTAATTTGCCTGGCCGGCATTCCCGTATATGCCCACCACCGACGATATGTTTACTATTCTTCCCCATCTTTTCTTAATCATAAGCCGTGACGCAGCCCTGGTACAGTTAAATACTCCCGTCATGTTTATATCAATAACCTGCCGCCAATCCTCGTCTTTCATTCGCAAGAGGAGCCCGTCCCGGGTTATGCCTGCGCAGTTCACAAGGATGTCCACTGCCCCAAAACGCGCGGCGGCCCTTTCTATAAGGCTGTTAGCCTCGTCCGGGTTTGCAACGTTAGCAGCAAAGGCTTCAGCGTCCCCGCCAAGGTTTTTTATCTCCGTTACCGTTTCCTCCGCCGCCTTGGAGCCGCTGGCATAATTCACCGCCACAGCCGCCCCCAGCCGCGCCAGGGTTATGGCTGTGGCCTTTCCGATACCCCTGGACCCGCCGGTAACTACAGCTACCTTTCCATTTAGATTTAACATTTGACCCCCTCCAATTCCAATAGGGCATTATTCAGGCTTTCCAAGTTTTCAATGTTCAATACCCGTACTCCCTTATCTATTTTCTTAACAAAGCCGGTCAGCGTTTTCCCCGGTCCTATTTCAACGAAGGTGTCCGCCCCCAGCTCAATCATTCGCTTAACGCTCTCCTCCCACAGCACCGGCCTGCTTACCTGCTTTACCAGGTTACCTTTTATTAAGTCACTACGGGTCTCCTCGGTGGCGGTAACATTTGCAATCACCGGTACTACGGCATCCATTATTTTTATCCCTTCAAGAGCCTTTTCCAGCTTTTCTTCCACCGGTCTCAGCAGACTGCAGTGGAAGGGTGCGCTTACCGGCAGCATTACAGCCCTCCTTGCCCCCATCGTCTTTGCCATCTCAACCGCGGCGGCCACCGCCTTTGTTTCTCCTGAAACGGCGGTCTGGCATGAGCAGTTGTAATTGGCCGGTTCCACCACGCCCTGGTTTGAGGCCCTGCGGCAGCATTCTTCAACCAGTTCCTTGTCAAGTCCGATAATTGCCGCCATCGTGCCGGTGTTTACCGGTACGGCATTCTGCATAAGCTTACCCCTTTTATGCACCAGCACCACAGCGTCTTCGAACTGCAGCGAGCCCGCTGCTATAAGGGCGGAATACTCGCCAAGGCTAAGTCCCGCCGCCATGTCCGGTCTAAGACCGTGTTTTTTTATAATTTCAAGTATGGCGGCGCTTACAGTTGTTATGGCCGGCTGTGTAATCTCCGTTTCGGTAAGTTTCTCCTCCGGGCCCTCGAATATTATCCCGGTTAGGTTAAATCCCAGCGCCCGGTCCGCCCTATCAAAAACCCCCGCCGCCTCGGGGAACTCCTGGTATAGGTCCTTGCCCATACCTATATACTGTGCCCCCTGGCCGGGGAAAATAAACGCAACTTTGCCCATAATTTACCTCCCAAGCACCTTTGCGGTGATTTCTATTATATCCCTGGCTTCCTTTGTTATTCCTTCTATTATTTCTTTTACCGGCTTAATATCGTTTATAAGGCCTGCAATCTGCCCGGACATGACCGAACCATCCTTGGTATTGCCTTCCACCACTGCTTCCCGGAGCTTTCCGGCACCCAGCTTTTCCAGTTCTTCCGCCGGGGTCCCTGCCCTCTCCAGCCTGTCAAACTCGCGGGTCAGCTTATTCTTTAAGCACCTTACCGGATGGCCGGTGGTCCTGCCGGATACAACCGCATCCCTGTCACCGGCTTTAAGCAGGGCTTCCTTGTAATTGGCATGGGCGGTACATTCCACCGAGCATACAAACCTCGTTCCCATCTGTACCCCCTCGGCACCAAGCGCCAAGGCCGCCGCAAGACCCCTTCCGTCGGCAATTCCGCCGGCGGCAATAACCGGTATCTCAACAGCATCCACCACCTGGGGCACCAGGCACATGGTGGTTAATTCACCTATATGTCCACCGGCTTCGGTACCCTCGGCTATCAGTGCATCGGCACCCACCGACTGCATTCGCTTTGCCAGGGCAACGCTTGGAACCACCGGTATGATTTTTGCCCCCGCTTCCTTAAGGCCGCCGATATATTTCCCCGGGTTGCCGGCCCCGGTGGTCACCACCTTAACCCTATGCTTTATTATTACTTCCATCACCTGGTCCACAAAGGGGGAAAGCAGCATTACATTTACGCCAAAGGGCTTTGTTGTAAGCTCTGAGGCCTTTATAATTTCCCTTTCCACCACGTCCGCGGGAGCGTTTCCGGCACCTATTATTCCAAGGCCCCCCGCGTTGGACACCGCCGCCGCCAGTTCGGCGGTTGCCACCCATGCCATGCCCCCCTGAAGGATAGGATATTCTATACCCAGTATTTCACATATCCTAGTATGTATCATTTCCACCACTCCCATTGCTATATTGGAATTATTTGCTCCATTTAATGGCACAGGCACCCCAGGTCAGCCCAGCACCGAAGCCCACCAGCACCAGGTTATCGCCATTTTTGACAAGGCCATGCTTCACCGCTTCGTCCAATGCCACCGGGATGGAGGCCGATGACATGTTGCCGTACCTGCTTAGATTCATAAATATCTTGTCCTGAGGTATGCCCAGCCTTTTCGCCGCGGAATCCACGATCCTCTTGTTGGCCTGGTGCGGTATAAGAAGGTCAATATCGTCAAGGCTTAGGCCCGCCTTTTCCAAAACCCCCAGCGTGGCCTGCGGCATCACGCCTACCGCGAATTTATAAACTTCCCCGCCATCCATGTGTATGAAATGCTTGCCGGACTTTACCGTATCAATGCTGGCCGGCATCCTTGAGCCCCCGGCGGGCAGTGTGAGGTACTGGCCTTTCCAGCCCTCCGCTCCCAGAAGGGTGGCAATAATGCCGCTGTCTTTCGGTGCCTCCCTTAACACCGCTGCCCCTGCGCCGTCACCAAACAGTACGCAGGTACTGCGGTCCTCCCAGTTACATATCTTGGAAAGGGTTTCCGCACCTATCACCAGAACGTTTTTTGCATCCCCGGTGGAAATAAACTTTTCACCTATGGAGAGCCCGTATATAAAACCGGTGCATGCGGCCTGCACATCAAAGGCGCTGGCCTGTAGCGCCCCGAGGTTGGACTGCACTATACAGGCGGTGGACGGAAAAGCCATGTCCGGCGTTGCCGTCGCCACTATTATTACATCAATTTCCCCGGCGGTTATCCCCGCATCCTCCATGGCTTTTTTCGCCGCCTCCGTTGCAAGGTCGGAGGTGGCGGTGCCCGCATCGCTTATCCTGCGCTCGGATATGCCGGTGCGGCTTACTATCCACTCGTCGCTGGTATCCACCATCCTTTCAAGGTCGAAGTTTGTGAGTATCCTTTCGGGAAGGCACCTGCCCGTCCCGGCAATGCCAACAGGCTTTAACATCTTATCCATTACCATCCTCCGTCTTAACATTTTCAGTTATTGTTTGTTCCACTTTGTTTTCTATAAACCTTACCGCCTGCATTATTGCGTTTTCAATAGCCAGCGCGTCGGAACTGCCGTGGGCTTTTATACAGCCACCGGCGATACCCAACAGCGGCGCTCCGCCGTACTGCTTGTAATCCATCCTTTCTTTCAGCTTTTTAAGTCCCGGCTTGAGCACGGCCGCAGCCAGCTTGGATGCGGTACCGGCTGTGAATTCCGCCTTTAGCTGCGAAAACAATGTCATTGCAAGTCCCTCGGTAAGCTTTAATATTACATTGCCGACAAAACCGTCACAGACCAAAACGTCCGCAGCTCCCTCGGGGATGTCTCGTGCTTCAATATTGCCGATGAAGTTAAGCCCGGACTTTTCAAGCAGCGCATAGGCCTCCTTGGTAAGGGCATTTCCCTTGCCCTGCTCGGTACCGATGTTAACCAGCGCAACCCTTGGGTTTTGCACCCCCAGGACACCCTGCATATAGGCCGAACCCATCACACCGAACTGCAGAAGGTTTACCGGCTTGCACTCGGCGTTTGCACCGGCGTCTATCAGCATCGCCCCTCCCCTTAGGGTGGGAAGAACCGGTGCCAGCGCCGGGCGGTCTATGCCCTTTATCCTGCCTATCCTAAACAGCGCTCCCGCCAGAAGCGCTCCCGTATTGCCCGCCGAAATAAAGGCCCCGGCTTCCTTTCTTTTAACAAGGTCCATCCCAACCACCATTGATGAATCCTTCTTTTTCCTTATGGCTTCCACCGGCGCATCCTCTGCGCTTATCACCTGGCCGGCGTTTACTATGCTTATCCTTTCGGTCTGGTACCCGCCAAGGATATCCCTTATATTTTCCTCTTTTCCCACAATAATTAACCTAAGCCTCTTATCCCTTTCCAGGGCCCCAATGCAGCCCTTCACCACTTCCACCGGCGCATTGTCTCCGCCCATGGCGTCAACGGCAATTCTCATTATAATCCCCCCTTACTCGTCCAGGGACACCAGTATGAACTTGCCCCTGAACACTTCCTGCATCTTGAGCTTTATTCTTACCCATACGAAAAATTTGTTTCCCCTACGCTTTATTATTTCCGCATGGGCAACCAGTTTCTGTCCCGAACGGACCGGCTGCTTGTATTTGATGTTTGCTACCCCGATAAGGGCCACGTCAGCATCTATCACGGCTATTGCGAGGGATTCCGCCTGGGCGTATATGAACTGTCCCCGCACTATGTTGGTCTTTTCAAAGGCCATTGAGTCATCCGTCTCCAGCATGGACATTCCTTTCTTACCCAGGTCTATGTCCAGAAGTTCCCCAACAATCTCCTTTCCGGATATGGACCTTACCTTTGCGTATGTACCCTCCGCCACGCTTTTTATCCTTTCCCTAAGCTCCGGTATACCCAGCTCCAGCCTGTCCAGCCTTATGGTTTGTATGCTTACCCCGAAGTGCTCGCTAAGCTCCTCGTCGGTGAGAAACGGGTCCTTGACGATTTTATCCATAAGGCTTTTCTGCCTCTCCTTCTTTTCCTTCCCTTTTCCCGCCAAAATAACACCCCTTTCCCGTTCACCGGCCGGTGCCATTGTCCAGGACACGGCCTTGCGCAGCATAATACCTTATTACTAACATTTAGTACCTGGTATTAATATTAAGTATATATTATATCCCTTGGTGAATCAACAGAAATTTTACCGGCAAAAATGGGACATGCCCGCAGGAGGGGAATTCCCCCGCTGCGGTATGTCCCAAATCAGTATCCCTGTGCCACAGGGATATGCCAACGATAAGGCCAAAAAGATGCGTCGCCGGGTTTATACCACTTTTAAGCCCTCGGTTTCCAGTCTTCTTTGCAATATATTGACACATTCCTCCCCTTCCATGGACAGCCTTGTGCCCTTGGGCCCTTTACGGGTCACCACAAGACCGTACTTTGCCAAGATGTTAAGCCGGTTTCTTACCATTTGTTCTGTCATCTTGGTGCCCCCGCCGCAAAGCTGCGCAAGACTTCTCCTGCTTAAGTAAGCCCTGCCTTCTTCCTGTGCTTTTTTCATAGTTGAAAGGATAAGGAATGTTTCGTCCATGGGCATTTCCTTTTCCAGCAGCTGCAGCAGCTTTTCCTTTTGCATAGTGCTGTCCTTTGAAACAAAGGGCAGGTCCTTTACCCTCACAGGACCTTCTCCAACAATGTGATAAAGGTACTCGATTACGTTTTCCAGCTCGCGGATGTTTCCCGGCCAGTCGTATTCCATGAACTTTTCCATGGCCTGGTCGCTTATTATAAGCTCCTTACCCCCGGGGAACCTTTCCAGCATCTTTTCAATCAAAAGCGGTATATCCTCCTTGCGCTCCCTAAGGGGCGGTATTCGAATGGGCAGCACTTTAAGCCTGTAAAACAAATCCTCCCTGAACTTGCCCGCACTCACAAGGTCTTCCAAGTTTTTATTGGTGGCGGCTATAATCCTTACATCTATAGGTATAATCTTTGTGCCGCCTATGCGCAGCACTTCCTTTTCCTGCAAAACCCTAAGCAGCCGGGCCTGGATCTTCATTGAGGCATCCCCTATCTCGTCCAGGAATATGGTCCCCTTGTGGGCCTGCTCGAACAGCCCTGCATGCCCGCCCTTCCTCGCACCGGTAAAAGCGCCCTCCTCGTAGCCGAACAGTTCGCTTTCCAGCAGGTTTTCCGGCAGAGCCGCAAAGTTAACCGCCACAAAGGGCCCGTGCTGTTTATTGGATGCCCTGTGTATTGCATGGGCGAACAGCTCCTTTCCTATGCCACTTTCGCCTATGAGAAGAAGGGTTGAATTGCTCTTGGCAAGTTTCCTTGCTATCTCCTTTGTCTCGGTTATTTTCTTGCTTTTACCTATTATATTTGAAAAATCGTACTTGGAGGTGTGACCCCTTTTCATCAGGTTGGTCCTTACTATATTCTCCATCTCAATAATTTCCGAAAGGTCCTTGAAAGTTATTATAACCCCGTTGTATACGTCATCTTTGATAATGGGCATCATGGTGAGCAAAATCTTTTTACCCATTATTTCATGTATTTTTCGATAAAGGCCGAAATTCTTCCCCAAAAGGCTCTTTGCCTCGAAGTCCAAAACATCGTCCAGGTTTATGTCTCCATTCTTAGTCTTTCCCCTTGAACCAAACAGTTTTTTTGCATTTTCATTGCTGAACATAATACTGCCATTGCTGTCTACGCCCACTATGCCGTCGTTTATTACGTTGAGTATGGTATTTAATTGCTTCATTATATTATCGTTGGTTTCCAGGGCCTTTACCACTTTTTTGCTGGAATACACGAAGTCCTGCAGGAACCTTACCGACAACAGGTTTGTTCTCTCGTCCATGATTTTCAACTTCATCATAATCTCGGTTATGGTGGTAAGGTCAATCTTGCTGTAACCCAGGTCTATGACGTTTTCCACGTAATCGGGAACCATATGGGTTTCCCCCGTTGTGATTGCATAATTGGCGTGCAGTGAAAACCTCTGCCCCGGGTAATACGGGTACATCCTTATATGGGTTATGCCCAGTCCTTCCAGGAGGGATATGGAGTTTTCGGCAAGGTACTTGTTAACGTCTACAAACAGTACGTCTTCTCCCTTGGGTATTCTAAGCACATCCTCCAGCTTGGAATGGTTCAGCGCACGCCTGGCCACCAGCACCTCCGACCTGGGGTCGATATACTTCATGGCCGCTTCCCTAAGGTATTCATGGCTAATCAGTACCAGCTTGTCGTATATTTTTTCATTTATGCCCTCCAGTATGGAATACCCCCTGATTGTCACCTCCGGGCCCAACAGGTTGGTAAGCTGGTTTATCACGTTTTCCTTATGTTTCTCGGAACGGGTTATGATGGACAGGCCGGATGGAATTTCGGTTGACATGGTATTTGCCCTCCTTCCTGAGATATAGCGCCTTTATTTATTGTATTGTATCAAAAAATTACCGGGTTTAAAATGGTTTTATTCAAAAAACCTTTTTGAACCAATTATATCGCCGTTATACTCATTTCAAACAACGCTGTCGTGCCCCGGTGTACCACAGCCAATAAACGGGGATAGAGCTTTTGCAGCCACAGTTTCCCGCCGGAGGGCTGTCTATTTGGTTTTTTATGGGTCATATCAACAACCCATTATCAACCTATATGCCAAAAGCTACGCATTATAAGCCCTGCCAAGAGGCTGTTATCGCCTATAGACGCCCCCCTGCCTTATAAAAAAACTTGGCATGAATATTGCTTATTTCATTAGCAGGCTGATCAGCGAAACCATTTTTAGGGGGTGGTATTGGAATTTAATGACATTAAGGAATGGGCATAATCATTCGAATTATTTATCCAATAGGAGGTCAAGAAATGGATACTGCTAATAAAAGCGCAAGACAGATTTCCCTGGAAAGGGCCGAAGTTTTAAAAAGCCGTATAGACCCCTATCTTGAAGCTAAAATGCATATCCCTACCGGACTTGAACAGGATGAAGTAATCAAGGCAAGGCAGGCTAAGATAAAAGAAGGTTTAGGGGCTACCGACGCCGAGTGGAACGATTGGAAGTGGCAGATAAAAAACAGGATAACAGATTCGGATACCCTTGCAAAATTTATCAATCTAACTCCCAAACAGAAGAAGGATATTGATGCTGTCACGAAGAAGTTTAGATGGGCAATTTCCCCTTACTATTTATCGCTCATAGACCCGGAGGGAGACCATTACAAGGACCCGATATACCTTCAGTCCATTCCTACGGGCCTTGAACTAAAAGAGGGTATCGGCGAGGCCGATCCTATGGCAGAGGAATTTACCAACCCTGCCCCCTGTATTACACGCCGGTATCCCGACAGGCTTATAATTAACGTAACAAACCAGTGCGGAATGTACTGCAGGCACTGTCAAAGGAGAAGGAATATCGGAGAAATAGATTCACCACAACCTAGGGAAAACCTGCAGCAGGCTGTCGACTATATTAAAAATACTCCTGAAATAAGGGATGTTTTAATAACCGGCGGCGACCCCTTCACATTATCCGATGAGAATCTTGACTGGCTGCTGGGGGAACTTGACAAGATACCGCATCTTGAGTACAA
Source organism: Clostridiales bacterium (assembly GCA_012728565.1). GTDB lineage: Bacteria > Bacillota > Clostridia > Ch29 > Ch29 > JAAYEV01. The sequence goes on from JAAYEV010000032.1 coordinate 43,242, forward strand.
GCGTATTGGCAGCCGGATGCCGGTTACCTTGCCCCAGAGGATAACACCCGAACTGTGTGCCATGCTCAAGAAACATCATCCGCTTTATATCAATACGCATTTCAACAACCCGATGGAAGTATCGGCCGAATCCAAAAAGGCCTGTGAGATGCTTGCCGATGCGGGAATACCCCTGGGGAACCAGGCAGTACTTTTGAGGGGAATAAACGACCATCCCTTCGTGATGAAGAAACTTTGCCAGGAACTTTTAAGAATAAGAGTTAGGCCCTATTATATATTCCACGCTAAGGGTGTGGTGGGAACCCTTCACTTCAGAACCAGCGTTGACATTGGTATTGAAATCATGGAACACCTGAGGGGCTACACATCGGGCCTGGCAATACCCACATTTATAATAAACGCTCCCCAGGGAAGGGGCAAAACGCCCATGCTTCCAGAGTATTTAATCTCCCACGGCAGGGACACCATAACCATAAGAACCTGGGAGGGAGAAATCATCACATATCCTAACAAGGATGCCGAAGTGGAATACGAATAGAAAACATTTAAAGCTCAAAGATATACTTTAACGATTCTCTTTAACCTAATCAATTTTTGGTGATAAATCATTACCAAAAATATCAAATAAGGGGGTATATCCATGAGAAAAAAACTAGCTTTATTTATGGTTCTCCTGTTTGTGCTGGGCGCCATGCTGGCGGGCTGCAGCCCTTCGGGAGGTACCGAACAGCCGGGTGAAGAAGCAGAAGAAAAACCGGCACCAGCTCAGAAAATGCAAATCAATATCATCACCGGTTCCACCGGCGGTACCTATTTCGCCCTTGGTGGGGCCATGGCCAACACCTGGAATGAATTCCTGGACAACATACAGGTGACAAGCCAGCCCGGCGGTGCTTCGGTTGAAAGTATTAACCGTGTGCATGCCGGCGAGGTTGAACTTGGAATGGCTATGAACAACATAGCCGACGACGCCTGGAACGGCAGGGGGTCCTTCCCGACCGAGCAGCGTAACTTCAGGGCCATAGGCGTTATATACCCGGAAGTTTACCAGGGTGTTGCATTAAAGAGCAGCGGCATAAAAACCATTGAGGACCTGAAGGGTAAAAGAGTAGCCGTAGGCCCGGTTGGAAGCGGTACCGTTGTTATGACCGAGACGGTATTTGCGGAAGCGGGCATGACCTTTGACGATGTAAAGGCAGCCTATGACGGGTTTGGCGATGCCGCCAGCAAGATGAAGGACGGCCACCTGGATGCAGCCTTTAACGTACTGGCAGTTCCTGCCGCTGCAATACAGGACATTATGACCGCCCGTGAGATAGAAGTGATCGAAATAGGTGATGAACTGTTCCAAAAAATAAAAGCCAAGTCTCCCTTCTTCAGCCAGTATGTGATACCGGCCGGGACTTACGGTAACGAGGAAGACAAACTTACAGTCAACTGCGTGGCAGCACTTTACGTCGCCCCGGATATGCCGGAGGATGCCGTATACGAAATAACCAAGGTATGGTTTGAGCAGACCGCGCATACTGCAGCCGCTCACCAGGCCGCCCAATGGCTGGCGGATGAAATTGCCGCGGGCAACAAGCAGGTAATGATAGACGGTATTACAACACCGCTGCATAAAGGTGCCTATAAGTACTTTACTGAAATAGGCCTTGATATCCCGGACATGATAAAACCCATAGACTAATCAACAGAGAGGGGGAAGGCCGGGTCGGCTTTGCAGCCCCGGCCTTCATTAATGAAAAAAACTTTTATCTTACTTTTATTTTTCGGTATAGTTTTTTCCCTTTTGCTGCTACCCATCCTTGTACTTGAAGTAAGGGTTGACGGCTCTGAAGAGCTTGTCTTTCAACAGCCAGCAAAAGCAGGAAGTTTATTCGAAGTCCACTGGATACATTCGGTTACACTGCAGCCGGTTATAGAAGTTTACCTTTTGGAAGCTCCCGGCAGAATCCCGATAGTAAAGATGACCTTTGACGAATTTGGGCCAAATCTGCCGGCACACCCCGAGTTTAACCAGTACTGGGTTATTGAAGACGGAAAATATAACGTACTGGGCTACGATTTAGTATTTGAAAGAGTTCCGGTAACCATAGGTGCCGTTATAGCAGACCATACCCTTGTTTATAACGGGCGCTCCACTCCTTTGGAGGATGTGCACCGCCCCGGCGGGTATGTGCATATAGGCCTTACAGAAAAAAAACTTTGCCAATTCTTTATTGAGGAGGTAGAAATATGGCAGAAAGGCAGAAGGAAGACAGCATTTTATTAGACGAAATTAAACTGGACGAGGAAAAGTCTGATGAGATACTTGCCAAGTACGACCGGGAATTCGCCTACCGCAGGCTTGAAGGTCCGATAGCCAAGTTCGTATTTTTGCTTGCGGTTGCCTGGTCGCTGGCCCATCTGTATACGGCAGCCTTCGGGGTTTTCCCCTCCACGATACAAAGAGCTCCCCACGTTGGTATTGCCCTGGTACTAATATTTATTATGTATCCGGCCAAAAGAGGCAGTAAAAGCAACAAAGTCGCATGGTATGATTATATTCTGGCCTTCCTTGGTTTTGTCGTTTCGGCCTACCACGTAATATATTATAAGGAACTGGTTTGGCGAGCGGGAGTATATAATACCACCGATATGATAATCAGTGTTATAGCAGTTTTATTGATCATTGAAGCTACCAGAAGACTGGCGGGGCCGGTTATGATTTCCTTGGCAACGTTCTTTCTGCTGTATGCATACTTTGGTAAATATTTTCCGTCCTTCATGGCCCATCCGGGTCTTACAATAAAAAGGATAGCTGTTTTCCAGTGGCTGGGTACCGAAGGCATCCTGGGAACGCCCATCCAGGTATCCTCAACTTTTATATTCTTATTTATGCTTTTTGCTTCCTTTTTAAAGAAAAGCGGTGTCGGGGATTGGATGACGGAAATAGCGGTGGGTTTAACCGGCGGGGCCATAGGCGGTCCGGCCAAGGCGGCGGTTATTGCCAGCGCAGCCCAGGGTACCGTGTCCGGCAGCTCGGTTGCCAATACGGTGGGTACCGGGTCGGTAACCATTCCCCTTATGAAAAGTATCGGCTATCGTCCTGCCTTTGCCGGTGCCGTTGAGGCGGCCGCATCCACCGGCGGACAGCTTATGCCTCCCATAATGGGTGCTGCGGCTTTTATAATGTCGGAGTTTTTAAACATCCCGTACGGGACCATTGCACTGGCTGCAGCCATACCGGCCGTTCTATATTTTACAGGGATATTCATTACCGTGCATCTTGAAGCCAAAAAGGCCGGGCTTTTGGGATTACCCAAGGATAAGCTGCCCGACTGGAAACGGCTGCTTAAGAGAAAATGGTTCCTTGCGGCTCCCATATTTGGTATCATTTATCTATTGGTAAGTGGATACACTCCTATGCTGGCCGCTTTTTATGCAATAATACTGTGTATAGGCGCATCCATGATTCTAAAAGAAACCCGTATGTCCTTAAACGATATCATTTCCACACTGGAGGAAGGCGCCAAGTCCGCTCTGCCGGTTGTTGCAGCCTGCGCAACGGCGGGAATCATCGTAGGTATTGTAACTCTCACAGGACTTGGTATGAAAATGTCAGGGGGCCTGGTAAAGCTGGCCGGTGGTAATATATACCTCACCATGTTCTTTACAATGATAGGTTCCCTTATACTGGGTATGGGTGTCCCAACCACGGCAAACTATATAATCCAGGCAACGGTTTCCGCTCCTGCTTTAATGACGCTGGGTGTGCCTCCGCTGGCTGCCCATTTGTTCGTGTTCTATTTCGGAATAGTTGCGGATATTACCCCGCCTGTTGCCCTGGCAGCCTTTGCCGGTTCGGGTATAGCCCAGTCGGATCCGATGAAGACGGGCGTTGAGGCCTTTAAGCTTGGATTTGCAGCATACCTGGTACCGTACATTTTTGCGCTGAACCCAATACTGGTGCTTATAAACCTTGAGGGTCTATCCACCCCGTTGTTCATCTTACGTGTAATCTTTGCATTGGCTACGGCACTGGTGGGTATGCTTTGTATCGGCGCTTCGACAACTGCCTACTTTGTAACCAACGACAAATGGTATGAACGGATCCTGCTTTTCGTTGCGGGTGTTTCCTTGATACACCCCGGGATTCAAACCGATATATTCGGTGCGGTGGTCCTGGCGGGAACATGGTTCGTACAGAAATCACGGGTAAAAAGAAAGGCTACAGCGTAAAAGGAAGCAACGGTCAATCCTGTTCATTAAACCCCCTGAAGGGGCCTGCGGCAAAGTGCTGCCGCAGGCCCCTTTCGGTTGTGGTTGTTGTACATGATACTCCTTGGATATGAACCGGGCGGCTGTGCTTGACAACAAAAAAATAGTAACGGTTACCCATTACTATTTTATTTCCAGCCTTATTCTGCCTTGATTATTTCCTTCCCCTTATAGTACCCACAGGACTTGCATATCCTATGGGGCATCATAAGTTCGTGGCACTGCGGGCATTCCGCAAGGCCGGGCTTTCTCAGTTTCCAATGGGCCAGCCTGTTGTTTCTCCTGGATTTGGAGACTCTTCTTTTTGGTACCGCCATATTAACACCTCCCTGCGCTGCTACTGTTCCAACAATCTTTTAAGCTGCTGCATCCTCGGGTCAATCTCATTGATGCTGCAGCCGCATTCTTCTACGTTCCTGTCGGCACCGCATATTGGACATAGGCCTTTGCATTCCTCGCTGCACAATACCTTCACCGGGAGCTCAAGCAGTATGCTTTCCATAACCGGTTCCCTAAGGTCAATGCTGTCTCCCTTTACCGGCAGCACTTCTTCTCCGGGTCCGGCCTCGCTGTACTGCTGGCTGAAACCGGTGCGGAGGGGGTGCCTTATGGTCCTAAGGCACCTGGAGCACTGAAGTACAACCTCCGTCCGGACTTCGCCCGTCACATACAGTAAATCCCCGTCCCGCTCTATACTGCCGTTAACGGCCACCGGGCTTTCGAAGTCCAACCTTTCCCCCCTGTAGTCAAGTCCCTCCATGTCTTCTTTTAAGCTAAACGTCATACGGCCGTCGTCCCCGCGTCTAAGCCTGTTAACATGTATTATCATCGCCAGCACACCCCGTAGTCAACAAATTTTATTATACAAACGGGCCGCATGTTTGTCAAGGCTGCTCTAGCCTACTATTTTAACCGTTTCCCTGGCAATCATCAGTTCCTCGTTTGTGGGAATTACCACCGCTTTAACCTTGCAGCCGGGCTTGCTTATAATTGCCTCCTTGCCCCTTACATTGTTTGCCTCAGGGTCAAGTTCCAGTCCAAGGTAGTCAAGGCCGCTGCATATCCTTTCCCTCATGGATATGGAGTTTTCGCCAAGTCCCGCGGTGAACACCACTACGTCCACCCCATTCATTACCGCCGAGTAGGACCCAATGAATTTTTTAACCTTGTATGCGAACACCTCTATGGCCAGCTTCGCACCGTAGTCGCCCTTTTCGGCCGCCTGTTCCAAGTCCCTGAAGTCGCTGCTTACACCGGATATGCCCAGCACTCCGGAACGCTTGTTGAGTATGTTGTTGACCTCTTCTATGGTCTTATTCTCCTTTTCCATCAAAAAGGCTATAATGGCCGGGTCTATGCTTCCGCAGCGGGTACCCATCGCGAGGCCCTCCAGCGGTGTAAAGCCCATGCTGGTTTCAACCGATTTCCCGCCGTCCACCGCCGTTATGCTGGCACCGTTGCCCAGATGACAGGTTATAATCTTGAGGCTTTCCAAGGGTTTACCTACTATCTCTGCAGCCCTTTCCGCCACGTACTTGTGCGAAGTGCCGTGGAACCCGTATTTCCTCACGCCGTATTTCTTGTAGTATTCGTAAGGAATGGGATATATATAGGCGTAATCCGGTATTGTATGGTGAAAGGCCGTATCAAAGGTACCGGCCATCGGCTTGCCCGGCATCAGCTGCTGGCATGCTTCTATCCCCATAATATTCGGCGGGTTATGAAGCGGAGCCAGGTCTGCGCATTCACGAAGGGTATCTATAACCTCATCGGTTATTTTTACCGAACCGGAGAATTTCTCGCCACCGTGTACAACCCTGTGCCCTATCGCATAAATCTCGTCCATATCCTTGATAACCCCTGTTTTCTCATCGGTCAGTACATCGGTTATAAGCTTAAGCGCAGTTTTATGGTCAGGCATCGGCTTTTCTATAATTACTTCTTCCCTTTCCGAGGCCTGGTGCTTCAGCCTGGACCCCTCTATACCTATTCTTTCCGCCAGCCCGCGGGCCATAACGCTTTCGTCTTCCATGTTTAGCAGCTGATACTTCACCGAAGAACTGCCGCAGTTTACCACCAAGACTTTCATTTTTTCTCCTCCCCTGTAAGATCAGTGATTAACCTATATTAGTTTCTTCATATTTCATAAATATCCTGCCAAAAATCCCAAAATAATATGTATAATTGAATATAAGGAACGGGGACACACCACATTGGGATGTGAGAGGTGGGAGGTTTGATGTGGGGTTTCAGCATTACTCCAAAGTATTGCCCTAGCTCCCACTTCCCTCTTCACACTTCACACTTCCATATGAATGTCCCAGACTGACAAACTCAAGGGATGGGACATATCAAACTGTGCATGGAGGTGATGAAAAAATATGAAGGTTTTGGGAATAGTCGCCGAATACAACCCGTTTCACAACGGGCACCTGTACCATTTGAAAAAGGCTGTGGAGGCAACCGGCGCCACCCATTCGGTCGCCGTCATGAGCGGCAGCTTTGTGCAAAGGGGCGAACCCTCGGTGGTGAACAAATGGGCAAGAGCTGAAATGGCTGTTAGGGCCGGCATCGACCTTGTGCTGGAACTGCCTGTTGTATATGCCTGTCGAAGCGCGGAAGGATTTGCAACAGGTGCTTTAAGCATACTGGATGGAATAGGCGCGGTAGACTTCGTTTGTTTTGGAAGCGAATCCGGCGACCTGGAAAAACTGCGGACAGTCTCTCGCATCCTTTCCTCCGAGCCTTCGGAATACAAAGACCTCCTAAGACATTACCTGGCAATGGGCCATAATTTCCCCACCGCCAGGGCAGCGGCGCTGGAAAAATACATGGACCTGCCCGGGCACGACCTAAGAAGGCTGCTTAAATCGCCAAATAACATACTGGCCATAGAATACCTTAAGGCCTTGGACAGGCTACAAAGCGGCATTGTTCCCTTTACCCTCCGGCGGTTTGCCGCCGGGTATCACTCACAGTCCCTTGGGCGTACAATTGCCAGCGCTACGGCAGTACGCAGCGAATTAACCAGTAAAAACAAGGTAACCAAAAGGGTTTCAAGGGTCCTGCCCGGTACCAGTTCTCTTGTACTCCACAAGGAACTGGCCTCGGGACGGGGACCGGTATCCTTCGGGCTGTTCAGCCTACCGGTGACCGCACAGATAAGAAAACTGGGTTCCGAGGGTATCAGGCATTACCCTGAAGTCACCGAGGGCCTTGAAAACAGGATCTGGAATGCCGCCTGTACAATAACGGAGCTTGACGACATGCTGGAGACCATAAAAACCAAGCGTTACACCCGCACACGCCTTGGAAGAATTCTAACCTACATACTCCTTGACATAAAAAAGGAGCTGCTGGACCGGCTGGAGCGTGAAAATTACCCCTGCTATGCCAGGGTCCTTGCCCTCAATAAGAAGGGCGCAGAAGTGTTAAAAAGGGCCGGCGCTGTCGCCAGGATACCCATAATAACCAGAACAGCCCGGCACGGTTTCCGGGAAGGGTCCTCCCTCTTCGACATGTTACAAAAAGAGGCCCTGGCTACCGACCTGTATGTACTGGGATATGTTAACCGGAAATATGCCTTCGCCGGCCAAGACTATGTAACCAGCCCCTTTTTCCTGAAGGATTAAGCCCGGAACTTAACTTTTCCATAACCTCCAGCGCGGCGTTCCTACCGGCATGTATGCATTCTTCCACCTGGTTGAAGGTCACCGGGTTTATGTTCTTTAGATAGGGGTTTATAATCAAATCGGCATCTATGCCCCGCAGCATGATTATTTCATTCTGGAGTATGTCAATGCTCTGTATTATTACGTCATATATGCTGTCCATCCTTTTGTCCTCAATCCAGGAGCCCAGGTTAACCCCGACGGTATACTCGGCGCCCATTCTTTTTACAAGGTCAACCGGCACCGGGTCCACCAGGCCGCCGTCGGCAAGGACGCGGCCGTCCAGCTCCAGCGGGGCAATGATTCCCGGGATGGCAACGCTTGCCCTTACCGCTTTATAGACATAACCCTTGTCCAGCACCACCCTATCGCCTGTACTCAGGTCGGTGGCAACCACCGCAAGGGGTTTTTCCAGTTCTTCAAACTTCTTGCCCCCGGTTAGTTTCTTGATTAACAGCTCCAGTTTCCGTCCCTGTACCAACCCCTTTTTGGGCACCGAAATATCTATCCACTCCCAGGGTTCAATACCCACTGCCAGGTCAACAATTTCCAGCACCGACATCCCGCTGCAGTACAGCGCCCCAATAAGCGCCCCTATGCTGCACCCTGATATATAGTCTATTCTTATCCCCTTTTCCTCCAGCGCCTGCAGTACCCCTAGATGGGCAAACCCCCGGGCGGCCCCCGATCCCAATGCCAGGCCCAGTTTTTTCTGTTTCATAGGATTACCTCCCATACTAATCATATTAAAGAGGCGGCACAAATATATTGAATTAGTAGTTAAAACCGACAAGGAGAATTGCGTTATGCCAAACATCCGTATGCTTCATATATTTCTCGCTGTTATTATTGTTATTGCCCTTTTTTACCTGAAAATATCTGGAGCAGCGCTAGACAGGCCAAAAAAAAATAATTTATTTCTCTATTTATCCGCGCTGACGGTATCCCTTTTTGTAATGAGTCTTATTTACTACCCGGAGGAATGCTACCGCGCGGCGGTGGACGGTGTAGACACCTGGATAAACGTGGTTCTGCCCGCACTGCTCCCGTTTTTCATCGGCGCAGAGCTTTTAATAGGCCTTGGGGTTATAGACTTTATAGGCACTCTGCTGGAGCCGGTTATGCGGCCCCTTTTTAAAACCCCTGGCCAGTCAGCCTTTGTATTTGTCATGAGCATCACTTCGGGGTACCCGGTAGGCGTAAAACTCACCTGCGGTCTGAGGGAGAAAGGCGCATGCACCAGGGTTGAGGCCCAGCCTATGCTTGCCTTTTGCAGTACCTCCGGTCCCCTTTTCATGATAGGCGCAGTCTCCATAGGCATGTTCGGCAGCAGGCTGGCAGGAACCATAATAGCCGTATGCCACTACCTGTCCGCTTTTTTGCTTGGAATCATCGCCGCCGCGTTTATAAAAGGCGGCAGTGAAAGTAAACGGCATTCCTTCAAACCGGTGGGAATAAAGCGGGCACTGGATGCCATGCTTAAAAAAAGAAGACTGGACGGCAGGCCCTTCGGCGAATTGATGGGTGATGCGGTCAGGGAAAGCATAAATACCCTTCTTATGGTCGGCGGTTTTATCATAATGTTTTCGGTGGTTATCCAGCTTTTTTCAATAACCGGGGCGCTGCAGTTCCTAGCGGGACCGGTTGAAAAACTTTTGAGCAAAACTTCCCTGCCCCACACGCTGGTGCAGCCTGTCCTAAGCGGTATGCTGGAAATAACCATAGGCAGCAGGCTGCTCTCCCGGGTGGAAGCATTGCCCTTTATCTATACCGTATCCGCCGCCAGCCTTATTATCGGCTGGAGCGGTTTTTCGATACACGCCCAGGCAATAAGTTTTATAAGCAGGACCGATTTAAGCCCGTCGCTGTACATGCTGTCCAAGCTGGCCCATGGTATCCTTTGCTGTATAATGTCCTACACCGTATGCAGGGTTTTCCTGGCCGGCAAATACATGGACGCCAGTATTACAGGCCCGGGCCTGCTTCCTTCCTACGGTTTTCTTCAAAACCTATTGTATTCCACAAAGGCATTCCTTGCGGTGGCAGGCTCAATGCTTGCTGCACCGCTGCTGGGCATCCTTGTCTCATCGATAACCGGCTTTTACATAAAGCGAAGCTGACCCGTCAGCTTCTGAGGTTTTTTACCTCTTCCCGGTTTTTCTTGATAAGCTCAATATACTCGTGCAGCTTTTTTTCAAGCTCGGCCAGCAGGTTGTCCGCATATTCCTTTGTTCCAATCCTTATTTCCCGGGCATTTTTCTTTGCATTTTCTATTATTTCCTCGCCCTGGATATAAGCCCTGCGAGTGACCTCGCTCTCCTCCACCATTCTCTTTATATGCTCCTCGGTCTCCTTCAGCATAAGGTCTGCTTCTTTTTGCGCTTCTATCAGTATTCGGTTTCTTTCCTCTTTTATCCAGTTCGCCTGCTTTATTTCTTCCGGCAGTATGCTCCTTATAGAATCGATGACCTCCAATACCTTTTCCCTGTCCACCCACACCTTGTCCGAAAAGGGTACAGCCCTTCCTTCGTTTATAATTTCCTCCAGCCTGCCCAGCAATTCGTTAATGTCCATGCC
>JAAYEV010000033.1 GCA_012728565.1 Clostridiales bacterium
AAGGATAATAGCAAACTACGGGGTGGGCTACAACAATATAGACGTCACGGAGGCCACCAAAAAGGGCATCATAGTAACCAACACTCCCGGAGTTCTTACCGATGCAACGGCAGACCTTGCTTGGGGGCTGCTGCTGGCCGCAGCCAGAAGGATAGTGGAGTCGGATAAATTCACAAGGGCGGGCAAGTATGAAAGCTGGTCCCCCACACTGCTTTTGGGGCGCAGCGTGGCGGGCAAAACCCTAGGGATAATAGGCGCCGGAAGGATTGGCAGAGCTGTTGCCAAGAGAAGCATTGGCTTTGACATGAAGCTGCTTTACCATAACAGGAAAAGGGACCCGGACCTGGAAAGGGAGCTAAACGCCCGGTGGGTGGACAAGGAAACCCTTCTTAAAGAATCCGACTTTATATCGCTGCATGTGCCGCTTACCGACGAGACCCGGCATATGATAGGGCGCAGGGAGTTCGAGGTCATGAAGGATACCGCGGTTCTTGTAAACACCTCCCGCGGCCCGGTGGTGGATGAAAAGGCCCTGGTGGAGGCGCTGCGTAAAAAGCTTATCTGGGCGGCGGGCCTGGACGTGTACGAAAGGGAGCCGGAAATCGAGGAAGGCCTTAAGGAACTGGACAACGTGGTGCTGGCCAGTCACATAGGAAGCGCCACCATAGAGGCCAGGACCAGCATGGCAATGATGGCGGCCCAAAACATTGTGTCGGTACTAAAAGGCGGCAAACCCATAACCCCTGTGAACGAAATAACCGTTAAAGGGTAAGGCGGTTTACCAGGCGATAAACCCGGCGAACCTGCCGAGCGGTTGAGGTCTCGGCCCGGGCCGGATACAGGCAGACATTAGGCGGTGCAGACCGGGCGCCGGGCAGAACGGGAGCAGTGTTTCAAAACAAGGTGTAAGGAGGGTAACTATGGATTGTGAGGCTTTGCTAATTCATCCCCTGTACTCAAAGATGCAGGATATAAATGAGAATATAGGCATAGGCTATATAGCATCCTATTCAAGGGCCAGGGGAAAGAAAATAGAGATACTGGACATAGCCGCCAGGGGCTGGTCTTTGAAACAGGCGGTGGAATACATATGCGACAGTCCGCCTCCCCTTATAGGTATAAGCATCCTGTTCCAGGAGGGGGCGGCGGAGGCCCTTGCCTTTGCCAGGATGTTGAGAAAGGGCGGCGTCAAGAGCCATATAATAGTCGGGGGCATATATCCCACCTTTGAATACCAAAACCTCCTTCAAAACCACCCTGAAATAGACTCGGTATGCATCGGGGAAGGGGAAGAAACCTTCTATTACCTATTGGAAAGCCTGCTAAAGGGCGCGGATATTTCAAAGGTGGAGGGGATTGCCCTAAGGAAGGACGGCAGTATTGTAACAACGCCTCCCAGGGCCCCGCTTATGGATTTGGACACCCTGCCCTTCCCCGCGAGAGATGTGCTGCCCTTTACATTAAAGCGTAAAACCTATGCCCCCATTGTATCCAGCCGGGGATGCTACGGCCGCTGCAGCTTTTGCAGCGTGAGCGGGTTCTTTACTTCGATAAAGGCAAGGTACAGGGCCCGGAACCCCGAAAGGGTGGCGGATGAAATAGAAAGCCTTATTGAAGAATACGGCGTCAGGAGGTTTACCTTTGACGATGCCAATTTCATGGGTGCCGGCAGGACAGGCAGGGAAAGGGCCGCGGAATTTGCGCGGATAGTAATGGAAAGGGGACTTAAAATAGAATACAGCATACAGTGCCGCTGCGACAACGTGGAGCGGGAGCTGTTCAAGCTTATGAAAGAAAGCGGGCTGGTGCGGGTCTACCTGGGAGTCGAGTCGGGGTCCCAGCCGCAGCTTGACAGGTATCGTAAGGACAGCAGCGTGGAGGAAAACCTCCGGGCCCTGCAACTGCTGGCGGACCTTGGCATTTTCGTCCAGATGGGCTTTATAATGTTTGACCCCCTTGCCACGGTGGATGACATATCCGCCAACCAGCAGTTCCTTGCCGACGTAAAGGCCATGTTCCCCGAGGACAAGCTGGGATACCTTTCGCCTACCACAAAGCTAATCCCATTGTCCGGCAGCGAGTACATGGAAAGGCTGAAAGAGGCGGGACAGCTTAAGGGGAATTACCTGGATTATACCTATGACTTCGCGGACAAGAAAACAGCGATGCTCTATAACATATCATCAAAATCGGCAAGTATGCTGTGGGGGGCCAAGAAGCTTTTCAAAAACAAAAGCGGCGATGAGGAAGGTTTCCCCCCGCACTGGAGCAAAGCGCAGGGGGAATAACAAAGGGGTGTCAGGCTTTAATTATCTGTTCGGCTATCTCGTTCATTATATCCTTTACCGAGGACATTTTGTTCACCCGGTACACATTATCCCCTGCAAAGGCAAACCCCTGCTGCAGATTTCCCCGCTGCGCGTTTATAAGGGCATCGGCTATGCAGTAGGGCGACTGAAGAGGGTTGCAGGGCTTGAGGCAGTTGGAAAGGCACCGGAAGGGTTTTTTTATACCCTGCTCCACGTCCCTCAGGTAATCGTTTCTTATGGCTCTGCCCGGAAGTCCTACCGGGCTTTTTATTATCACAACGTCTTCCTTTTGGGCATTTATATACTGGTCCTTGAACCTTTGGTCCGCGTCGCATTCGTGGGTGGCAACAAAGCGGGTGGCCATCTGTATCGCCGAGGCGCCCCTTGAAAGCACCTCGGCGGCGTCGGAACCGTCGAATATACCTCCCCCGGCGATAAGGGGGATTGCTTTTTTATACTTTTCCTCAAAGGGTTTTACGGCAGAGCGTACTTCCTCCACCAGCCTTGTCAGGGGATACTCGGCTATGTTTTTGAGCTGTTCCAGAGAAAAGCCCAAGTGTCCCCCGGCCCTTGGCCCTTCAACCACAATGGCATCCGGCAGGTAATTGTATTTTTTATCCCAGTGCCTGCACAGTACCGCCGCCGCCTTTGCCGAGGAAACAATGGGCGCTATCCTGGTTGCCGACTCCCTGACCAGGTCGGGAAGCCTTAAGGGCAGCCCCGCCCCGGAAAAAATGATATCCACCTTTTCCCTGACAGCGGTTTGAACCATCTCCTCGAAGTCGTTAAGGGCGGTCATGATGTTAACGCCTATGATACCGGCAGGGCTCGCCTGGCGGGCTTTTCTTATGTTGTAAGCCAGGGCCTCCCTGTTGGCCTCTTTCTTTTTGTGCCGGTAACCGGGCAGCGCGAACCCCGGTTCTACACCGGATATTACGCCTATTCCTCCGCTGTTCGCAACGGCGGAGGCAAGCCGCCACATGGATATCCCCACACCCATACCTCCCTGTACAATGGGCAGCCGGGGCTTTAGGTTTCCTATCCTTAATTCTGGGATTATCATTAAAACACCTCTTTTTTAGTACCAGGTAATAGCACCAATTTACAACATTATATACTTATAATCCGCTTAGTACAACAAGTATTTCATATTATGCGAAATTATATGCGAAGTACAGGCAGGCTTGGCCTTCTCAGCCGGTTGTTTGGGCGGCAGGCTGCCGGGCCCGGGCGGTTGAAGGACAATGTTTTTAATGGTATAATCTGTCTGACGTGTAAACAGATTGGCGGAAAAAAGAATAAGACCAAGGGGCGGTGGATTTAGTGGAGAATACAGGGATAGGCTGGGTTTACAATAACAGGGCAAGGGACGGCGGATGCGCCAGGGTGCCGGTAAGTGACTTTTCGGAGGACCAAGTCGGCAGGGTAAGGGACTTCCACAGGGCCTTTGCAGAGTATGAGCCAACGCCGCTGCACCGGCTGGACAGCCTGGCGGGGGAATTGGGAGTAAAAAGCATATGGGTTAAGGACGAATCCAAGCGGTTCGGGCTTAACGCCTTCAAGGTGCTGGGGGGGTCCTATGCCATAGGGAAATACCTGGCCGCCCGGATGGGTATTGATTTAGGCGGCATTTCCTTTGATACCCTCAAAGGGATGACTGCAAAGGAAAACAAGCAGAGACTGCTGTTTGTGACCGCCACCGATGGGAACCACGGAAGGGGCATTGCATGGGCAGCCCGGCAGCTGGGGCAGGACGCGGTGGTATTTCTGCCCAAGGGTTCGGCCGAGGCGCGGGTCCGCAATATAGAGAGGGAAGGCGCCAGGGCCTTTGTCCTGGACATGAATTACGACGATGCGGTAAGGCATGCAAAGGACTATGCCGAAAAAAACGACGGCATATTCGTACAGGATACCGCCTGGGAAGGCTATACAGAAATTCCCGGGTGGATCATGCAGGGCTATTCCACCATAGCCCACGAGCTTACCGAGCAGTTGGAAGCCCAGGGGGCGGATAAACCCACCCATGTTTTCCTGCAGGCCGGTGTAGGTTCCTTTGCCGCGTCAATACAGGCCTATTTCGCTTATAGGTATGGGTCGGACCGGCCGGTCACGGCAGTCGTGGAGCCGGATAGGGCGGCGTGTATGTTCAAATCCGCCTCGATAGGTGACGGCAGGGCCCATATGGTAGCCGGGGACCTTGATACCATAATGGCGGGGCTGGCCTGCGGCGAGCCAAACACCGTTGCCTGGGGCATTTTGCGGGATTATTCGGACATGTTCTTTTCCTGTCCCGACTACGTGGCGGCCAGGGGTACAAGGATACTGGCAAATCCCCTTGGGGACGACCCCCGGATCGTTTCAGGGGAATCCGGCTCGGTGGGGGTGGGACTTCTAAGCCTTCTGCTGGAGCGGGAGGAATGCCGAGAAGCGGTCCGGCTGCTGGGGTTGGGAAGCGATTCCCGGGTGGCGTTTATAAGCACCGAGGGGGATACCGACCCGGTGGGTTACAGGAAGATTGTGTGGGACGGTCTCTGCCCCACGCCGGATAAACTATGAACCGCCTTTTAACCGGCGGTTTTTTTATTAAAAAAAGAAAACTATTTTTTGATGTACCGGGTATATATAAGTGAAAGGGCATATGGGAGACGAAATGGATGGGAGGATGCCTATGGACATACAGCTTATTCAAAAAATAAAAGCAGGGGACAGCAGCTCTTTCAAAAAACTATATGACATGTATGCCGATGCGGCGTTGAGAACGGCGGCGGGAATTACCGGCGACAGCGAACTGGCAAAGGACGCGGTGCAGGAGACATTCATCCGGGTGTACCGCAGCCTCAACAGCTTTGACACCTCCAGGCCGTTTAAGCCCTGGTTTTACCGCATCCGAATAAACGAATGCAGCCGGCTGCTCCGCAAAAGGCCCAGGGTCATTTCATTAAACCGGCTGTGCG
>JAAYEV010000034.1 GCA_012728565.1 Clostridiales bacterium
CTCGCCACCACCGAACCGCAAAAGCTGCCCGCTACGGTGCTGTCGCGGTGCCAGAGGTTCGACTTTAAAAGGATACCCTTTCCGGAGATGGTAAAACTGCTGGAGCAGGTATCGGGCGAAGCGGGTATTGATATAGACCAAAGCGCCCTGGAACACATAGCCGGCAGGGCCGATGGGTCGGCAAGGGATGCCCTGGGCCTTTTGGATAAATGCTCCGCCTTTGAAAAGGGGCCTCTAACGTTGGACAGGGTGGTGTCGGTGCTGGGGATGGCCCAGGACAGGCTGCTGTTCGACCTTTCCCGCCGGCTGTCAAAAAGGGATGCCGCCGGCTGTATAATGCTGCTGGGCCGGGCAGTCCAGGACGGCCGGGATACGGGCCAGCTTTTCAAAGATATAATATACCACTTGAGGGATATACTTATTATAAAAGTGGCCCCTTCGGGGCTTGCGGACCTGTCCGACAAAAAGAAGGAGGCCCTTGGGGCGCTGGCCTCGGAATGGGAAGTAAACACCCTTATAAGGGCGATAAACGTGCTGTCCGAAGCTGAAGGAAAGGCCAAGTGGAGCACCTACCCGGAGGTTTTCCTTGAGGTAGCGCTGGTTAAGCTGTGCGAACCCTCCATGGATGATTCGCTGGAAGGAATCATGGACCGGCTTTCACGGTTGGAGGATATGGTGTTTAAAGGCGTTTCCGCCGGTACGAAGGATAAAGCTCCGGCCGACGGGGAATTGCCGCCCGCTGCGGAGGATAATTCCGCTACCCCTTCAGGGGAAGGCGCCGGAGAGCCGGATAAAGGCAGGGACAGTGAAACTGTAAGCAAGGCCTCGTCGAGGCAGAACAAAAAAAGCGATACAGGGTATGAAAAAGAAACGGATAAAGGCCTTGAAAACGATGACGGCAAAAGCGATGTGCAAAAGCACGATGAGCCCGAAGAACGGGAGGCCCTCCAAAGGGACGGGCACCGGTCCGAGCCGGGGAATATATCCCTGGAGCAGGTGGAGGCCGCCTGGGGTGACGTGATGAAGTACCTTGAGAAACACAAGAAAGGCCTTTATACCATGTTAATGGGCTCAAGGCCGGTACGAGTAAACGAGGATATGCTGGTGGTGGGATGTGAAGCCCTGTACGGGATCTGTTATGAAATAGCCAACAGCAAAGAAAACAGGGACGCTTTGGGAGAAGCGGTGTATTCGGTGACAAAGGCGCATTTTGATATAAAGATTGAGAGCATTGATGTCCAAAGGGAAGCCGGGCGCCAGGACCTCCGGGAAGACTGCAGCCTGTACGAGGAAGCGGTAAGCATTTTTGGCGGCGACCTGGTGGAGAGGCTGGATGAATAAGGACAATTAACGGGAGGGATATTTTATGGCCAAGGGCAGAATGCCTGGAATGGGAAACATGGGGAGCATGATGAAACAGGTGCAGAAAATGCAGCAGGAAATGGCAAGGCTCCAGGGGGAACTGGAGGAAAAAACGGTGGAAAGCAGTGCCGGCGGCGGCGTGGTGGCGGTTGTGGCTACCGGCAAAAAAGAGATTAAAAGCATTTCAATAAAACCGGAAGCAGTGGACCCCGATGACGTGGAAATGCTTGAGGATTTGATTTTGGCGGCTGTAAACGAAGCCCTTAGAAAAGCCGAGCAGATGGTGGCTGAAGAAATGTCCAAAATCACGGGAGGACTTAATATTCCAGGCCTTTAGAATGGGAGTGAACTTATGGATTACTATGCGGCACCGGTGGCCAAACTTATAGAGGAATTGTCAAAACTGCCCGGGGTGGGGCAGAAAACCGCCCAGAGGCTTGCTTTTCATATATTGGACGCGCCTCCACAGCAGGCGGAAAATCTCGCCCGGTCCATTGTCTTTGCCAGGAGGAACATAAAGCACTGCTCGGTGTGCTGCAATATGACGGATACCGACCCGTGCAGGATTTGCTGCAATGAAAGAAGGGACAAAAGCGTAATCTGCGTCATGGAAAACCCGAGGGACGTCGTGGCAATGGAAAAGACCAGGGAATACAAGGGGCTTTACCATGTACTGCACGGGGCCATATCCCCGATGGAGGACATAGGCCCGGAGGATATACGAATTAAGGAACTTTTGCTCCGGCTGCAGGACGATACGGTGAAGGAGGTTATACTTGCTACCAACCCCACCATAGAGGGGGAGGCCACCGCCATGTATATTTCGAGGCTTATAAAACCCCTGGGCATCAAGACCACCAGGATCGCCCACGGGATACCGGTGGGCGGCGACCTGGAATACGCTGACGAGGTTACGCTGGTTAAGGCGATGGAGGGAAGAAGGGAATTGTAAAAAAGCAGCCCATCATCGGATGAGCTGCTTTTCTTATTTAAGTCCTATCTCGGCTTTCTTCCGGTTGAAGTAATTCTCTATCGTATCCTGTACCACTGCCTTCCTGAAGGTGTTTCCATCCCCGGGCACATAAAGCCGGGCTTTTTTGTCAGAAAACCCGAAGCCCTTTGTATAGAGCACCCTTAGGTTGTCCGGTGACCAGAAGGCGGTACCCTTTTCAATATCCGTTTCGTTAATACCGGAGTATTCTCTGAGGGCCGTCCTGATTTCTTTCCATATATCACTGTTATTTATTGCTACCTTCGCCCCGAGCCCCGCGGCAAGGCCCGCTATAATTTCAAGGTTGGACATGCCGGATTTGGGGGCAAAGGGCGCATGGGCCCTTTGTATCCTTCTTTCGGTGTTGGTATAGGTACCGGACTTTTCTGCAAAGCTTGCGGCCGGGAATACCACATCGGCTCTTGACGCCGTATCGGTAAGGAACAGGTCGCAGGCTATAAGCAGTTCAAGGTTTTGAAGGGCATCCTCCGGCACCTCTTCGCCGAAGGTAACGACAGCCTTTATACCCTTCCAGTCCAGTTCACCAATCGATTTCTTAATCCCCATATCGTAGGCGCCCTGGCTGTTGTTCATGGCCTTTAGAAGTATTATGCCGCTTCTTGGCGAGCCAATCTTGCCGGTTATTACTGCAAGGTCGGCAAGGGCCTTGGCTGCATCGCCGGACACAGAAAGCTCGTCTATTACGATAAGAGCTTTTTTTGCGCCACAGTACATATCAGCGGCCTTAACTGCCAGTTCCGAGGGAATCACGCCGTCCAAGGCGGCCTTAAGGGCCTGATACCCGGATGCGCTGGTTTCAACCTGTTTTTCGCTTATTTTTCCCGAATCTATCGCGGATTTTAGCATGCCTTTTATAAACCCAAGCCGGTCTTCACCATATATTTCAAGGTCCGCCCATTTACCTGCCTTTATCCTTTCGGGGCTTATAGTTATAAGCTTGGCTCCCGCCTTGGCGGCGGCCAGCAGTTTCATGCCCATAACCGGATGGTTTTCATAGCATTCCCCGCCCACATACAGAATCAGCCCGGTTGATATGAGCTCGTCAAAGGTGTTGGCCGAAGCGTTATATCCCAGCACCTTCTGGATACCGGTATTGCAGCCGTTGGACGAGCTTGCCAGGTTTTCCGTGTTCAGAACATCACAGGCAAGTTTTGCAAGCAGGAAGCTTTCCTCATTGGTAAGCCTTGCGGAGGACAGAACCGCAACGCTGCCGTCCCCGTACAATGACCGTATATTGTTAAGCTGTTTTGCTGCGTGGGTAAAGGCTTTGTTAAAGGTTGCTTCCTTAAACTGACCATCCATCCTTATCATCGGTTTTGTCAGCCTGTCACCATCCTGTGCATAATCGAACCCGAACCGGCCTTTTATACAAAGCAGGCCGTTGTCTACTTTGCTTTCCCTATTAGGCAGGGACCTAATCACCATAGAACCCCGGGTGGCAAGGTCTGTGTTGCATCCCAAACTACAGTACGAACATATCGACGGAGTTTTTACCTGTTCTACCGGTACGCTTTTTTCAATGGTCAGTCTTTCCTGAAGGGCTCCTACCGGACATACCGAAACGCATTGACCACAGGATATGCAGTCAGTATCCTTAAGCTGTATCCCGAATGGAGTTTTAACAACGGTATAAAAGCCTCTTTCTGCAACGCATAGGGCCGTTATGCCGGTCACTTCACTACAAGTCCTGACGCATAAGTCACAGAGAACGCATTTGGCCGGGTTGCGGTCAATAAACGGGTGTTGGTCTTCATAGTCTGTTTCTTTTTTGACACCGAAAAACTTATTGCCTTCCACGTTATACTGGTTGGCATATGATAGCAATTTGCATTCAAACACGTCACCGCAGCCGCATTCCATACACCTTTTGGCTTCAGTTCTCGCCTCTTCTTCGGTATAGCTGCTTGCCACTTCAAGAAAGTTTTGCTTCCTTATTTCGGGCTCCATTACCCTTGCTTCAACCCTTGGCTTGACCTCTTTATCCATAAAGTCTTCCTTGGTCAAGTTTTCCTGTTTCACATAGAACCTTTCGCTTACCGGGATAATCTTTCCTTCCAAGTATCCGCATATAACTCCTGCGGCTTTTTTCCCCTGGGCTATGGCTTCTATGGCGATTCCCGGGCCGGCAGCGGAATCCCCGCCGGCGAACACTCCCTCGACGAGAGTCTGGAAGGTGCTCTGGTCGTACTGCAGGGTGCCTTTTTTGGTAAGGCCGATACTTTCAAGCCCGGAAGCATCCACCCTCTGCCCTATGGCGGCTATCACGGTGTCCACGTCCAGCGTTACTTCCTCACCTTCTACTGGCACTGGCCTTCTGCGGCCGGAGGCGTCCGGCTCGCCCATCTTCATCTTCTGGCAGCGCATTTTGGATACCGTACCGTTTTGGCCTATTATCTCAATTGGTGCCAGCAGGAAGTTAAACTCAACGCCCTCTTCCCGGGCTTCCCGCACTTCCAGTTCCTCGGCGGGCATCTCCTGTTCGGTTCTCCGGTATATTACCATCACCTTTTTTGCACCCAATCTTACTGCGGTCCTGGCGGCATCCATGGCGGTGTTGCCGCCCCCTATAATCGCAACTTTTTCACCCAGTTTCACCGGTTTTTTCTGAGCTGCATTTACCAGGAAGTCTATGCCTCCCATCACTCCATCCAGGTCTTCCCCTTTACAGCCTATCCCAGTGCTTTTCCAAGCACCGATGCTTACGTATACAGCGTCAAAGTTTTCTTTAAGGTAATCCAGCGAAAGGTCTTTGCCTATCCTGATGCCGGTGTTTATTTCAACGCCGGTTTCTTTTATGAGCTCGATTTCCATGTCCAGTACGTCCTTGGGCAGCCGGTACTGCGGTATTCCGTACCTAAGCATTCCGCCCGCCTTTGGCATGGCTTCGTAAATAACCGGTTTATGCCCCTCCCGGGCAAGGAAATAGGCACAGCTAAGGCCGGAGGGGCCGCCCCCGATTACTGCCACTCTTTTCCCGGTGGAGGGTTTTATGTCGGCCTTAAGACCGGAACCTTTTTGCAGTACTATATCTCCGACAAACCTTTTTAGGGCGGCTATGGCCACCGGCTTGTCAACGAAATTCCTCCTGCACGCATCTTCGCACGGGTGCGGGCACACCCTTCCTATGCTGGCGGGCAGGGGCAGTTTTTCTTTGATCAGGTCGACGGCTTCCTCGTATTCGCCGTTTGCGATAAGGCCCACATAACCCTGGCAGTCGGTCTCCGCCGGGCACGCCAGCTGGCATGGAGCCTTGCAGTCTCCGGTATGGTTGGCCAGTATTAGCTCCAGGTTTGTTTTCCTGGACTGGTCTATTCTTTCCGACCGGGTTCTTATCACCATGTTGTCTGCAATTTCGGTGGCACAGGCCCTAAGCAGTTTTGGTGTTCCCTCCACCTCTACAACGCACAGGCCACAGCCGCCATGCACCTTAAGGCGGTTATCATGACAGAGATTGGGTATCTCTATACCATTTTCCATGGCCAGTTGCAGTATTGTCTGTCCCTTGTATCCCGTTACTTCAATTCCATCAATGTTAACCCTAAGTTTTGACATTCTGTTACCTCCTTTTACGCCGATTAAACTATTATAGCACCGAAAGGGCATACTTCCATGCAATTGCCGCATTTTATGCAGCCTTCCTAATCAAAGCTGTGTAGTTTTTCTTTGCTTCCCGATATAACCGACACAGGACACTTCCTGGCGCATATCCCGCCGCCCATATCGAATATTACTTCCCTTAAGGATATGCCCATGGGCACCTCCACCAGACCGCCGTTCTTAATCTTGTCCGCCGCGCCGGCAGAACGCTGTCCGAGCCGTTTACATGGCATGCGGTGCCCTGGCACAGCAGTATTACGTGTTTGCCCACCGGTTTCAGCCTAAACTGCGTATAAAAGGTGGCTACGCCGTAAACCGATGCCGGTTTTACGCCGGTTTTTTTGGCGATATGCCTCATTACCTCAAGCGGCAAATAACCATATATGTCCTGGGCTTTCTGCAATATTGAAATAAGGCTGCCGGGTGTAGCCGCATATTCTTCCAGCACCGGCTCCAGCTTGCCGAGGTCCACAACTTCGGTAGATACTATCACCGACTTCGACTCGCTAAGGTCCGCAGCTTCGGTAGATACAATATCATTTACCGTTTGCTCTAGGCGCTTGGCTGTACTGTTCATAAGTCACTCTCCTCTTTTGAATATTGCAAAATGTTTAAAATTAAAACTTTCAACATTTTCATGGAAAATCCTTCTAATGAACAACCGTGATCGAAAATATTATAAACATATGCTTCCTATATGTCCGCTTTGACGTCCATAGGGCGTTTTTACAGGCTTATACCTCTATATTTTAACATGACGTTTACATAAAATAAATAGCTGCAAAAAAATCGAAAGCCCTCCTTACTGGAATAGCAAGAAGGGCTGTAACAGGTTCGATTAAGGCCTAGGCGGAAAAACCTTCATTCTTACTTGCTGGGGATTAGTTCATCATTTCTTATAAAGGGCATATCCGCCTCCAAGGACGTGTAATGGTCGGTCACCGGTTCGCCCTCTATCAAAATAAAGACCTCTTCAATGTCCAGTTCCGATAGGGTATTGACCACCGAAAACACCTGCAGGAGTTTTTCCCTGCTGCTGTAGGAGTTGTTTAAAAACTCCTTTGAAAAATCAATTGTCGCCGTACTGCCGTGGAGTCTTAAGGATAATATATCGGTGTTGTCGGAAATCACAGACTTTAACATATTATTTGTGGTGCCTTTTATCAGTTCCTTAATTACCATCTCAGCCATCTCTTGAGGCGCTGCCGTCTCATCCACCGTTATTTTTCTAAACTCCGGCAGCAGGAAATTATTGGCCTTATCGGGATAGAACAAAAGGACTTCCTTTTCCACCTCTGCCGGCGGTTCTTCCTCCGGCTGTTCCTGCCGGGGTTCGGGGTCGGGCTGTGGTTCATCTTTTTTGCAGCCGACCGGCAAAGCCAAAATAAGCACCAATACTAGAAATAATAAAATATATTTTTTCATTTGTTTACCTCCAATAGTATTTTGTAAACCGATGACACCATTATACCATATATAGTCCTAATTGAATATTGAGGAAGCATTAATAAAAAAATCCAAAACAAAGTATAGGGACAGGGCAGATGTCAATAATATATAGTAAAAGAGCGGTACTTGGGGGTGATGTAATGGAAAAGGCCATTGGAGCATACCTTGGAAAACTTACCGGAAAAATGAGCGGATTCTTACACGCCGCTCCCGAAGACCCGGCGGACCGGGAGGACCAGGAGCTTATTCGCTGCATTCAACATGCCATGGAGGAGTGGAACCAGGCGCAAAAATTCTTCGAATGCGTATCCGAGCCGGAACTGATTGACTATGCCATATACAGGATCGAGGCGACAAAGAAACGGTACATGTACCTTCTTAAAAAGGCAAAGGAAAAGGGCGTTAAGGTGGACTGCTGCTAACCGGCGTTATGGAAAACCGCCGTCAAAAATAATGAATAATATCCCCGCAGCATTAATATATGTATATTAATGGGACTTGCCGTTAGCGGGGTGGGGAAATGGGTATAAGTATAGATATTAGTGTTATACTGGCATACGCCTTTGGGCTGCTGCTGCTTTATATAGTAGGCTGGCTTTTAGTCATGCCGGTTAAATTTTTACTGAGACTTTTGTACAACGGGATAATCGGCGGGATAATGCTTTGGATACTTAACCTGGTGGGAGGTTTTTTCAATGTTCAGGTGGCAATAAACCCGGTTACCGCTCTTATTGCGGGGTTTTTGGGAATACCCGGTGTGCTGCTTATCCTTATTCTCCAACATATTTTATAGCCGTATATCCAAATTGGGTGTTGGATAATTTCAGGCTATATTTTTTTGCGGTAATGCCGATAATACTATATATATGACTATGCCGTTGATGAGCATACAATATATAGTATTTTTTTAGTTTTTGCGATTTTAGTATATTAAGGAAGGAAATTAGAGAAAAATGGCAGCAAATTGGGTATTTGGTTTTTTACGTGAATTTAATGGATGGACTTAATAAGATAAAATATAACTGACAGTTTGTATCTAAGGGGGTCAGCTTTAATGATAAAGAAAATACAAAAACGCAACGGAGAAATAGTAAGCTTCGACATCACAAAGATTGAAAACGCAATATTTGCCGCAATTAGGGCGGTGGGCGGAGACGACAGGGAAGAGGCGGAACGGCTGGCAGCGATAGTCACCGACATCGTCAATGAAACGCATGGTTCCGGGATACCCACGGTGGAAGACATACAGGATATAGTCGAGAGGGTTCTTATTGAAGAGGGTCACGCCAAGATCGCCAAGGCATACATACTGTACAGGAGAAAACAGGAGGAACTCCGGGACGTAAAGAATCTGCTCATGGATGCAGAGAGCATGATAGACAAATACGTTAACCTTGAGGACTGGCGAGTAAATGAGAACGCTAATATGGGCTTTTCGCTGCAGGGGCTCAACAACCACATAGTGGAAAGCATATCCAAAAAGTACTGGCTGAACAAGATATACAGAAAGGAACTCCGGGACGCCCATGTTAACGGCGATATACATATTCACGACCTCGGAATACTGGCTCCCTACTGCTGTGGTTGGGACTTGGAGGCCTTTTTGAGAAACGGCTTTAAAGGGGCAAAGGGAAAGGTGGAATCAACCCCGCCGAAACACCTGGAATCCGCCCTGGGCCAGCTTGTAAACCTGCTTTATACGCTGCAGGGAGAAGCGGCGGGCGCCCAGGCCGTATCAAGCTTTGATACATACCTTGCACCTTTCATATACTATGACGGGCTTAGCTACGAAGAAACCAAGAAATCCATTGAGAGGTTCATATTCAACCTTAATATCCCTACCCGGGTCGGGTTCCAGACGCCCTTTACAAACATCACCCTTGACATAACGCCGCACCCGCTGCTTAGGAACATGCCGGCCATTATAGGCGGTAAAAATGCCGACAAGTGCTACGGCGAATTCCAAAAGGAAATGGATATGCTAAACAGGGCCTTTTGCGAAGTGATGATGGAGGGCGACGGCGGGGGAAGAACCTTCAGTTTCCCGATACCCACCGTAAACATTACCAGGGACTTTCCCTGGGAATCGGATACGGTGAAAAAGATAATGGAGATGACAGGCAAATTCGGCACACCCTACTTTGCCAATTTTATAAATTCGGATATGTCGCCGGAGGACGTTCGGTCCATGTGCTGCCGGTTGAGGATTGACAACCGCGAGCTGAGGCGAAGGGGTGGGGGGCTGTTCGGGGCCAATCCCTTAACGGGCTCCATTAACGTTGTTACCCTCAATATGAGCAGGATTGGTTACTTGTCCAGCAGCAAGGAGGACTTCAAAAGGCGTACCCGCCAGCTTATGGAATACGCCAAGGAAATATGCGAGACCAAGAGAAAGGTCCTGGAAAAGTACATGGATGCGGGGCTTTACCCCTATTCCAGGTATTACCTGCAGGGCGTAAAGGATGAGACCGGTGAATACTTCAAAAACCATTTTTCCACCATCGGCCTTAACGGTATGAACGAGGCCTGCATAAACCTGTTGGGCAAGGACATTTCCACCGAGGAAGGGCGGGAGTTTGCGCTGGAGATTATGGAGTTTATGAACAGGGTAATACAGATTTACCAGGAAGAGACCGGCAGCCTCTGGAACCTGGAGGCTTCTCCGGCCGAAGGAGCCGGCTACAGGTTCGCCCGTCTTGACAAGAAGATGTATCCCAAGATTTTCACCCAAGGAAACGGGGAGCCCTATTATACAAATTCCACCCAACTGCCGGTAAACCATACCGAGGATATTTTCGAGGCGGTGGAACTGCAGGAAAAACTTCAGGCCCAGTATACCGGCGGAACGGTACTGCACGGGTTTATAGGGGAGGAAATAGACAATCCCGAGACGTGTGCACTGCTTATTAAGAGGATATTTGAAAACAGTACCGTTCCGTATATTACCATAACGCCCACCTTTTCCATTTGTCCGGACCACGGGTACTTAAAGGGCGAGCACTTTACCTGCCCCGAATGCGGCAGTGACGCGGAGGTCTGGACCAGGGTGGTGGGATTTCACAGGCCGGTGCAGTCCTGGAACAAGGGCAAACAGGAAGAATACAAGGACAGGCTGGAGTTTGCAGTAAGCTGAACGAAGGATTATTAATGGCAAAACCCACCCTTAAGGGTGGGTTTTGCATCCAGTAGGAAGCACTCGTATGGTATGTATGAAACGGGACATGAGAAAAGCGAGGTGAGGGAAATGGAATTCTTGGGGCAGGTAAAGGCCTCCTTTATTGACTATCCGAATAAAATCTGCACGGTATATTTTGTAGGGGGGTGCAATTTCAGGTGTCCATACTGTCATAACTCCCATCTTCTCAAGGACATAGGGGAGAGCATAGACGAGGCACAGGTGTTTGGATACCTTGAAAAAAGGCGGAACATGGTGGACGGGATATGCGTTTCGGGAGGGGAACCAACGCTGCATGCCGGGCTGGAACCTTTTTTGGGCGAGGTAAAGCGAAGAGGCTTCCTGGTGAAGCTGGACACGAACGGCACTTCCCCCGGGGTGTTGGAAAATCTTTTGAAAAATAAAAGGGTGGACTATGTTGCCATGGATATCAAGGCGCCCTTTGAAAAGTATGAAAAAGTAGCCGGCAGGCCGGTTGATATCGAGGCGATTAAGCGAAGCATAGACCTTGTAAGGGACTTATCCGCTGATTACGAATTCAGGACCACCGTGTGCAGGGAACTTCTTGAAGTTGGGGACGTATTGGAGATTGCTGAATACATTAAAGGCAGTCGAAGGTATATACTGCAGAACTTTAGGGACTGCAGCAGCGTATTGGCGGGGGAAGGAAAGCTTACCCCCTTTGCCAAGGAAGAGCTGGATGCGGTAAAGGACAAGGTGTCGGGATTTTTTAACGAGTTTAAGACACGCTGACACAAATTGTACAACGGTATACAATTCGTTGACAGGCGGTAGTGGTTTCTGTTATACTAAGTTATGTCATCTGTTACACAGCCGGAAGGTTCATAACTGTAAGGTTTACATAACTGTTATACATGCAGCGAATAACTATAGTATAACAGTTATAATTATGGGTACCTGTTATATAACAGAAGATGGTATAAATGAAAGGAGGAAACCAAATAATGGGCAAAACAGTTGAGATTCGCTGGCACGGCCGGGGAGGCCAGGGGGCGAAAACCGCATCCCTACTGCTGGCAGAGGCTGCGTTCAATACGGGGAAGTATATCCAGGGCTTTCCTGAATACGGACCTGAAAGAATGGGCGCACCTATTACTGCTTACAACAGAATATCCGACAGCAAGATTAGGATTCACAGCAACATCTACGAGCCGGATTATGTGGTAGTGGTGGACGAGTCCCTTATAAAGGACGTGGACGTTGCTGCCGGCTTAAAGAAGGACGGCGCTATCCTGGTCAATACCCAGAAGGAGCCCGCCGAGATCAAGAAACAGCTAAAGGGTTTCGAAGGCAAGGTATACACAGTTGATGCGATGACCATATCCATCGAATCCTTGGGCAAGTATTTCCCGAATACTCCTATGCTGGGAGCAATAGTAAAGGTGAGCGGAGTTATGAAGGAAGAAGAGTTTATAGCCAGCATGGAGGAGTCTTTCAAGCACAAGTTTGCATCAAAGCCGGAAGTCATTGAAGGCAACATGAAAGCCATCAAGAGAGCTCTCCAGGAGGTGAAGGGGATATGAAAGAAAGGAGAAGGGTTGTAGAACCGGATGTAAACTGGAAGGAGATAACCAGGGCCGGGATAATTTACGATGCGGGTAATGCCGAGGACTTTGAAACAGGGTCCTGGCGGTCCATGAAGCCCGTTTTCCACCTGGAAAAATGCAAGCAGTGCATGGTTTGCTTTTTTATGTGCCCCGATTCATCCATTGAGATGAAGGACGGAAAGGTAGTCGGTATTGACTATGACCACTGCAAAGGCTGCGGGGTCTGCGTGGATTCCTGCCCCTTTGACGTTTATGATTTTATTAAGGATGAGTAAGGAGGGAGAATAATGGCTATTCGTGAAAGATTAAGCGGTAACGAAGCGGTTGCAACCGCCATGAAACAGATTAACCCGGATGTGGTCGCCGCTTTCCCGATAACACCGTCCACAGAAGTGCCCCAGTATTTTTCCCAGTTTGTGGCGGACGGAGAGGTGGATACCGAGTTTGTAGCTGTGGAATCCGAACACAGCGCAATGAGCGCCTGCATAGGAGCCAGCGCCGCCGGGGCCAGGGCTATGACGGCGACTTCGGCCAACGGTATGGCCCTGATGTGGGAAGTGCTCTATATTGCCGCCTCCAGCAGGCTGCCTATAGTAATGCCGCTCATTAACAGGGCTCTGTCCGGGCCTATCAACATACACAATGACCACAGCGATTCGATGGGCGCCAGGGATTCCGGTTGGATACAGCTATATTCCGAAGACAACCAGGAAGCCTACGATAATATAATCCAAGCTGTAAGAATTGCCGAGCATAAGGACGTACTGCTGCCGGTTATGGTATGCATGGACGGGTTTATAGTAAGCCACTCGGTTGAAAATATAGAACTTCTTGAGACCGAAAAGGTAAGGGAATTCGTTGGAACCTATGAGCCGGATGAGTACCTGCTCAACGCCAAGTACCCCATAACCATGGGTCCGCTGGACCTGCCGCCGCACTATTTCGAACACAAGAGACAGCAGGCGGAGGCAATGAGAAATGCAAAAAAAGTGATTCTGCAGATTGCTGAAGAATACGAGAAACTCACCGGCAGAAAATACGGCCTGTTCGAAGAGTACAGGATGGAAGATGCCGAAGTAGGCATAGTTATTCTCAACTCTTCGGCGGGTACCGCCAAAGAGGTAGTGGACAAGTTAAGGGATGAAGGCGTCAAGGCAGGGCTGGTTAAGATAAGGGTGTTCAGACCCTTCCCCGCTGATGAGATTGCGAAGGCTCTATCGGGACTTAAGGCGCTGGCCGTTATGGACAAGGCGGACAGCTTCTCTGCTGCGGGCGGCCCGGTATTTACCGAAGTAAGAAGCGCCCTTTACGGAGCCAAGGCCGATACCAATGTTATAAGCTATATCTACGGTCTGGGCGGAAGGGACGTTACCATGGACGATATAGAAAAGGTGTACAGGAACCTGATTGATATAGCTAAAACAGGCAAGATATTCGAGACGTACAATTACGTCGGAGTAAGGGAATAGGAGGTGTGAGAATTGGCATACAAACTTAAAGAAGTTGTCCAGAAACCCGATAGGCTGACCGGCGGACACAGGATGTGTGCCGGCTGCGGTGCGCCCACCGTTGTTAGGGGAGTGCTGAGGGCTTTGAAACCGGAAGACAGGGCTGTTATCGGATGTGCAACCGGATGCCTCGAGGTGGCGACCACCATTTATCCCTATACGGCATGGAAGGATTCCTTTATACACAATGCCTTTGAAAATGCTGCGGCAACCGTAAGCGGAGTTGAAGCCGCTTACAACGCACTCAAGCGGAAAGGAAAGGTTGCCGAGACTTTCAAGTTTATAGCCTTCGGCGGAGACGGCGGTACTTATGATATTGGTATACAGTCCCTTTCGGGAGCAATGGAGAGGGGCCATGACATGGTATACGTTTGCTATGACAACGGTGCCTATATGAACACCGGTATCCAGAGGTCTTCTGCCACACCGAAGTATGCAAATACCACCACTTCACCGTCGGGCAAGGTGCTGCCGGGCAAGATGCAGTATCGGAAGGACCTGGCAGGGGTGCTGGCTGCCCACGAGATACCCTACGTGGCACA
>JAAYEV010000245.1 GCA_012728565.1 Clostridiales bacterium
ACCTGGACCAGCGCTATTATAACCATACCTGCCCATACCCCCGCCATGCGCATACCGCTACCTCCTTTTCTCCGGGGCCATCGGGCTTGCCGTAAGACCCGAGTGCCTTATATTAACATCTACCTTAATATCTATTTGAATATCCTTAAAAACCTCATACCACCTGTCCTCGATTTCCTTCCACAGCTTGGGCTGCTTTCTGTATATGAGGTTGCCGAAGCCTATTATATCCGATTCCAGCTCCCTGGACAGGGTAATAGTCGATTCAACGGTGTTGCGTATATATTCGGCGGTTCTTTGCTCCAGGGATTTTATGTAGGGGCTCTCGGTGACAAGTTCTCCATAGCCCGGGAAGTTCTGTATCCTGCCCTCTGCCCTGATTACCACCTCAATCCCAAGGTCGCCGTCAACGAACACCGGGCGCATACGGCTGTCAAGCTGGGTGATTTCCACTCCTATTTCGGTTTTATCATCGACGGGGTCGGTAATAAGCACGGTGGACCGGAAGGACCTGCCGGTGGCATAGTTCCAGCCTATGGTTTGCCTTTCATCGGCCCATCCCACCATCCGGTCCCCCTTAAACAATGCTCCGCCCGCCACCCTGGCAGGCGGCTGAATATTTGTCGTTCCGGAATCGCTTCCGGTTTGGCCGCCGGCCATTTCCGCCGCTTCGGCAACCTCAATCCTGCCTATGAACATATCCACCCCTGGCTGGGCAAGGACGCTTAACAGCTCATTTAGAGTCCTTGCCGGAAATAAGGAGCGCTCATAGCGCGTGGTTGTTATTTGTCTTGCAATTCCCTCTGCACCGGTTTCCTCCAGCGGAAAATCCGCCGCCATCAGTTTCTTGATGTCCCCGTCCACTATGGCTACCTGTGATGCCGGCCTTAGCTGCCGTTCCCTTTCCCGGACATCAATGGCTTCGTATACCCCGTGCCTGGCAAGGCGTTCGGAGAGTAATAGCACTTTGTTATGGGCCCAGAACAATTCCCGGCTGGTGTATTCGGCAAGGCTCCTCATAGTCTCAAAGGGGAAGCGTCCGCTGGCGGATACCGCCCAGTAGGGCTTCTTTTCACCTCTGCCGCCCTGACCGGCGTCCTGGTCCCCCATGGCAACGGGGTTTGCCATTTGTACCGTCAGATGATACATCCCGGTCCCGGGGTCATAATCCAGGCCGGTGGCGTGGACGTGGGCAAGGTTCTCCGGGTCCCGGCGGTTCCAGCAGCCGGTCAGCGAAAGTGCCATTATTATGACAATTAGTATTGCAATCCTATTCCTCATTTGGCTTCCTCCCTGTCAGGCGGCGTATTCCGTAGGCTGCCCAAAGGATTCCCATGGGAAATAGAATCCAAAAGAGGTTAAAGGGGACCACAATCCTGGCATCAAAATAGGTCCGGATTTGGAATATATCCTGGTAGGAGTGTACCGAGAAAGTGCCCCATATTACCGCAAGGGGGGCAATAAGCGCCCTATAATCGTGAAGCCCTATCACCTGTGCAACCGCTCTGGTGCCGCAGTACATGAACACCGATACCCCTATGAAAATTCCAAACCCCCAGGCGAACAGAGCGAGAATTTCTACTCGTTCTAAAAACTCACTGATTTGAAGGGTCCTCACTAGGTTAAAAAACGGGAATACCGACCGGGACCCGCGGTCAGGCCCAAGTATGGCTGTTACCGCCAGGGCTACAAGCGTAAGCACAGCCGTAGAACCGGCCAGTGCCCACAGAGCGGTTCCCAGGGCTTTTTTTGGCTGGTTGGTGGCGGGAATAATCATTGTAAGGCAAAGGTACTGGGCAATTATTATAGTGGGTACTAAGGCACCTCTAAGAACCGGTCCCACGCCCCGGGCAAGTACCGGTTCCAGGTTCCTTTTAAGCAGTGTGAATTCCGGAATGGCAAATATAAGGCTCAGGAGTATGGCTGATATAAAAATCGGGAACAGCAGGTCGGCAGACCTTCCTATTACCTCCAGCCCAGAATAGGCGGCGGTAGAGCCGGCAATAACCATTGCAAATACAATAAGAGGAAGCGGCGTTTCTGTCAGGAAACCGGTAATAAGCGCCTCGGCGTATATGCGGGTATCGGTGGCTACTATTACCAGAAGAGCCCATACTATTATTAGGCATATTGCCCTGCCCGGCCATTTACCTATAAGCTTCTGGGCGTATTCCACTATCGTCAGTTCCGGGAACCTTATACCTAAACCCCCAATAATCAGCACCAAAAGGGCTGAGGTGAAAAAAGACACTATGGCGGAAGCCCAGGCATCCTGTAGAGCATCCGCCGAGGTGAGGACCGGCAGAAAGGCTATTACCACGGTGGTGCGCATCATAAACAGCATGAATAGAAGCTGGCGGTTGGCAATTTTTTCGGTGGTGGTTTTGGGGAAATTATCGGCAGCCATGTTTTTCCTCCTCCTATTGCTTATCGTCCTTTCCGGGATGGGGCCTCTGTCCCGGTTTTTGCCTGAAAGGCTCGCGGTAGCCAACGAGCTTGGGCCGGGTAGACCTGCCCCAGATCCACCCTACCAGGATGTTATCCTTGATATCCTGCGCAATAAAGGGTGCCAGCGGCTTCATATAGGGTATTCCCAGCGAGCGCAGCGAGCAAAGATGTATTAGCATAAGCAGTATCCCGAACTGCAGCCCGAACAGTCCGAAGATTGCAGCAAGGACTGTGAAGGAGAACCTTATCAGCCTTAGGGCTATAGCCATGCTGAACACCGGGGTGGAGAAGTTGGCTATGGCGGTAAGGGCTATTACTATAACCACCGCCGGGGAAACCATTCCCGCCCGGATGGCCGCCTCCCCCAGCCCCAGCGCCCCCCCGATGCTAATGGCGGGGC
>JAAYEV010000035.1 GCA_012728565.1 Clostridiales bacterium
ACCGCCCTAAAAAGGCTTGAGGCCGAAACTGAACAATTGAGACTGTTCTAACTAGAATCCCGGAAGCAGGGGGAGCCTTTGGCTCCCCTATTTGTATAGGTTTAACAACCTGCCCGGGGTTTTTATGTGCC
Source organism: Clostridiales bacterium (assembly GCA_012728565.1). Lineage (GTDB taxonomy): Bacteria > Bacillota > Clostridia > Ch29 > Ch29 > JAAYEV01. The sequence goes on from JAAYEV010000035.1 coordinate 132, forward strand.
GGACGTGTCCGATGGAGTTTAGCTTGTCGTCTATTTCCCGGTAATATTCAAACAATGCAGCACCGCTCAATTTTTGGTCGCTGCCGCGGACAACGAACATCTCGGTGAGCGGTGTGTCTGTCCGGGAGGTAGGGATATTGAAGGATTGGCGGATGAGGTCTCATTTAACGGTTTGGTAAGGCCAGTCTTCTATGCCGCCAAAGTCGTATACTTTTGTGTACCCCATTTTAACAAGCTTTTCCGCCGCTTCAGCGCTTTTTTTGCCGGACTTGCAGTAGATTAGTATTGTTGCGTTCTTATCCGGAAGCATTTCTTCCGCGAGGCTTTCTATCTCGGTGTTGGGCAGCAGGACTGCGTTTTGTATATGCTCTTTTTCGTATTCATCCCGGGAGCGCACATCCAGTATAATGGCATCTTCACTGTCCATAATATCCTTCGCCTCCCGGGCGGTTATTTTTTTGTATCCCGGTTCGGCAGGCGTAGTTCCGTCCTGGCCTGCTGCACAGCCCGCCAGGAGGACGGCTGCAATACATATTACGGCCAAGGCCTGTCCTATTTTCATACCCGTTACCTCCAATCACCTGTTATAAATGAGTTTATTCTAAATAAAGCCGGATTGGTACATCCATTTAATTCCATGTTACCCCCTGGACAAGGTTTTGTCAATCCGCGATGGAAAGTAAGGGTTTTTTAGTTTAACGGGAAGGGTATTTGCATGCTGTATAGAAACTGTAAAGAATGAAAGAGTATCCATAGGAACATGGTAATTGATAGAAGAGAGGCTGATGCGTAACCATGAAAAACCTTTTAAAGGAAAAACTGCAGCAAAGCAAAAAAACAGTGGGCACATTTTTCAGTATGGGTTCGAGCGAGGCGGTTGAAGCGCTGGGCATTGCGGGTATGGACTATGTAATCCTGGACAAGGAACACGGCCCCTACGGCGTGGAAACTGTGCAGCAGTACATAAGGGCCGCCGAAAGAAGAAACATCACACCGCTGGTAAGGGTGAAGGACTTTTCCAGGCCGTCAATTTTAAAAGTTTTGGACGTCGGCGCCCAGGGGATTATTGTACCCATGATAAGGACCCGGCAAGAGGTGGAGAGAGTTATTGAGTACGCCAAATACTATCCTATGGGCCGAAGGGGAGTGGCTCTTACTAGGGCATCAGACTATGGGGACATAGAAAGCCTGGAGGAATACTTTAGGGACGCCAACCAAAATACCTTGGTGCTGCCCCAGTGCGAGACCAGGGAATGCGTGGAAAACCTGGATGCTATCCTGGATGTGGAAGGCGTGGACGGGATCTTCATAGGGCCCTATGACCTGAGCCAGTCCTATGACAAGCCGGGGAAAATGTCCGACCCGGAAATTCAGCGCATTATAGACATGGTACTGGAAAAGTGCAAAAGGCAGAATAAGTACGCGTTTATATTCGCCCCCGACAAAAAAACCGCATCCGGGTATTTCAAGAGGGGCTTTGATTCGGTGGCTGTTGCGATGGACATACACCTTTATATAGAGACCTTCAGGGATATAGCGAATATGCCAAGATAGGGGTATTATAAATACTGGATTACGACAATAAAATTGCTGGATGCTTTTTGATTCGAAAAGTGTTATATTAATGTGTATAAAGTTTGAGCAGGTACAATGGACAAGGGACAACATAATGTCCCTTGTCCATTGTACCGAAATGAGTTTAGATGGGGGTAAGACAAATGCGAATAGCAATCATTGGGGCCGGAAAAGTCGGATACCAATTGGTGGAGAGTTTAGTGAAGGAAAATCATGATATTCTGGTAGTAGATACAAATCAGGATGTCCTTGATAAAATAAATGATAATTTTGATGTGCTTACAAAAAGAGGTAACGGCATATCCAGCAGCCTATTAAAAGGACTGGGGATCGAGGGATGGGACCTTTTTATCGCCGTTACCGACAGCGATGAAGCCAATATTGTGGCATGTATTACCTCGAAAAAACTGGGAGTCAAAACCGCCAT
>JAAYEV010000246.1 GCA_012728565.1 Clostridiales bacterium
GGGCGGCAGGATTGAGATAAATTCAAAGGGAATAGACAACCATGAAGCGCCCTACGAACTGGTACGGCGGATGAGGGCGTCCTTCCTTGTGATGGGTCCAATGCTGGCCCGGCTGGGGAAGGCAAGGATATCCCTGCCGGGAGGATGCGCCATCGGAACAAGGCCCATAGACCTGCACCTTAAAGGTTTCAGGGCCATGGGGGCGGAAATAACCCTCGGCTACGGTTACGTGGAGGCCAAGGCGGACCGGCTTAGGGGGGAAAGGATTTACCTGGACTTTCCCAGCGTTGGGGCCACCGAAAACATAATGATGGCCGCCGCCCTGGCGGAGGGCAGGACGGTGATAGAAAACGCCGCCGAAGAGCCGGAGATAGTGGACCTGGCGAATTTCATAAACAAAATGGGCGGTGAAATAAAGGGAGCGGGTACCGACACCATAAGAATCGACGGGGTAAAGGAACTGGGCGGTGCGGTCCATACGGTGATTCCCGACAGGATTGAGGCGGGGACCTTCATGATTGCCGGGGCAATTACCGGGGGGGACATTATAGTGGAGAATATTGTTTTATGCCATCTTATGCCCATTATAGCAAAGCTTAGGGAGGCCGGCGTGACGGTGGAGGAACTGGGCACAAGCGTGAGGGTGCAATGCGACGGGAGGGTGGATGCGGTGGATATAAAAACACTGCCCTACCCGGGGTTCCCGACCGATATGCAGGCGCAGATGATGGCCCTTATGAGCGTTGCCAGGGGCACCAGCATAATAATAGAAACGGTTTTTGACAACAGGTACATGCACGTAAACGAGCTGCGCAGGATGGGGGCTTGCATAAAAATAGACGGCAGGAGCGCGGTGGTGCAGGGGGTGCCGGAGCTTACCGGGGCGAGGGTTAAGGCCACCGACCTGAGGGCGGGGGCGGCCCTGGTGCTGGCGGGCCTGGCTGCCCGGGGCCAGACCGAGATATACGACATCCACCACCTTGACCGGGGTTACCACAACCTGGACAAAAAGCTGCGGGACCTGGGCGCTCGCATAAAAAGGGTTGACTGAATCGATAGATAAAAGGACGGGGTTGTGATTTATGTCACAAACCCCGTCCCTCTGGTTTTATTCGTGCTGGCGGGCTTCGCCGCCGATAGGCGCAATTCTTAACACCTTTGCCACCGATTTGTATACAAGTACCGTAAGGGCCGAGTTTGCAGTCGCCTTTATAAGGTTAAAGGGTACTATGATGGGCACAATCATTGCCTTTACCGCCTCAACGGGTACTCCCAGGAACTTGGTGGTGAAATAAAGGTTAAGCGGTATCATTATAAGGGTCATGCCAAGGGTGCCCGCCGCAAGGGCCAAAATGGCTCCCTTGAAAGTGTGTACCTTCCTGTAAATAAGGCCTGCCACCAAAACCATGGTGCCGGTGGCGACCATATGCATTATCGCCCCGATCCAGCCGCTTCCCGCGCTGACGGTGGTTGCCTGGAACAGCGAAACCGCGGCGGTTATCAACAGTCCCGCGCCCGGGCCGTACAAAAATGCGCCTATAAGGGCGGGAACGTCCCCCGGTTCGTATTCTAAAAAGGGTGCCGATGGAATGATTGGAAACCTAATGGTCAGCATCAGCAGTATTGACAGTGCGGAAAGCAGTGCCAGTTTTACGATTTTGTTTAAGTCTTGATTCATTGCAATTTACCTCCCTGAAAATTAAAATTCCCCGCAATATAATCTCAGGGAAATAAAAAAATCAATCTTCTCCCATCCAGACTATACTGTCGGCCCCGGAATCGCACCGGGTCAGCGTGAGCTCGCGGGCTAGCGGACCTTATCCGCATTACCGCCGGTCGGGAATTTCACCCTGCCCTGAAGATTATATTTGGTTTTCCTAAAAAATATAATAGCATCGAGACATTGCGATGTCAAGGGCCGGGAAAAGTATCCCGGCCGTATCATACTTTAATTTAATGGCACAATAAAGTATAATAGGATAAAATACCAAGGATAGGAGGGAGCGAAATGATAGAACTTCTCAAGAAAAGAAGAAGCATTCGCAAATACAAAAAGGTACCGCTGGAGGGGGATAAACTGGACAACCTGGTAAAGGCGCTGCTGCTTTCGCCCTCGGGCAGCAACCAGAGGCCCTGGGAATTCATACTGGTAACCGACAGGGACCTCCTGGAAACCCTGTCAACGGTGAGAAAGGGCAGCTCGGTTTTCTTAAAGGATGCGGCGCTGGGGATAGTGCTGCTGGGAGAATCCGACCGCCGGGATACCTGGATAGAGGATACAACCATAGCCGGCATACTGGCACAGCTTACCGCCCATTCGATGGGGCTTGGCTCCTGCTGGATACATATAAGGAACAGGATGTATGACA
>JAAYEV010000247.1 GCA_012728565.1 Clostridiales bacterium
ATACCTAAAAAGTTTGGGTCTAAAGTCAGTATCCGAAAGATATTCATTAGTCCATTAATATCTTTTCGAACCGCCGTATGCCGGACGGCACGTACGGTGGTGTGAGAGGACGGGGGTTAATCACCCCCTCCTACTCGATTTTTGTTGGTAAAATAAAGGAATCTATGAATATAAGTCGAATACATAAATATCCGGTATGGAATAGGAACCGGTGTAGTTAACAGTAGACTGATGGGAAGGAAAAGTATACCGGCTTACCATAACTGCCGAAGAGAGGGGAAACAATGGCACAAAAGCAGAATGTCACAGAGACCGCTTTACAGGAACTTATTAATGATATTGAGGGGATAGTTTCTTCCAAGGTCAAGCTGGATGATACGGGTAACCTGGTGGAAATACATGCATTGGCCGACAAGTCCAGGAACGCCAAGCAGATAGTGAGGGATATTCAGTCGGCTGTTACAGCCAAATTCGACCTGGAAATTGACCATAGGATTATAAGCATTGCCCAGCTGAGTTGTGACAGCGTAGTACAAAGGGATATGCGCATTGTATTCAAGGGCATGGAGGTCGCAAGCAAGGGGCTGGAGATTGATGTGAGAGTTATCCTTTCTCACGGGGAGAAGGATTACTGCGGCAGTCAAAAGGGCATCAACACAACTACCAGCATAAACAGGACCATAGCCCAGGCGACACTGAAAGCCCTGTCAGATTTTTTAAATATTGGGGAAATTTTTGTGGTGGAGGACGTGGGGACTCTCAACATAGCCAAAACAAATGTGGTGGTGGTAGCTGTTACGTGTGTCGATAAAAACGGGGAGCAGCTCCTTATAGGTTCTTCTATGAATTTGGGGGATATAAAGGAAGCAGTAGTCAAAGCAACCTTGGATGCGGTAAACAGAAGGATAGCCAAATTAACGGGCAAATAACTCTATAATTCAGGCCGGCAATTCTTTTAAGCGGAGATGGTATAGCTGGCTTAATTAGCGGAAGGGCGGACAAACAGGTAAGGGAGGCTATATCCATGGCAAAGGTAATAAGCGTTTTGTTGTCGTTGATGGCTCTTGTTCTTGCCGGCGGCGCCGGTTGGACTTGGAAATAAACTCGTTAAGCCGGCCTGAATTGGAGTTATGTCAGCCTAAGGAGAATTAACAATGGACAGACTTCCTGTGAAAGTGAAATTGATAATTGGAGCAGCTGTTATTCTTGCAATAATATTAGGGATATATTCTTTTAATGTATGGGGACTAGAAAAAGATATTACAGAAGTAATATTTTTTGTTGTTTTGGCTACAATAGGTGAGTCATTAAGCATTGCTTTACCAGACCAAATCAGCGTTTCTGTGGTATTTGCAATACTTGTTTGTATTGTTATGTTGTTCAATCCTCTAACAGCAGGCTTGGTTATTGCTGCCGGTAATTTGATGTCGGTGTATAAGAGATCTGGAAAAATCGGGCATGTATTTAATACTCCGTTTTATAAAACACTTTTCAATGTATGTATTGCTTTCGTTTCATCAGTTGTATCGGGTATAGTATATTGTAGCTTATATGTGCCCGGTGGATATATAAGCTTGCCAGGGGTGATATTACCGATTTCAATAGCATCTCTTGTTTACCTGGCAGTAAACTCTTCTACTGTTATGCTATTGATCTCAAATCTATTGAATAAGACCATTAGGTCTATTTGGAAACAGAATGTTAATTGGGTAGTGCAAAATTATCTAACAATGTCACCCCTTGGAGTAATACTGGCTATTGCTTACCAAAACTACGGGTATTTTGGAATACTTTTATTATTTGGCCCGCTGCTCATGGCAAGGTATTCCTTTAAACTGTATATAGACCTAAAGAGCAGCTACCTGGAAACCATACAGGCCCTGTCCAAGGCATTGGAAGCCAAGGACCCGGAGACCAGCGGTCATGCCGAGCGGGTAAGCTTATATTCGACAGCCATAGCCCGGGGAATGGGGCTTTCCGAGTCCAGGATAGACAATATAATGTATGCGGGTCTCCTCCACGATATCGGCAAGATAGGTATATCCGACAATGTTTTGCAAAAACCGGGTAGGCTTACCTCCGATGAATATGATAAAATAAAGGAGCACTCCGCCATAGGGGCAGATATATTAAGGGACATTGACTTCTTTAGGGATGCTTCCAAAATAATCCGGCATCACCATGAGCGGTATGACGGTAAAGGATATCCTGACGGTATAGGCGGAGAAGAGGTACCGATTGAATCATATATCCTTGGAGTGGCTGATGCCTTTGATGCCATGACCAACGACAGGCCGTACAGAAAAGCGCTGACGGCGGAAGAAGCCCGGGATGTGATTAAGGAACAGGCGGGAAAGCAGTTCCATCCCCGGGTGGCGGATACTTTTGTTAAACTATTTGATAAGGGGTTGTTGAAACGTGCTGATTGAAGGCGTCTTGCTTTCGCTAATAATAGGCAAATTACGTGGGGGAAAGTTTAGGAGCTTGGGGCAGGTGACAATACACCACCCATGGATGTTTATACTAGCCTTTGTAATAGAATTCGGAACCCTGTTTGCGGTAGCGGCCGGTATAGAGGTTGTTAGAGACTTCGGTATATACCTTCATTCCTTGTCATACCTTATTCTGTTTATAGCGATAATATCCAACAGGGAGCATCCGGCTATGTGGGTTCTTTTCATAGGTGTGCTGTTAAATTTCATTGTGATATTCATAAACGGAGGGGCAATGCCCATATCCTTAGAAGGCCTGCAGAGGGCGGGACTGGACAAAGAAGCACAGATTATTTCCGCCGGCGGTATCATTACGCACCAGCCCCTTACCTTGGATACCAAGCTTCCTTTTCTTGCGGATGTAATAGTGCTTCCTCCGCCGTATCCCTTCCCCAAGCTGATGAGCATAGGCGACTTCATTATTTGCCTTGGAGTAATACTGTTTGTTCAAAAGGCAATGATGCAAGAAAAAATAGCAAGGCAGAGCCGAATGATAAGGTTTAAGTATAAAAGCAGAATCTAATAGTTGGTAGTTGGCAGCAGACGGTTGGCAGATGCCGGGGTAAAGCCCACGGGCCGCCGGCTGAAATTGTACAAAATATCGCCCCGTTAAGGGGTTTTTTTAATGCATCACCTCACCCTGATTAAAGCGGGGTGCCACATTTCTCTTAATTGCCTATTGGTTTATTTCATGATAGAATTTACTTTGAATTAAAGACGAGGTGTTGGATATGGCAAATTTTTTATCAAAAATCCTGGGCAATACAAATGAGAGGGAAATTAAGCGGCTGAATAAAACGGTGGAAGCGATAGAAGCGCTGGAGGGCCGGATGAAAACCCTCAGCGATGAACAGCTTAGGCAAAAGACCGACGAGTTTAAAAAAAGGCTTGCTGCAGGAGAGACCCTTGACGACCTGCTGGTGGAAGCCTTTGCGGTGGTAAGGGAGGCGTCGGTCAGGGTTCTAAATATGAGGCATTTCCCTGTGCAGCTTATGGGAGGCATTGTGCTGCACCAGGGCAGGATTGCCGAAATGAAAACCGGCGAAGGTAAAACCCTGGTGGCGACACTGCCGGGTTACCTTAATGCCCTGGCCGGGAAAGGGGTTCATATAGTCACCGTGAACGATTATCTGGCTACCAGGGACAGCCAGTGGATGGGTGAAATATACAAGTTTCTGGGGCTGGAGGTCGGGCTTATTGTGCACGGCCTGGACTTTGAGCAGCGTAAAAAGGCCTATAATGCCGACATAACCTTCGGTACCAACAACGAGTTTGGTTTTGACTACCTGAGGGATAACATGGTTATTTACAAGGAGCAGATGGTGCAAAGGGGACTTAACTATGCCATAATAGACGAGGTGGACAGCATACTGATAGACGAGGCCAGGACCCCGTTGATAATTTCCGGTGTCGGCGAGAAGTCCACCAAGCTTTATTCGGTGGTGGACACCTTTGTAAGGGGCTTAAGACCGGAAGAGCACTTCACGGTTGACGAAAAGGCAAACACCGTGACGCTGACCGAAGAGGGGGTAAGGAAGGCGGAACAATATTTCAACCTGGAAAACCTGGCAGACCCGGAGAATATGGAGATATCCCATCATATAAACCAGGCCCTTAAGGCTCACCGGCTTATGTCCCGTGATATTGACTACGTAGTAAAGGACAACCAGGTTATAATAGTTGACGAGTTTACCGGGAGACTAATGTTCGGGAGGCGATACAGCGATGGGCTGCACCAGGCCATAGAGGCCAAGGAGGGGGTTAAGGTTGAAAGGGAATCCAAAACCCTGGCCACCATAACCTTCCAGAATTATTTCAGGATGTACAGCAAGCTGGCGGGAATGACGGGCACCGCCAAGACCGAGGAGGAGGAATTCCGGGCTATTTACGGCATGGACGTTGTGGAGATACCCACCAACATGCCCATGATAAGGAATGACCTGCCGGATATTGTCTACCGGACCACCGAGGGAAAGTTTAAAGCGGTGGTGGAAGACATTATACAAAGGCATGCGGTTGGACAGCCTATACTTGTGGGCACCATAAGCATTGAAAAATCCGAGCTTTTAAGCAGGATGCTGCAAAGAAGGGGCGTGCCCCACGAGGTTCTAAACGCCAAGTACCATGAGAAGGAAGCCCAGATCATAGCAAAGGCGGGTCAGCGGGGTGCGGTGACCATTTCCACCAACATGGCGGGCAGGGGAACCGACATAGTTCTCGGCGAAGGTGTTAAGGAGCTGGGCGGCCTGCATGTAATAGGCACCGAGCGGCATGAGAGCCGGAGGATTGACAACCAGCTTCGAGGCCGGTCGGGAAGGCAGGGGGACCCCGGTTCTTCGCAGTTTTACATTTCCATGGAAGATGAACTGATGAGGCTGTTCGGGTCGGAGCGGATAATGGGCATGATAGACAAGCTGGGCTTTGATGATTCCCAGCCCATTGAACATTCCATCCTGAGCAAGTCGATAGAGAACGCCCAGAAGAAGGTGGAGGCCCGGAACTTTGATATAAGGAAGCATGTGCTGCAGTATGACGATGTGATGAACAAGCAGAGGGAAGTAATTTATGCGCAGCGTCGAAGGGTGCTGGAGGGAGAGAACCTAAAAGACCAGGTCCTCGAGATGATAAGCGATGTAATAGATTCGATGCTGGATATCTATACCTCCCACAGCCAGTACCCCGAGGAATGGGATTTAAAGGGCCTTGAGACCTACGCGAAAAAAGTGTTTGTGATTAAAGAACCTCTGTCCTTTGGAAACCCCGAGGACCTAAGCCGGGAGACTCTTAAGGATATGCTTATGGAAAAGGCCCTTGAAATTTATAACGATAAGGAAGAAAAGATTGGCTCCGAACAGATGAGGGAACTGGAAAGGGTAATACTGCTCAGGGTTGTGGACATGAAGTGGATGGAGAACATAGACAACATGGACCAGCTGAGACAGGGTATAGGCCTTAGGGCGTACGGGCAGGAGGACCCGGTTATAGCGTACCAGAAGGAAGGCTACGAGATGTTCCAGGAAATGATAAATTCTATAAAGGAAGATACGGTAAGCTACCTGTTCGGGGTTAGGATAGAGCAGGTACCGAAAAGGGAAAGGGTGGCCCAGCCGGTGGAGGCAAGCCATGGGGAGGCAGCCAAGAAACCGGTCAAAAAGGAGGGTAAGGTGGGCAGGAACGACCCCTGTCCCTGCGGAAGCGGCAAGAAATACAAAAAGTGCTGTGGTAGGTAAGGAGTGATATTTATGTTGGAATTGGAACAATACAGCCAGCAAATGGAAAGCCTTGAGAAGGATATGCAGGAAATGAGGGTCTCCCTTTGACGTGGACCATGCCGTCCAACAAATTGCGGAGCTGGAAAAGGAGATGGCGGACCCCGGTTTTTGGAACGACAGCGACAGGGCTGCCGCCACGATAAATAGCTTAAAGGGTTTGAAGGCGAAGGTGGAAAAATACAACGCCGTTTATAAGGAATTTGAAGATTTAAAGGTGTTGTTTGAGCTGGCGGCGGAGGAAGAGGACGATGGTGCACTGGCATCCGAAATACAGGATAGTTTTGCCGGCTTTGTTGAACGCTTGGAGCAGCTTAAGATTGAAACGCTACTTAACGGCAAATACGATGACAAAAACGCAATACTTTCGCTGCATTCGGGTGCCGGCGGGCTGGAGGCCCAGGACTGGGCGGAAATGCTAATGAGGATGTATACCCGGTGGGCGGAGGACAAGGGCTTTAAAGTAAAGGTACTGGACCTGCTGGCGGACGACGAGGGAGGGATTAAAAGCGCCACGCTGCTGGTGGAGGGAGAAAACGCCTACGGCTACCTTAAGGCGGAGAAGGGCGTGCACCGGCTGGTTCGGATTTCCCCCTTTGATGCGTCCGGCAGGAGGCATACTTCCTTTGCTTCGCTGGATGTAATGCCGGAACTGGACGAAACGGTGGAAGTGGATATAAACCCGGACGACCTGAGGATTGACACCTACAGGTCCAGCGGCGCCGGCGGGCAGCACGTGAACAAAACCGATTCTGCCGTCAGGATAACCCATATTCCAACCGGTATAGTGGTGCAGTGCCAGAACGAAAGGTCCCAGCACAGCAATCGCGAAACCGCCATGAGGATGCTTAAGTCAAAACTTATAGAGCTCAAGGAGCGGGAACAAAAAGAAAAGATAGAGGACCTGCAGGGCGAGTACAACCAGATTGCCTGGGGCAGCCAAATAAGGTCCTATGTATTTCACCCCTACAGTATGGTCAAGGACCACAGGACCAACGTGGAGGTGGGGAATGTAAACAGGGTGATGGACGGGGACTTGGACCCGTTTATATTTGCTTATCTTAGAGCGCAAAAGGACAGCGTGGATTAAGGAGGAGAGTCTTTGAAGCATCATTCAAAACTGCCTAAGGGGTATGGGTACAGGTGGTTGGTATGGGGTACCATGTGCCTGGCCTATGTCATAGTGTTTTTTCACAGGATTGCCACCGGGGTGGTGGCGGACAACCTGATGTCCGAGTTCGGGGTCACAGCGGCTGCCCTAGGCAGCTTAGGAGCGGTGTACTTTTATGTCTATACCTTTATGCAGATACCCTCGGGCGTTCTTGCCGATACGCTGGGGGCAAGGAAAACGGTTACCGCCGGGGCGCTGGTGGCGGGTATCGGCTCGATTGTATTCGGCAGGGCGACGGGTATAGAAATGGGCTACGTGGGCCGGTTCCTGGTGGGCCTTGGCGTGTCGGTGGTGTTTGTGGCCATACTTAAGGTGCAGTCCCAGTGGTTCAAGGAAAGCGAATTTGCCACCATATCCGGCCTTACCGCATTCATAGGCAACGGCGGGGCGCTGCTGGCGGGTACACCCCTTGCCCTGGCGGTGGCAAGCTTCAGTTGGAGAACGGTGTTCGCAGGTATGGGCGTTATATCAATAATGATTGCGGTACTGTGCTACATGGTGGTAAGAAATAAGCCGGAAGACAGGGGCCTGCCGGGTATGGCCGAAATGGAAGGAAAGAAGTTCGAGGCTCCTCCGGACAAGCCGCGGATACTAAGCAGCATAAGGATGGTTGTTACCAACAGGCACACCTGGCCGGGGTTTATTGCCTTTGCCGGGCTTTCGGGGGCTATACTGTCCTTCAGCGGTATGTGGGGCGTGCCCTATATAATGACTGTCTACGGTCTGGACAAGGCAGCGGCCTCCTCCCATGTGATGGCCGCTACGGCGGGGGTAATGATTGGAAGCCTCGCTTCCGGCCTTATTTCGGATAAGACGGGGAAAAGGAAGGGACCCCTTTTGGCGTTCTGCCTGGCGAACCTTGTCGTATGGTCGGTACTGGTGCTGTGGAATAATGGAAAGCCGCCGGTTGAATTCCTTTACCCGCTGCTTTTTATGCTGGGTTTTACAGCCACCGGGTATGTTATCACCTGGGCCCATGCAAAGGAAGTCAACCCGCCGCATATTGCCGGGATAACGCTGGGCACCTTTAATATAGCCGGTTTCCTGGGGCCGTCCATACTGCAGCCCCTTATGGGGTTTGTGCTTGACATGAACTGGGCGGGCCAGATGATGGGCGGGACCAGGGTGTATTCCCAGGCGGCCTATACAAAAGCACTGTCGCTCTGCGCCGCGGCGGTATTTATAGCGGCAGCGGCAGCCGTCTTTGTCAAAGAAACCAACGGACGGAATGTGTATAACGCAGAGGGGCGGCTGGACAAAACGGGGGTGTTATCCAATGATGTTAATTAAGGGTGGAAAGGTTTTTACAATGGAGGGAGAAATCCTCGACGGGGGATTCGTGCTTATAGAAAAGGGCAAGATATCCAAAGTGGGGCAGGGGGAACCGCCAAAGCGATACCTTGATACGGCACAGTTGATTGACGCCGAAGGAATGTATGTAATGCCGGGATTTGTGGATGCCCACTGCCATATTGGTCTTTTTGAGGACGGTATAGGCTTTGAAGGGGAGGACGGCAACGAGGCCACCGACCCGATAACGCCCCATTTGAGGGCCATAGATGCCATAAACCCCATGGACAGAGCCTTTGAGGAAGCGGTCCGGGGCGGTGTAACCACGGCGGTGACCGGGCCCGGCAGCGCAAACGTGCTGGGCGGAGAGTTCGTGGCGATAAAAACGGTGGGCGGCAGCGTTGAGGACATGGTTATAAAAAACCCCGTCGCCATTAAGTGCGCCTTCGGGGAAAACCCAAAAAGGGTGTACTATGAGAAAAAGACCGCTCCGATGACCCGGATGGCAACGGCGGCCCTGCTGCGGGAAGCCCTTATGAAGGCAAAGAGGTACATGGAAAGAAAGGAACGGGCCAAGGAGGAGGACAAGCAGCCGGAACTGGATGTGAAAATGGAATCGCTTGTAAGGGTGCTCAGAAAGGAGCTGCCGCTCAAGGCCCATGCCCACAGGGCGGATGATATAATGACCGCCCTTAGGATAGCCCGGGAGTTTGACATAGACATAACCATAGAGCACTGCACCGAGGGGCACAGGATAACCGAAACGCTGGTGCGGGAGGGACGAGGGCTTGTGGTGGGCCCCGGCCTTACCTCCCGGTCCAAGTACGAACTTAGGGACCTTACCTTCAAAACGCCGGGCATCCTGGCGGCTGCAGGCCTGGATATCGCCATTATGACCGACCACCCGGTGATACCCATACAATACCTGCCGGTGTGCGCTGCCCTTGCGGTGAAGGAAGGTATGGACGAGTACAAGGCCCTGGAGGCCATTACCATAAATGCGGCCAGGATTTCCGGCATAGCCGACAGGGTAGGGAGCCTGTTGCCGGGGAAGGATGCGGATATAGCCATTTTTGACGGGCACCCCTTCAACTATACCACCAAGGTCCGGTATGTAATAGTAAACGGTAACCTAGTGTATAGTAATTAGTGAACTGTACTGATACAAGATAAAGCTTAAGCTTGCTTTAATAGGTATTCGCACAGGCGGCTGCAGCGGATTACCGGCCGAAGACTATGAATATGGACTGGAAGTGGGTGTATGAGATATTCCTTTGTAAGCAAGAGTCCCGAGGATACCTTGGAGTTTGGCATACGACTGGGAAAGAATTTGGGTCCCGGGGACGTTGTATGCCTAGAAGGGGAGCTTGGAGCCGGCAAAACGGTTTTAACCATCGGTATAGCCGAGGGGCTGGGCATAAAAACCGGTGTGACCAGCCCTACCTTTACAATTATAAACGAGTACCCGGGCGAGATACCCCTTTACCACATTGACCTTTACCGGCTGGAGGACGGGGACGAGTTTTACTATATGGGCGGGGAGGACCTTATGTACGGGCAGGGGGTATCGGTGATTGAATGGGCATCCCGGGCGGAGGGGATTCTGCCGGAGGACTGCCTGTGGATCAGCATCAAAAGACTTGACGAATCTGAAGATTTTAGACTTATAGAACTTCAGGTTACCGAAAAACATAGGGACCTTTTGGAGAGGGTGTCAAAGAGTGAAAATACTGGCTATTGATACTTCCTCAATGGTGGCCTCCGCCGCCGTGATGGATGGGCAAAAACTTTTGGCCGAGTACATAGTAAACCACAAGAGGACCCATTCGGAGCAGCTTATGCCCATTATAGAGAAAGTGCTTGAAAGCAGCGGTACCAGTATCCGGGACATTGACGCGATAGCCGTGGCCAGCGGACCGGGGTCCTTCACCGGGCTTAGGATAGGGGCTGCCACCGCAAAGGGGTTGGCCCATGCCAGAGGTATCAAGATTGTGGGGGTACCCACCCTTGACGGCTTGGCCTTCAACCTACCTCACTGCCAGGGCATTATCTGCCCGATAATGGACGCAAGGAGGAACCAGGTATATACCGCCCTTTATAAATGGGAAGCGGGGGGCTTTTACAAGTTAATGCCCCACTGCGCAATTGCCCTTTCGGAACTTTTGGAAGAATTAAAGAGAAGAGAGGAACGGGTTGTGTTCCTGGGGGACGGCGTTCCGGTACACCGGGAAACCATCAAGGAAGAACTGGGGGAAAGGGCCGAGTTTGCACCCAAAAACGCCGACAGGCAGAGGGCATCCTCCATTGCCGAACTTGCCCTCCAGGCGCTGGAACGGGGTGAAGGCCAGGATGCGGAAGCCTTTGTACCCTTCTACCTGAGGAAGTCGCAGGCTGAAAGGGAATACGACAAGAAAACCAAGCCGGAGGGCAGCCTATGAACAACCCGGTCATTTCACCCATGTGCATGGAGGACCTGGATGACATTGAGACCATCGAAAACCTGAGTTTCCAGATACCCTGGCCCAGGCAGGCCTTTGTGCGGGAGCTTTGCGAAAATACCCTTGCCCGTTATTTTACCGTAAGGGATAACGGCAGGGCGGTTGCCTATGGCGGGATGTGGCTGATACTGGACGAGGCCCACATAACCAACATCGCGGTGCACCCCCGGTACCGGGGAAAGGGAATAGGCAAGGCACTGCTAAAGGGCATGATTGATTATGGTATCTCAAAAGGCATAAAAAGCTTTACCCTCGAGGTAAGGGAAAGCAATCATGTGGCCATAGCGCTGTACAGCCGGCTGGGTTTTAAAAGGGCAGGCACCAGGAAGGGCTATTATTCCGATACAAGGGAAGATGCGGTAATAATGTGGCTGCGTATTCCGGATTAAGTGGATTCCTTCTTGTTCTCCCGGTCCGGGGAATCTAAATCCTCGCCGGGGCCAGACAAACTTTTTAGCTGTTCAAAGTCGGTATTTTGCGGCATAAGGTTTGTTCCGTCAAGGCTTTCTATCCTGGAAA
>JAAYEV010000036.1 GCA_012728565.1 Clostridiales bacterium
GAAGCGGTGTTCAAGGTGGACGTCAAGGAAATAAAGGAAAAGGAACTGCCCGACCTTGACGACGAGTTTGCAAAGGACGTTAGCGAGTTTGAAACCCTTGAAGACCTTAAAAAGGATATAAGAAAAAAACTGGAGGAAAGGGCGGCCCACAGGGCAAAGCATGAGACCGAGGACGAGGTAATAAAAAAAGTTACCGAGCTGTCCGAGATTGACATTCCGGAGGTAATGATAGAAAAACAGATAGATTCGATGGTCCGAGACTTTGAAATGCAGCTTATGTACCAGGGCCTGAAGCTGGAGGGCTACCTTGACTATTATAATAAGTCCATGGAAGAGTTCAGGGACGGGCTTAAGAGTGAAGCCACCGAGAGAGTGAGGACACAGCTTACGCTGGAAAAAGTTTCGCAGGTGGAAGGAGTTACCGCCTCCGAAGAAGAATTAGACAAAGAGCTGGAGGAAATGGCCAAAAGGTACAAGATGGAGGACATTGAAAAGTTCAAAAAGTCCATGGGCGAGGATGAACTAAACTATATCAGGGAGAGTATAATAATAAGAAAAACCGTTGACTTATTGGTCGGCGAGTTAACAGAAAAATAATTGCAGTTTCAGGGAGGGTTTACGAAATGTCACTTGTTCCGATTGTTGTAGAGCAGACCAGCCGCGGTGAAAGGTCCTACGATATATACTCGAGGCTTTTGAAGGACAGGATAATTTTCCTGGGCGACGAAGTAAACGACATCACGGCAAGCCTTGTGGTGGCACAGCTTCTGTTCCTTGAATCCGAAGACCCGGACAAGGACATACATCTTTATATAAACAGCCCGGGGGGGTCCATATCTGCAGGCATGGCAATCTACGACACCATGCAGTACGTCAAGCCTGACGTTTCCACCATCTGCGTGGGCATGGCCGCTTCGATGGGCGCTTTCCTTCTGGCCGCGGGCGCAAAGGGCAAAAGGTTCGCGCTGCCCCACAGTGAAATAATGATTCACCAGCCCATAGGCGGCACCAGGGGTCAGGCGGTGGAGATAAAGATTCACGCCGAAAGGATAATAAAGCTTAAGGACACCCTGAACAGGATCCTGAGCGAAAGGACCGGCCAGCCGCTGGAGAAGATTGAAAGGGACACCGACAGGGACTTTTTCATGACATCCGAAGAGGCCTTAAAGTACGGTCTTATAGACAGGATTCTCACGTCCAGGCGATAACAAATCTAAGAGAGGTGTAATAATGACCAGGTTTGACGACAAGAAGCAGCTCAGATGTTCTTTCTGCGGCAAAACCCAGGAGCAGGTCAAGAGGCTGATTGCGGGCCCGGGGGTCTATATTTGCGATGAGTGCATAGACCTGTGCCAGGAAATAATCGAAGAGGAATTCGAGGACGACCTGGACGAAGTAATAAAGGACATACCCAAACCTAAAGAGATAAAGGAATTTCTGGACCAGTACGTCATCAGCCAGGAGGATGCGAAAAAATCCATGGCGGTGGCGGTGTACAACCATTACAAGAGGATAAACCACACCTCCAGGGACGATGACGTGGAGCTGCAAAAGAGCAATATACTGCTTATCGGGCCCACCGGCTCGGGAAAAACGCTGCTGGCGCAAACGCTGGCCAGGATGCTTAACGTGCCCTTTGCCATCGCCGATGCAACTTCGCTGACCGAGGCGGGGTACGTGGGTGAAGACGTGGAGAATATACTGCTGAAGCTGATCCAGGCGGCGGACTTTGACATAGAGAGGGCCGAAAAGGGCATCATCTATATCGACGAGATAGACAAGATAGCCCGGAAGTCCGAAAACCCGTCCATTACAAGGGATGTAAGCGGCGAGGGCGTACAGCAGGCGCTGCTTAAAATCCTGGAGGGAACGGTAGCCAGCGTGCCTCCCCAGGGCGGCAGGAAGCACCCGCACCAGGAGTTTATACAGATTGACACCACCAATATACTGTTCATATGCGGCGGTGCCTTTGACGGCCTGGAGAAGCTGATACAAAAGCGGACCGGCAAAAAGACCATAGGCTTCGGGGCGGAGATTGCCGGCAAAGAGGATTCGGACATAGGCGCGATACTGAAGAAAGTCCTGCCCGAAGACCTCTTAAAATACGGGCTTATACCCGAGTTTGTGGGCAGGGTACCGGTGATAGTGACGCTGGACCCGCTGTCCAGGGATGACCTGGTATCCATACTCAAGGAGCCCAAGAACTCGCTGGTCAAGCAGTACAAGCAGCTGTTCCGGATGGACGACGTGGAGCTTGAGATAGAGGAAGAGGCCCTGGAGGTAATAGCCCAGAAAGCCCTGGACCGGAAAACCGGGGCCCGGGGATTAAGGTCCATAATGGAGGGCGTTATGCGGAACGTGATGTACGAGATACCCTCCAGGGACGACGTGGAAAAATGCGTGGTGACCAAGGAAACGGTGGAAAACAACACCGACCCGACGCTGGTGTTTGTAGACCCGGGGCTTAAGAGGAAGTCCAAGCAGAAGTCGGGCAGAAAGAGCACCAGCAAGACAAACGAAACCGCCTAAAAGGGACAGGGGACGGTTCTTTGTCCCTTTTCCTTTTTGACAAGGGGATAGACAAGGGGACGGTTCTGCTGTCTATAGACAATGGGACGGAGTCGTGGAACAGGGACCTGTATGAGACCAGGCACGGAGACAGAGCCTTGTCAACCAGGGCGACGGCTCCGACGGTTTTAATTGGCAGTAAAACGCTTCGGGAAACAAGGGTTTTCCGGGGCGTTTTTGATTCGCAGGCCCGGCTGTAACCCAACTATTTCCGCTAATTCCAATAATCTAATGCCTTCCAACCTGCTAAAAAAACCGCGCTTGTAAATAATAAGTCTAGACGGCAAGGATGGGAGGTCATTTCTTCAGGTGTCGGATATTCTTTTTTTAATCCAGTTCTTTTTTGCGGTGGTTATAGGCCTGTATTTCCTTAACCTTCTAAAAAACCAGCAGGGCAGCAGGAGCGCCATACAGCGCGAGTCCAAGAAAGAGATGGAAAGGCTGGAGAAAATGCGCCGGGTTTCCCTTACCCAGCCCCTTTCGGAAAAGACCCGGCCCTCCGACTTTAGCGAAATAGAAGGCCAGGAGGACGGTATCCGGGCCCTTAAGGCGGCCCTTTGCAGTCCCAACCCGCAGCATGTGATAATATACGGCCCGCCGGGGGTGGGTAAAACCGCCGCGGCGCGGCTGGTGCTGGAAGAGGCAAAAAAATCTCCCCTTTCCCCCTTCGGCGAAGAGGCGGCCTTCGTGGAGGTGGACGCCACCACCGTCCGGTTTGACGAGCGGGGTATCGCCGACCCGCTGATGGGCTCGGTGCACGACCCCATATACCAAGGTGCCGGCGCGATGGGTGTGGCGGGCATACCGCAGCCAAAACCCGGCGCGGTCACAAAGGCCCACGGCGGCATACTGTTTATAGACGAGATCGGGGAACTTCACCCGGTGCAGATGAACAAGCTGTTGAAGGTGCTGGAGGACCGCAAGGTTTTCCTGGAAAGCGCCTATTACTGCCCGGAGGATGACAACATTCCCGAACATATACACGAGATATTCAAAAACGGCCTGCCGGCGGACTTCCGGCTGGTGGCCGCCACCACCCGGCCGGCGGAGGAATTGTCACCGGCGCTGCGCTCAAGGTGCATGGAAGTCTTCTTCAAGCCCCTTAGCCGGGAGCACATAAGGCGTATCGCGGCCAACGCGGCGCAAAAAAGCGGTTTACGCATAACGCGGCAGGCGGTGGACCTTGTTGCCCGGTTTGCCGCAAACGGCCGGGAAGCGGTGAACATGATACAGATGGCGGGCGGCGCGTGCATCACCGAGGGCAGGGGTGAAATTGGCGCGGTGGACATTGAATGGGTGGCAAGCTGCGGGCATTACTCGCCGAAAGTGGAAAGCAAGCCCGGGGAAAAGCCGCAGGTGGGGTTTGTAAACGGGCTGGCGCTGTACGGGGCCAACTGCGGTGCGCTGCTGGAAATAGAGGCTTCGGCAATCCCCGTCGAAAAGGGAAAGGGAACGGTGACGGTTACCGGCATAGTGGACGAGGAGGAAACCGACACCGGCGCCCGGCGGTTCAAAAGGCGCAGCACTGCCAAGGGTTCGGTGGACAACGTGATAACGGTTATCAGGAAATTCCTTGGGGTGGACCCCCGGGACTATGACGTACATCTTAATTTCCCCGGCGGCGTGCCTATAGACGGCCCGTCGGCGGGTACCGCCATCGCGGTGGCCATATACTCGGCCATAATGGAAAAGCCGGTGGACAACATGCTGGCCATGACCGGGGAGGTGTCCATCCGTGGCGAGGTCAAACCGGTGGGGGGCGTACCGGTTAAGCTGGAAGCGGCGGTGCAGGCGGGTATAAAGAGAGTACTCATACCCGAGGCAAACTGGCAGGATTCCTTCGCTCGTCTTGACCTTGATATAATAAGGGTGACCCGGATAGAAGAGGTTATCGGGTTTGCGATGATGGAGGAAAACAAGCCGGGCGCTGCCAAGGCGGTGCCGGACTGCGGGCGGTTAAGCGCCTCGCCCCTGAATTGACCTGTCTAGGCTACACGCCGGCCTGCAGCGCGGCCTTGCCGGGCCGGGAACGTTATGCGGACGCTGCCGGGGGCATTAATTAATCTTGAAAAGAAGCCCTACTGCAGTTATTATATAATAGAGTTGTGAAGCGGTATGTAAAAAACGGGGTATAAATAAATTACTTAAAGAAAAGCGGGAGTGATCGTCATGGAACAACCAAAAAAAACCAAGGTATTACCTCTTCTTCCGTTAAGGGGTATATCGGTTTTTCCATACATGATGCTTCATTTTGACGTGGGCAGGGACAAGTCCATCAGCGCGCTGGACGAGGCCATGGTGAAGGACCAGCTCATCTTCCTGGTCAGCCAGAAGGATGCCGCCACCGACGACCCGTCCACCGACGACTTTTACCAGGTGGGCACCGTGTCCAAGATAAAACAGCTTTTGAAACTGCCCGGGGATACCATCAGGGTACTGGTGGAAGGCATGCACAGGGGCAGGATAATAAACCACATAAAGGACGACCCCTTCTTCGAGGTGGAAATAGAGGAGTTTGTCGACCAGGAGGACGTTCAAAAGGATATTGAGACCGAAGCCCTTATGAGGGCCATATTCGACAGCTTTGAGGAATACATAAAGCTCACCAACAGGACGGCGGTGGACACGCTTATTACCATAAGCGGCGTGGAAGAGCCCGCCCGGTTCGCGGACATTGTTGCATCAAATCTGTCCCTCAGGATCAGCCAGAAGCAGCATATACTGGAGGCCTTTGACCCGCTGGAAAGGCTTAAAAGGCTTCATGCGATACTGGTGAAAGAACTGGACATCCTGAGGGTGGAAAGAAAGATAAACCTAAGGGTAAAACGCCAGATTGACAAGATGCAGAGGGAATATTACCTGAAGGAACAGCTTAAGGCCATCCAGAAGGAACTGGGCGAGGACGACGGCCTGATGGCGGAGGTGGAGGACTACAGGAAAAGGGTCAGGGAAGCCGGGCTGCCGGAGGAAACCGAGGAAAAGGTGCTGAAGGAGGTGGACCGGCTTATGAAGATGTCCCCCGGCTCGGCGGAAACCGGGGTCATAAGGGGTTACCTTGACTGGATACTGGAACTGCCGTGGAACGTAGAGACCGAGGACAACCTGGACCTGAAATACGCCAGGAAGGTGCTGGATGAGGACCATTACGGGCTGGAGAAAGTTAAGGAAAGAATCCTGGAATACCTGGCCATTAGGCAGCTGGCCGACGGTATGAAGGGGCCAATTCTCTGCCTTGTGGGCCCCCCCGGCGTGGGAAAAACCTCCATCGGTCGCTCCATTGCCCGGGCTCTAAACAGGAAGTTTGTCAGGATGTCGCTGGGCGGGGTGCGGGACGAGGCGGAGATTCGCGGTCACCGGCGCACCTACGTGGGCGCCATCCCCGGCAGGATAATATATTCCATGCGCCAGGCCGGTTCCAAGAACCCGGTGTTTCTGCTGGACGAGGTTGACAAGATGAGCCACGACTTCCGGGGCGACCCCGCGTCGGCCATGCTGGAGGTGCTGGACGCGGAGCAGAACAACGCGTTCCGGGACCACTACCTGGAGGTGCCCTTTGACCTGTCCAAGGTGGTGTTCGTTACAACGGCCAATACCACCGACACCATACCGCGGCCGCTGCTGGACCGCATGGAGGTAATATATATCTCCAGCTACACCGAGGAGGAGAAATTGAACATAGCCCTCAAGTACCTGCTGCCCAAGCAGCTTAAAGAGCACGGTCTTAAGAAGGAGAACCTGCTCATCTCGGAAAACACCGTGAGGGATATAATAAACTATTACACCCGGGAAGCGGGGGTAAGAAACCTGGAGCGAAGGATAGCCGACGTGTGCAGGAAGGCCGCTAAACAGCTGGTGGAGGAGAAGAGGAAAAGGGTCAGGGTGACCGGGGCAAACCTTAGTAAATACCTTGGCATACCCGCCTACCGCTACGAAAAGGTTAAGGAGGGTACCGAGGTGGGCATTGCCACGGGGCTGGCATGGACACCGGTGGGCGGCGAGACGCTGTCCATAGA
>JAAYEV010000037.1 GCA_012728565.1 Clostridiales bacterium
CTGGCACAACGTTGTTATTGTAAACAGGCACGGCTTTTGTATATAATAAATCTGGCGCATATACGTGTCGGGAATTTACAGCCTATCCCGGAGGTGCAAAGAAAATATGGATTCTTCACGCCTTTTATACCTTCTAAAAACCCTTGTCGCTTGCCCCAGCACCACCGACACCAGCGAAGAGGTCGGGATGCACAAAAAGATACATGAACTTTTGGCCGGGATGGAATACTTCAGGGCAAACCCCGAGAACCTTATGCTGCACCCCATCCCCGGGGACCGTCACGGCAGGGCGGCGATTGCAGCACTGGTAGAGGGAAAGGGTAAAAGGACCGTTATACTGTCAGGCCATTACGACGTAATGGATACTATAGACTACGGGCCCTACAGGGAATACGCCCTTGACACCGATGCCCTGGCAGGGGCGCTGCATCCGTCAACCCTGCCGGCCGATGCAGCGGCCGACTTAAGGTCCGGCAACTGGATATTCGGAAGGGGCACCGCAGACATGAAGGGCGGCCTCGCTTTATTTATGGCTTTTTTGGAACAGGTCTCAAAGAAGCCGGGTAAGCTTTGCGGCAGTCTTTTGTTCCTTGCCGTACCCGACGAGGAAACCAACTCCGCCGGCATGACCGGGTCGGTGGAGTTTCTGAACCGGCTCTCAAGGGAAAGGGGCCTGGAATACATATGCCTTGTAAACTCGGAGCCCTGTACCTTCAACCATGACGGCACCTATAATATATATACCGGCTCTGTGGGCAAGATGTTGCCCCTTGTATACTGTTTCGGTAGGGAGGCCCATGCCCGGGAGCCCTTCAAGGGCATAAATGCAAACCTTATAATGTCGGAAATAATAAGGGAGATTGAGGGCAACCCCCTGCTGTCCGACAGGTTCGAAGATATCTACACCATGCCCCCGGTAATCTTAAAAGCCAAAGACCTGAGGGATGGGTATTCCATATCCACTCCGCCCGCGTCCGCCTGCTGCTTCAATATGCTGTCCTACAGGCGCTCCCCGAGGGACCTGATATTGTTGTTAAAACAGACCGCCGCCCGGGGCTTTAAAAGGGCATTAAGCACTGTTAACCTAAGGATTGAAGAGTACAATTCAAGGTCAGGCTGCAGTATAGAAAAACTGGAATGGGAGCCGAAAGTCTATACTTACGACGAGCTTTACTCCATGTGCCATGAAAGGCACGGCAGCGTGCTGGAAAAACATATGAAGGAATTTGCGGCCGGCCCGGCCGTCCGGGATGCCGACTGGAGAGAAGCAACCATAAGGATTATAAATAACCTGCATTCCTTTTGTCCCGACCGGGACCCCAAAGTAATAATCGCCTTCGCCCCGCCCTATTACCCCCACGTAACTGTGGACGGTAAGTCTAGCAAGGGTGCCGCCGCATTAAGGGCATTGGCTTCTCTTTTAGAATACTCGGCCGAAGAGCTTGGAATACCCCTAAAAGTTAACCGGTTCTTTGACGGCATATCCGACCTAAGCTACTGTTCCATACAGGATGCCGGGGACGTTATCGGGGAATTTAAACCCAATATGCCCCTTTGGGGACATTCCTATTCAATACCCGTTGAAGAGATAAAAAGGCTTGATGTACCCGGTATAATACTCGGCCCCTGGGGCAGGGACCTGCATAAATACACCGAGAGGCTAAACAAAAGCTTCTTCCTGAAGGCTGCACCTAAAATGCTGGAGTATTTAGTTCACTCCCTGCTTGGCACGGATGCCGATTAAACGCGGGTACCCGTACGGGCTTCAGGTTACAGGCAAATACAATAAGGCCCCATGAACACGCATTTCATGAAGCCTTCTGTTCCGGAACTCAGGCATGTAAACTAAAGCTGTATGTTGACCTTGCAGTTTTTACGCACTATTGGAGCATGCCCTGAAGGGCATCCACTTCGGTGACCGGTTCAAGGCAGGTAAAGTCTTTGCACACATAGGCGGTGGGTTTTTGCTCCACCATTTTCTGCTCCCTTGTAAAGGGGGCTATTTCATGCAGCTCTTCATCCCCTGTGTTTAATAGAAACGTCGCAAAGGGTACGAAACTGCCGTTTATCCTATCCAGCATACCTTGAGCATCCTCCCGGGACCGGGCGGTTATCACCACCTCCCGGGTGGGCTGCAGGCTAAAGAGTAACGCCGACATAAAGAAGGAGTGGGCGGTCGGGTTGTACCCCACCTCGCCACCAAAGGTTTCCATGACCTGCCTTGCCCTTTCCTCTATTTGTGTATCCCCCGTCATCCTGGACAGCCGCAGCATATTATATAGGGCCACCGAGTTGCCGGAGGGCAGGGCTCCGTCATAGACCTCCTTGGGCCGCATTATAAGCTGCTCGCTGTCCTCCCCGTACAGGAATAATCCGCCTTCCCTTTCATCCCAGAAAAGGTCAAGCATGTCCCTGTTCAGTTCCAAGGCCCTTTTCAGGTAGCCCGTCTTAAAGGTAGCCCGGTACAGCTCTATTAGCCCCCACACCAGGAATGCGTAATCATCAAGATATGCCGGAAAAGCCGATTCGCCGTCCCTGTACCTTGCCAGCAGCCGGCCGTCGCCCCTTACAAGGTTCCTTTGAATAAAACCGTAAGCCGCCTCCGCCGCTTTTATGTACTCATCGCTGTGAAAGGCCCTTCCGCCCAGCGCAAGGGCAGCTATCATAAGCCCGTTCCACGATGTCAGTATCTTGTCGTCCCGGTGGGGACGGATTCTTTTCTCCCTGTACATAAAGAGCTTTTCCCTTACACCATCCAGCCGTCTCGCAAGGGCCTTATCCTCATAGAGTATCCCAAGGTCCCTGCCAATCAGGTTTGGAATGCTCTTTCCCTCGAAGTTCCCTGCGGGGCTTATGCCGTACCAGTCGCAAAAAAGTTTCCCGTCCTCCTCCCCCGCCGCTTCCTTTACCTCCTCCGGCTGCCACAGGTAGAACTTGCCCTCCTCCCCTTCGGAATCCGCATCCTCCGCCGAGTAAAAACCTCCCCCGGCCGAGGTCATGTCCCTGAGTACGTAAGTGAATATTTTCCGGGCAATGTCTTTGTATATATCTTTGCCGGTGGCCTGGTAGGCCTCGGTATAGGCATAGGCCAAAAGGGCATTATCATACAGCATCTTTTCGAAATGGGGTACAAGCCATTTCCCGTCGGTGGAATACCTGGAGAACCCAAAGCCTATATGGTCGAACAGCCCTCCCTTGTACATGGATTCAAGGGTTTTCTCCACCATGATAAGGGCAGTCCCGTTACCCGACGCTTTCCAGTACCTTAGCAAAAAATAAAGGTTGTGGGGCGTGGGAAATTTGGGAGCCCCGCCAAAGCCGCCGTATACTTCGTCAAAGGAGTTTCTAAAGCCCCTAAGGGCCCTTTCCGCCGTCTCCTGCCCCAGTTTTTCACCGTCTATTCTCCTGGGGGAATTTTTTATCGCCTCGGTTATATTGCTGCCGGTTTCAACAAGCCGGTCCCTTTCGGTATCCCATGCGTCCTTTATTCTAAGTAGCAGTTCCACCAGCCCCGGGTAGCCGTATTTGCCGGACTTCGGGAAATAAGTGCCGGCGAAAAAGGGCTTCTCGTCCGGGGTCATGATTATGGTAAGGGGCCATCCACCCTGGCCGGTTACTGCCTGGCACACCGACATGTATATGCTGTCTATGTCCGGCCGCTCCTCCCGGTCCACTTTAATGGACACATAGTAATCGTTCAGCACCTTGGCCACTTCCTCGTCTTCGAAGGATTCCCTCTCCATGACATGACACCAGTGGCAAGTCGGCTAATAACAGCAAAACTACGAATACCCAATCGAAAGAAAGATTGGCTTCCCTTCTATTTTTGCTTTCTCAAAAGCCTCGTCTCCCCATGGAAACCAAGACACAGGATTGTAAGCATGTTGTAAG
>JAAYEV010000038.1 GCA_012728565.1 Clostridiales bacterium
TCACCCATAATGAAACTTCCACCGCCGCCCGCAGCGATATAGAATCCATAGGAAAGGCCCTAAAGGGTACCGGCATGTTCTTCATAGTGGACGCGGTAAGCTCCCTGGGCGGCATGGAGGTACGGCCGGAGGAGTGGGGCATAGATATAGTGGTCACTTCCTCCCAGAAGGCCCTTATGTGCCCGCCGGGCCTTACGTTCCTCTCGGTAAGCCAAAGGGCGATGGAGGCGGCGCGCGAAAGTAGGTCATACCGACATTACTGGGACCTGTGCAAGGCGGTGGACTTTTTAAGTAAAAATCCGCCCCAGCACCCCTTCACCCCGGCGGTAAACCTGGTGGCGGCATCCCTTACGGCGGTATCGCTAATAAAAGAAGAAGGGCTGGAAAACGTGTGGCGCCGGCACAGGAGGATGGGCCAAATAGCCCGGGAAGGAATAAAGGCGATGGGGCTTGAACTGTTTGCCGATGAGGAATACGCCTCGGATACGCTGACGGCGGTCAAGGTGCCGGAGGGTGTAAGCGCAAAGGACATAATCCGGCGCATGGAGCAGGACTTCGGCATTATAATAGCCGGGGGCAACGGCAAACTGAAAGGCAGCATAATAAGGATAGCCCATATGGGTTATATATCCGAAAGGGATGTACTGGACGCCCTTGGGGCCCTGGAAAAAACCCTTTCGGGGCTGGGCTGGCCGGTAAAGGAAGGAAGGGCCGGCGTAGTGGCAAAAACAATCATGGATACAGGGGGTACGGAAAAATGAAGGTAATAGTAACAGAAAGCATAGCCCAGAGCGGGATTGATAAACTTAGGGAAAAGGTGGAAGTGGACGTACGGCTTAAGATTAACCGGGAAGAACTTTTGAAAGTAATTGGGGACTACCACGGCATCGTGGTGCGAAGCGCCACGATGGTGGACCGTGAATTATTCGCGGCGGCAAAGAAGCTAAAAGTGGTGGGCAGGGCAGGCAACGGCATTGACAATATAGACCTGGACGCGGCCACCGAGGCGGGGGTGGTGGTGGTGAACACCCCTGAAAGCAATACCGTTTCCGCCGCCGAGCATACCATAGGCATGCTGCTTGCATCCTGCCGCAATACGTGCAGGGCAAATAATCACCTTAAGTCGGGCAAATGGGACCGAAGCCCCTTCAAGGGGAACGAACTGGACGGGAAAACGGTGGGCATAATAGGCCTGGGCAGGATTGGCGGACTGGTGGCTTCCAGGCTGCAGGCCTTTAACATGAGGGTCATAGCCTACGACCCCTATATACCCGACGAGAGGTTTAAAATACTGGGGGCACAAAAAGCGGAAAAGCTGGAGGACCTGCTGGCGGAGGCGGACGTCATTACCGTTCACACGCCCAAGACCGAGGAAACCATCGGCATGCTGGGGGAAAGGGAGATTGGCCTTATGAAGGACGGCGTAAGGCTGGTAAACTGTGCAAGGGGCGGAATAATACAGGAAAAGGCGCTGTACAACGCTTTGAAAAGCGGCAAGGTGGCCAGTGCGGCCCTTGACGTGTTCGAGCAGGAGCCCTGCCCGGACAACCCGCTGTTTGAACTGGAAAATACCGTGGTTACTCCCCACCTGGGGGCGGACACCTTCGAGGCCCAGAACAAGGTGGGAATAAACATAGCAAAACAGGTGCTGGACGCCCTTGAAGGCAAACTGGTTACAAACGCCGTGAACATGCCCAGCCTGCCGGACAGGGACATGGAATATTTAAAGCCGTACATGCTGCTGGCGGAAAAGCTGGGCAGGCTGTATTTCCAGCTGGAGAAAAGGCCCATAAGCAGGGTGGAGATAAAATACCGGGGCGGCATAGCGGAGCACAAGACAGGGCCCCTTACCCTTGCCTACCTTAAGGGACTGCTGGAGCCGGTGGTGAAGGAAAGGGTAAATTACGTCAACGCAAAGCTGCTGGCAAAGAGCAGGAGCATAGACGTCTTGGAAAGCCTGGACAGCACCGCCAGCGAGTACACCGACCTCATCGAGGTAAAGGTGAGCAACGGCCACGGCTCATTCACCATGGCGGGCACCCTGTTCGGGATGCGGGAGCCGAGGATAGTGGAGCTAAACGGTTATAAAATAGACATGGAGCCGGCACCCTATATGCTGCTTGTAAGGAACGAAGACAAGCCGGGGGTTATCGGCTGCATAGGCACCATTATGGGGGTGGCCAAAATTAACATCGCCACCATGAGGGTAAGCAGGAACTCCAAGGGCGGCAAGGCCCTGATGGTGATTAACGTGGACGGCGTGATACCCAAGGATGTCATAGAGATGGTCAAAAAGGTGGACGGCATAACCGACGTGAACTTTATAAAGCTGTAGTTTTTTTGATATAATATTGTTACGTCGGTGCTTTATACACCGGCCGAGGCAGGGTTACTTTTAGCTGTGCAAGGCAGGAGGCGGCGAAGAGGAGATTGGGATGAAGGTTGACAAGGTTTTGGAGGGGGACTATGCCGTAATAGACGTGCGGTCGCCGGGTGAGTACCGGAAGGGCTCAATACCCGGGGCGATAAACATACCCCTGTTTGACGACGAGGAGCGAACTCTTATAGGTACCCTGTACAAAAAGGAGGGTTCCGGGGAGGCCAAAAAGCGCGGAATAGAAGTAGTGTCCGGAAAACTCGCCGATATTTACCGCCAAGTGGAAGCGGTGGAACAAGGGGGAAAGGAAGTGGTGGTGTTTTGTGCCCGGGGCGGCATGCGAAGCGGTTCCCTGGTGCAGCTGCTTTCTTCCCTGGGGCACAGGGTACACCAGTTGGAGGGCGGGTACAAGGCATACAGGAGGTACGTTTTAGAAAACCTGGACGTGCTGGTTGGGTCCAAAAAGGTTGTAGTTATCCACGGCAATACCGGCACCGGCAAGACCGAACTGCTGAGAATGCTGCAGCATAAAGGGTTCCCGGTGGTGGACCTTGAACATATGGCCAACAGCCGGGGCTCCATTTTCGGTACGGTTGGACTGGGGGAGCCCCGGCAGCAAAAAGACTTTGAAGCGCTGCTGTTTAACAGGCTAAAGGAAATTGACAAGGACTACATAGTGGTGGAGTCCGAAAGCCCGAGGGTGGGAAGGGTATACCTGCCCAACAGGCTGGTGGAAGGCATGAAGGCGGGTGTCCATATACTGGTGGAATGCTCGCTTGATAAACGCATAAGAAGAATAGTGGACGAATACATAGGTATCATCCCGCAGGACGACGTTTTGGAGGAAATACGGGATTCGATAATAAGGCTTAGGGGAGAGCTGGGCAGCAAAAAGACCGATACCCTGCTTGAACTGCTGCAGCTTGGGAACTACGAAGAAATAGTGAGGATACTGCTTAAGGAGCATTATGACCCGAAGTATGACCACTCGGAGAAAAGGTACGATTTTTCGTTAAGGCTAAGAAGTGACGACCTTGAACAATGCGCAGAGGCTATAGAGGAATTCCTTGGGGAATTGGAAGGCCGGCAGCGGTAAATGAATGCTGCAGCCCTGCTGCGCCAAACCATGGAATGTTTGAGGGGGGTTGACCGATGAAGGGGAAAAAGCTTTTAACCAGGACCGCCCTTATAATGGCGCTGACGTTGGGCTTCCAGTTCCTGGGGTCCTTTCTTTCAATTCCCCCGCCGGCGTCAAGTATACTGACAGGCAGCCTCGTTAATGCTTTACTGGCCGCGGCCGCGGTACTGGCGGGGGCCTGGGGCGGGGTGGCGATAAGCGCAGCGGCACCGGTTGCCGCGCTTATGCAGCAGCATATTGCCTTCCCGTGGCTTGTACCGATAATCGCCGGCGGAAATGCCGTGTACGTGCTTTTGTTCGGATGGTGGTATAATAGGAACAGGGGCACTGCCGTGGCGCTGGCGTCGGTGGCGAAGTTTTTGCTAACTTTTCTGCTGGTAAGCACGGCGGTGGATATTCTGGTGGTGCCCCGGCCTGAGGCGGAGGCCTTAAGCCTTATGTTCGGCTGGCCGCAGCTTGTTGCGGCGATACTGGGCGGGGCTGCGGCCGTACCGGTTATAAAGAGGATGTCGGCGTATTGGTCAAAATAACGGAATTTGCAGTGATGATGGAGGGGTAAGCCCCTTAGGATAAAAGATATTTACGTACTGTAGGTGCCCCTTGGGGGGAGAATAGGGAACCGGGTGAAAATCCCGGGCGGACCCGCCACTGTAATTGCGGAGCCCGGTCCTGTACATGCCACTGGGCAAAAAGCCCGGGAAGGCGCGGCCAAAGGGTGATGAAGCATAAGCCAGGAGACCTGCCTGCAGCGTTCGTAAACGTGGGTGAAGGCAAAGCTCACAGTTCTATTGAACTGTGGGCTTTTTTTACAGGACTTTGGTCCTATGTTCTAGCGACAAACCAAAAACAAAAGGAGGAGTTGGTCAAATGGAACTTTTGAAAAAGGTAACGGAGGGTATAAAGCCCACCGACAGGGAAATGATGAGGAGAGCAAGGGAAAGGGTGGACAACCTCACAAAGCCCCTTGGCAGCCTGGGCGCTCTGGAGGAGATGGCGGTGCGCCTTTGCGGCATAACCGGCAGCATTACTCCCGACGTGGGCAAAAAAGCCGTAATAGTAATGGCGGCGGACAACGGCGTATGCAGCGAGGGGGTTGTGTCCTATCCCCAGCAGGTGACCGCTTTAATGGCAAAGGCCATGGTGGAGGGCACGGCAGGGGTGGCGGTGTTCGCAAATCTACTAGGCGCCGACCTTAGGGTGTTTGACTTGGGCATGAAGGAACCTTTGGATTACAAGGGTATAATTAATAAAAGGATAAGACCGGGCACCGCCAATATAGCGGAGGGCCCGGCCATGACAAGGGATGAGGCGGTGCGGGCTATAGAAACTGGCATACAGGCGGCCCTTGATGCGGCGGATTCCGGGTACCGGATGATAGCCGTCGGTGAGGTGGGCATAGGCAACACAACCACCGGCAGCGCGGTGTTTGCCGCCCTGGAGGGGCTTAACCCCTCGCAGACTACCGGCAGGGGGGCGGGCCTTGACGATGCAGGCCTTTCGGTTAAAATAAGAGTGGTGGAAAGGGCCCTTGAGGTGAACAAACCCGACCCCAGGGACGCGGTGGACGTGCTTGGCAAGGTGGGGGGGCTTGATATAGCCGGTATGACGGGCGTTTTCCTCGGAGCGGCCTACCGCAGGATACCGGTTGTGATGGATGGCTTTATTTCATCGGTGGCGGCCCTGGCGGCCATAAGGCTGAACCCCTTGGTGGCCGAGTACGTGTTCCCCTCCCATTTAAGCGCCGAGAAGGGCAGCGGCCTTGTGCTGGAAAGGCTGGGGATAAAACCATGCCTTGACCTGGAGATGAGGCTGGGGGAAGGAAGCGGTGCAGTGCTCATGTTTGGTATAATAGAAGCGGCGGCGGCAGCCCTTGTCCAAATGAAAACCTTTGAAGAAGCGGGGATAAAACGTAACATATAATATGGGTAAAGCAAGGCTTTACCAAAAGGAAGGTGCAGTAATGAAGGTTCTTCTTACCACGCTTAACTCCAAGTTCATACATTCATCCCTTGCGCTGCGCTATCTCAGGGCATACTGCGGCGACAAGCCCTGGGACCTGGCGCTTAGGGAGTTTACCATCAACGATTCAATACATACCGTTATGGGAGAGATATACAAGGAAGCCCCGGACATTGTCGCTTTTTCATGCTACATATGGAACATAACCGAAACGCTGATGCTTGCCCGAAGGATAAGGCAGGTTATGAAAAACACCGTTATTGTCCTGGGCGGTCCGGAGGTATCCTATGACGACCGCTCTCTCATGGAACAGCACCCCTTTATTGACTTTGTGGTAAGGGGCGAGGGGGAGCAAACCTTCAGGGAGCTTATGGAGTTTTTGGTGGAAGGCAAGGGAAAGGCGGAGGATATTCACGGGCTAACCTTCAGGTCACCGGGGGGCATCATACAGAACCGGCCCCGGGACCTTTTGTGCGACCTTTCCCGCATTCCCTTTCCGTATAACGAAGACACCGACCTTGGAGGTAGAATAGTGTACTACGAAGCTTCCAGGGGCTGTCCCTTTGCCTGTTCCTACTGCCTTTCCTCCACCGTGAAGGGTGTGCGGTTTTTCCCGGTCCGGAGGGTTAAGGAGGACTTGGAACGGCTTATTGGAATGGGCGTAAAGCAGGTTAAGTTTGTGGACAGGACCTT
The DNA here is from genome assembly GCA_012728565.1 of Clostridiales bacterium. Classification (GTDB taxonomy): domain Bacteria; phylum Bacillota; class Clostridia; order Ch29; family Ch29; genus JAAYEV01. The sequence goes on from JAAYEV010000038.1 coordinate 6,168, forward strand.
CAACTGCAACCCGGCTTTCTCCCGGGAAATATTCAGCTACCTGGTTGAAAGGGGCGGTGGTACAAACTTTCATTTCGAAATCTCCGCCGACCTTTTTGACGACGAACTTATTAAACTGCTCGGGAGTGCACCGCCGGGCCTTTTCCAGTTTGAGGTGGGTGTGCAGACCACCAATAGCGAGGTTTTGAAGGAGATAAGGCGGCAAACCCGGCAGCAGGCGCTGTTTAGGAATGTAAGAGAGATTTCGGAAAGAGGGAACATCCACCAGCACCTGGACCTTATTGCCGGGCTGCCCAAGGAGGACATGGCCTCCTTTGAAAGGTCCTTTGATGACGTTTTCATGTTGGAGCCGGATATGCTGCAGCTTGGTTTTTTGAAGCTGTTAAAGGGTTCGGACATTAGAAACAGGGCGAGGGAGTACGGATACGTGTTTACCGCCGAGCCTCCTTACGAGGTGCTTTCAAGCAACTGGATGGATTACGGGGACATAAGGCGGCTGAAGCTGGTGGAGCAGGTGCTGGAATATTATTATAACAGCCACGGGTTTGACAACACCCTTAGGTTTATGCTGCAGCAATTTAAGACAGGGCCCTTTGGTCTTTTCAAGGAATTGTCCGAGTACTGGGAAGAAAGGGGCCTTCATCTTAAAAAGCACAGCCGAAGGGAACTTTATGCGCTTATCTATGAATACTGCACCGGTTACCGGGGTGCACCGGCGGCATTGGTTAACGAGCATTTGAAGCTGGATTTTTTGCTGGTGGAAAGAAGCCCGGTGCTGCCCCCACCTCTAGCTAGGATGGACATCCCCTCCTTTAAACAGAAATGTTTCGACTTTCTGGCAAACCCCGAAAACATAAAGGCATACCTCCCCACATATGACGGTCTTTCGGCGAAGCAAATATACAAGATGGTACACTTTGAGGCCTTTGACCCCCGTATATCCGAATATGTGCCAAGACTTTGCGGTACAGGCAGAAAAACATACATTACGTTGTTGTTCGATTACAATAACAGGGACAGGCTGAGGGGGAAGGCACGAACAATTGCCGTGGACATATGAAGGATATTTATGGCCTGTGTAGAAATTATTAGAATAGGGGAGAGTATCATGTTAAAGACATAAAGGGGGGCATTCCGGGGGGATGAGGCATTCAATACTGGTTGTGGATGACAGCGGCTTTAATATAAAGGTGCTGGAAAAAGAGCTGGAAGAACACTATGAAGTGCTTTCCGCCACCGATCCAATGGAGGCGTTAAGGATTGCCTTCGAGAAAAAACCCAGCTTAATTTTGCTGGACGTTATGATGCCAAAGATGAACGGTTATGAACTGTGTAAAGTCCTGAAGGGCAGTAAAAAGACCTCTAATATACCCGTAGTTTTCCTGACATCCAAGGGCGAGGTGGAGGACAAGGTCACGGGATTGCAAATGGGAGGGGACGACTACATAACAAAGCCCTATGAGGTCAGCGAGCTTCTGGCCAGGATCAGGGTTCATATAAGGCTGAAAGAAACCCAGGACCAGCTCAAGCAGCTGTTGGAGGAAAAAACCAGGCTTATTGAGCAGCTCGAGAACCTGTCGCTGCATGACGGTTTAACCGGCGTATACAACAGGAGATTCCTCGAAGAGTATCTCGAAAGGTCGGTGGAGGAGTGCAAAAGGTACGAGCTGGCTTTGTCTGTCATTATGGTAGATATTGACCATTTCAAAGATGTCAACGATACATACGGCCACCAGGTGGGCGATGCGGTGCTCAAAAAGTTTGCCAAAAGGCTTGGGGAAAACATAAGAAGGACGGACATGCTGGCACGGTACGGCGGCGAGGAGTTTACAATAGTACTAAGAAATACCGACGTAGAAGGCGCGGTTGTCCTTGCGGAAAAACTGAGGACGGCGGTACAGGAAAAACCCTTTGAAGTGGACGGGCACAGCATAAGCCTTATGATAAGCCTCGGCGTTGCAGGGATGAAGCCGGGAGATTATATGGATGCGGCGCAGCTTTTAAGGGAAGCCGACATACTGCTTTACAGGGCCAAGGACGCCGGCAGGAACAGGGTTGAATATTAACCAAAAACGCGGATAATATTTTATCATTTCGGCGGGCAGAATATCCATTATATAAGAAGAATGGAGCGTTTCCAATGGATTTTCTCTGCCCGTTGTGTAACGGCCTTGAAAGGAAAGCTATAGTTTGCGAAAAATGCGGCGGCATCATGGAGGACAGGGGCGCGGTGCAGGAGTATTTCGATGACTACAGTCCCTACCTTGACCTTGAGATAACAAGGAAAGTGGACGGGGTTTCTCGGGACCAGTGTCTTCACGTTTTCGGGTGTGATACATGCGGAGCGGATACAAAAATAGCTGTTGGAATGGTGGAATATTAAGAAAAAGGCCCATGATGATCTTCGCTCCGGCTGATGTACATCCCTTCACACCTATATGCAATCTTTCGACTGCATACAAGCGCTGCGGAACATACACCAACCTTTGCTCGACTATTAAGAGTACCTAGGGAACCTATTGCAATCTCTCGACTGCAATAAATCCCTATACAAGGTGTAACTTTCACTGACCAAGATTATCCGGAACCCTTAATAGTCTTTGCTCGAACATTATACATCCCTTTCGACCGTATACCAACAGTTGGGCTGGTATACAGCCTTGGGAGACATATAATGCTCTGCCCGCCGGCCAATACCGAACCTTTTGATCCGATATTGACCTTTGGCCGAATATTATTGAGCCCTTTCGGACCCAATAATATTCTTGGCTCGACCATCATGAACCCTTCGGTATATATTATGCGCAGCGGTACAGCTAGATATTCCGGGCATTTACTGGTAAAATGAGCCGGGAAATGTTTTTATGGGGCTCAAAACATTCAGCGTATTTGAAATAAATGGTTTGGGACTTTGGCCTTGACATACACCGCTCCTTGCTTTAATATATATATTGCGGCAAAATTAAAGATATGGGGATATGGCGCAGTTGGGAGCGCGTCTGAATGGCATTCAGAAGGTCAGGGGTTCGAATCCCCTTATCTCCACCAGTATTACCAAATAGGACGTCGAAATGGCGTTCTATTCTTGTTCTTTAAAATGAAAGGGCAGTAGGCTTGGCTATTTTCGGCAAGTAGAAAGTATATAGAGGTGCATGATTGTTGTGTTTGACAATTGTAAAGGGTCGTTTTATAATATCAAAGTGAAACAAATAAAAAATCCGTGGGGGTATAGCGCAGCTGGGAGCGCGTCTGCTTCGCATGCAGAAGGTCGGGGGTTCGAATCCCCCTATCTCCACCACAA
>JAAYEV010000039.1 GCA_012728565.1 Clostridiales bacterium
CAGGTATGAGCGGCCGCAGTCGGGAAGGCTTAGGGCTTTCCACCAGTTCGGCATAGAGATATTGGGGTCGCCCTACGCCTCGGCGGATGCCGACGTGATATCCCTTGCGATGCTGTTTTTTGAAAGGCTGGGGCTGAAGGGCCTGGAGCTTAGGATCAACAGTGTCGGCTGTCCCAAATGCAGGAAGGAATACGGCCAAAGGCTGAGGGAGTTTTTAAAAGATAAGCTGCCCCTATTGTGTGAAACCTGCAATAACAGGTATCACACAAACCCAATGAGGATTATCGACTGCAAGGAGGATAAATGCAAGAAGGCAGCGGAGGGAATACCCCTGATGCTTGATTTTGTCTGTGACGAGTGCAGGGAACACTTTGAAGGCCTAAAGGAACACCTGGAAAACATGGGCCTTGAATACATCGTCGACCCGACCATAGTAAGGGGCCTTGACTATTACACAAAAACCGCCTTTGAAATAGTGTCCCAGGATATTGGGTCCCAGGGCACCGTTTGCGGCGGCGGCAGGTACGACGGGCTGGTGGAGGAATGCGGCGGGCCGGCCACGCCGGGGATCGGGTTTGGCCTTGGCATAGAAAGGCTGCTGCTCACGATGGAGAGCCAGGGCATCGACATACCAAAAGAGGAAGGCCTTGACCTGTTTGTGGCAAGTATTGGGGATAGGGCTGCAAAAAGAGCGGTAAGCCTTGTGTACAGCTTAAGAGCCGCCGGGGTCGCGGCGGAGTGCGACCACATGGGTAGAAGCCTAAGGGCGCAAATGAAATACGCTGATAAACTGGGTGTTAAATTCACTATTGTACTGGGTGACGACGAACTGGAAAAAGGCGTTGCAGCTATAAAGGCTATGTCGGGGAACGGACAGATGCAAGTAGAACTGGATGCGCAAAAAATTAAGCAAATAATTCTTAAGTAAAAAAGGGGAGTAAAGGATATGCACGAACTGAAAAGAACTCACATGTGCGGGCAGTTGGACGCAGCAGACAGCGGCGCCCGGGTGTTGATAAACGGTTGGGTACAAAGAAGAAGGGACCTTGGCGGCCTCATATTCCTTGATATAAGGGACAGAACGGGAATAGTGCAGGTGGTGGCGGACGGGGAAGTGTCCCGGCAGGCTTTTAAAACGGCCGAGGCTTTAAGGAACGAGTTTGTGGTTGCCGTTAAGGGTAACGTTGTAAGGCGAAAAGAGGATGCGGTTAATCCAAAGCTGAAGACCGGCGAGATAGAGATAGCGGCGGAAGAGATTGTGATTTTAAGCAAGGCCCAGACCCCGCCCATTTATATAGAGGATAATAACAACATCACCGAAGCCCTTCGCCTCAAGTACAGGTACCTTGACCTTAGAAGGCCGTCCATGCAAAAAAGCCTAACACTGCGCCACCGGGTTACCATGGATGTGCGCGAGTTTCTCGATCAAAACGGTTTTCTGGAAATAGAGACACCAATGCTGACAAGGCCCACACCGGAGGGGGCACGGGATTACCTGGTACCCAGCAGGGTAAACCCAGGAAGATTTTTCGCACTGCCGCAGTCGCCCCAGCTTTTCAAACAGCTGCTGATGGTTTCGGGGATGGACAAGTACTTCCAGATTGCACGGTGTTTCAGGGACGAGGACCTGAGGGCGGACAGGCAGCCGGAGTTTACACAAATAGACATTGAAATGTCCTTTGTGGACATGGATGACGTAATATCGCTGAATGAAAGGCTTATGGCCCACGTGTTTGAAAAAAACCTCGGCTTAAAGCTGTCCATACCTTTTAAGAGGATGACTTACCAGCAGGCAATGGAGCAGTACGGTTCGGACAAGCCGGATACACGGTTTGACATGAAACTTGTCGGGATAGCCGACCTTGTGGCGAACTCCGCTTTTAAAGTATTCAGTGATACCGCCGCAAGCGGCGGCGACATTCGCGGCATAAACGCGAAGGGCTGCGGCAAAACCTTCAGCCGAAGGGAAATAGACCGGCTGGTGGAGTATGTAAAACAGTTCGGCGCAAAGGGGCTTGTCTGGATGGTGGTGACTGAAGAAGGGGTGAAGTCTCCCATAGCCAAGTTCCTAACCATGGAAGAGACCGATGCTATAATAAAAAGGATGGACGGCCAGGCAGGGGACCTGCTGCTTATTGTTGCCGACCGGCCCAAGGTTGTGTATGATTCCCTTGGACAGCTGCGGCTGGACCTTGGCAGAAGACTGGGGCTTATTGACGAACACGCTTTCAATTTCCTGTGGGTAACCCACTTCCCGCTGCTGGAATACGACGAGGAAGAGGGCAGGTACGTGGCGGTTCATCATCCCTTCACCTCGCCGGTCAGTGAAGATATACCGCTCCTTGACAGCCAACCCGGTAAGGTAAGGGCCAATGCCTATGACCTGGTGCTAAATGGAATGGAGCTGGGGGGAGGGAGTATAAGGATTCACGATACCAACCTTCAGCAGAAAATGTTTGAAGTGCTGGGCTTCTCAAGGGAAAAGGCGGAGGAAAAGTTCGGGTTTTTGCTTGAGGCTTTTAAATACGGGACACCGCCCCATGGCGGCATAGCCTTCGGGCTGGACCGGCTGGTCATGGTGGTGGCGGGAAGGGAAAACATAAGGGACGTAATTGCCTTCCCGAAAACCCAGAATGCTGCCTGCCTGATGACGGGAGCGCCGGCGGAGGCGGATGAGGGTCAGCTAAAAGAAATTCATATTAAGCTGGACATGGAATAAAACAATATCGGTTTGCGTTATATTTTTAAGATTGTGGGTATTCTATTAATAAACAGGCAGTCTAATCATTGAACCAAGGAGGGATGAAATGGAAAAGGTTGTTGTGTATACAACTAAGACATGACCCCACTGCATTACGGCGAAGGAGTATCTTTCGCAAAAAGGCGTGGAGTACGAGGAAAAGGATGTTCAGCAGGACACCCAGGCCAGGAAAGAACTGATGGAAAGAGGGATAATGGCCGTACCGGTAATTGCTGTCGGTGACGAATTTATAGTCGGTTTTGACAGGGCAAGGCTGGAGCAAAAACTATCCTAAAAAAACGATAGCCATGCACACAGCTGCATTTTTGGGCCGGAGAATGCGTATAATAAGACCATAGCAATTACCAGCGGCTGTTATGGTAAATTGTATTAGTTGAAAATCAAAAACCGCTGTGTTATTATAAAACTGAAAAACGGGAGCAGCCCTGCTGTGTGCGTGACTATCGGTATAGTTTTGAGCCAACATCTTGACATAGGGAATCTGTACTCTGAGTATGGCACATAGGCCTCCATAGAGTGGAAATGTAAAGTACTCAGGAGGATACCCACCTGCGTTCGCAGGTTCAAAACAACCGACCACGGCATAGTGGGGATTTTTTGTGTCCTTTTGGCAAACTTGGATACGGGGGAATGGGAAAGTGGTACATAGGTTTTCAAGAACCGAAATGCTAATAGGCAGGGAAGGATTGGATATACTTGCAAAAAGCAGGGTGGCGGTGTTCGGCATAGGCGGTGTGGGCAGTTTTGCGGCCGAGGCCCTGGCACGGTCCGGCGTGGGCACCTTGGTACTGGTGGACTATGACGATGTATGTGTTACAAATATAAACCGGCAGATACATGCCACAGCCAGCACGGTGGGCAGGGCAAAGGTGGAGGTCATGCGGGATAGGATACTGGACATAAATCCCGAGGCCCGAGTTGCCGCCATTAAGATGCTGTATAATTCGGACAGCGCCGGTGCGCTGCTTAAAAAAGACTATGACTATGTCATAGACGCCATAGACATGGTAACGGCAAAGCTGGACCTTATTACAAGATGTACTTCAATGGGCATACCCATCATAAGCAGTATGGGTGCCGGCAACAAGCTGGACCCGACACTTTTCAAAGTGGCGGATATATATGAAACCAGCACATGCCCGCTGGCAAAGGTAATAAGGAAAGAATTGAGGAAAAGAAACGTCGGCGCGCTGAAGGTTGTATACTCCGTTGAAAACCCGGTGCCACAAAGGTCAGGCAGCCGGGACGAAGGGACGGGGGACGGGCGAAGCGATGAGAAGATGGATGGTGCTGTAAGAAAGAACGTACCGGGCAGCATTTCCTTTGTACCATCGGCGGCGGGTCTAATACTGGCGGCGGAGGTAGTTAAGGACCTCCTGGCCCGGGGAAGAAAGAAATAGCAGGACTTGTATTATTAACCTTATAAAAATATAATATATGTGGAGAACGGAATACCGGGTCTGGAGGTGATAAGACCGGTTTTTTTATAATTCCGACAAGAAAACAGTATTGGAGGGGAAAAGGTGGAGTTTACCACAGTAAGAAAATCCGACCCCGAGGTTTATGCGTCCATAATCAGGGAACTTGAAAGACAGAGAAGCAGGATTGAACTCATAGCTTCGGAGAACTTCGTTAGTATACCGGTGATGGAGGCTATGGGCAGCCATCTGACAAACAAGTACGCCGAGGGATACCCGGGCAAAAGGTACTATGGCGGATGCGAATTCGTAGACGAGGTGGAGAACCTGGCCAGGGAGCGGCTTAAAGATATCTTTGGCGCGGACCATGCCAATGTACAGCCCCATTCGGGGGCCAATGCGAATCTTGCGGTTTATTTCGCGGTGCTAAAACCCGGCGACACAGTTATGGGTATGGACCTGTCCCACGGAGGGCACCTAACCCACGGAAGCCCTGTTAACCTGTCGGGCAAATACTACAATTTTGTGTCCTATGGCGTGGACCCGGAAACCGAAAGGATAGACTACCAAAGGGTGGATGAAATAGCAAGGGAGTGCAGGCCGAAGCTTTTGGTGGCGGGGGCCAGCGCATATCCGCGAATCATTGACTTTGAAAGACTGGCGGAGACCGCAAAAAGGGTGGGAGCATTGTTTATGGTGGATATGGCTCATATAGCCGGCCTTGTGGCGGCGGGGCTTCATCCAAGCCCGGTTCCCTATGCGGACTTTGTTACCACCACCACCCACAAGACCCTGAGGGGTCCAAGGGGAGGTGCAATCCTATGCAAAGCCGAGTTTGCCAAGGAGATTGACAAGGCGATTTTCCCCGGCACCCAGGGCGGACCGCTTATGCACGTCATTGCGGCCAAGGCCATCAGCTTTAAAGAAGCGTTGGCACCGGAGTTTAAAGAATACCAGAAGCAGATTGTAAAAAACGCCGCGAAGCTGGCGGAGGAGCTTGTCAAGAGAGGTTTCAGGCTGGTATCGGGGGGTACCGACAACCACCTCATGCTGGTTGACCTGAGAAACAAAGGCCTAAACGGTAAGCAGGCGGAAAACCTGCTGGATGAAATAGGCATTACCGTGAACAAGAACACCATACCCTATGATACCGAGAGCCCCTTGGTTACAAGCGGTATAAGGCTGGGGACACCAGCGGTGACCACCCGTGGTATGAAGGAAGAAACAATGGTGGAAATTGCAGAGGTGATTGCGCTGATACTGAACAATCCTTCTGCCAAAGAAGAAGCTGCGGCCAGGGTGAGAAGGCTGTGCGAAAGATACCCTCTCTACGGTGAAATGGGCAAATAACGGCATCGCAGCCGGGCTTACGATATTATACGGGTGTGGAAGTGTACTGGCAAACAATGGATAAAACAGTGCGCAGGGCTGCACTGAATAATAATTAAACGGAGGTAGAACATGGACTATAATGAGGTATTAGAAAGGGCGAGAGAGAGATTGGCACCCCACTGCCTGGTATGCAAGGAGTGTAACGGGATCGCCTGCAGGGGGAAAGTGCCCGGAGTTGGGGCAAAGGGAACCGGAAACAGTTTTATAAGGAATTATGAATATCTTTCCAATGTTAAGGTGGAAATGGATACCATTTATGAATACAAAGGCCAGGACACCTCTATTGAATTGTTCGGGCATACTTTCAAGGCCCCAATATTTGCAGCCCCCATAGGGGGAATGAGGTTTAACTATGACGACAGGATAAGTGAGCTGGATTATATTACCGCCGTGGTAACCGGTACCGTTATGGCAGGGTGTGCCGCCTTTACCGGGGACGGTGCGGACGATATTTGCTTTTTGGCGCCCCTGGAACCGATAAAGAGCGTTAACGGCTTAGCGGTGCCAACTCTAAAACCGTGGAAGAACGATAAAGTGTTTGAAAAGATAAAGATGGCGGAGGAAGTAGGGGCAATGGCCGTTGCGATGGATATTGATTCGGCCGGTCTTATACACTTGGCCAAGTCCGGGAAACCGGTGTTCTCAAAGACCGTCGAAGAACTTAAGGAAATAGCGGCCTATACAAAGCTGCCCTTTATCATAAAAGGAATAATGTCGGCAAAGGTTGCGGAAAAGGCTGCACTGACCGGTGCCTATGGCATCGTAGTGTCAAACCACGGCGGCAGGGTGCTTGACAATACCCCCGCCACATGCGAGGTACTGCCCGAGATAAAACAGGCGGTGGGGGATAGGGTTAAGGTATTCGTCGACGGAGGCATCAGGACCGGCGCGGACGTATTCAAAGCCCTGGCGCTGGGCGCGGATGCAGTCCTTATAGGAAGACCCTACGCGGTGGCGGCCTTCGGAGGCGGAGCGGAAGGTGTTCGGCTGTATACCGAAAAGCTGATGTACGAGCTTAAGGAGACAATGATAATGACGGGCTGTGCCGACCTTGGGGATATTACGTTCGACAAGGTTAGAATTATAAAATAAAGACCAGGCGTCTGGGCCACTGTAACGGCATACCGGAAGAGCCAACGGAATATACTTTGGGGACTATGGCCTGGCGGAGTTTTAGCCGCACTGTTCTTTAGTCCCCATTTCTGCTAGGTTTTGAAAAAAATATGAAATATCATATAATAAAGATGCGGAGAACGGGAGTGAAAAAATGGAACGGTACCCCAGGATTGAGGTTTACACAGGCAAAATAGAGAGCAATTGCAGGAGAACGGTGGCTCTGTGCAGTCAGTACGGGATAGAGGTGACTGCGGTCACAAAGGGTTTTTGTGCATACCCGGAGATTGCCCAAAGCCTAATTAGGGGCGGGATTAAAGCCCTCGCCGATTCCAGGGTGGACAACCTAAAGAAGCTTAAAAACCTGGACGTGGAGAAGGTGCTGCTGAGGATTCCGATGATGAGTGAACTGGACGACGTGATTGACTTTGCGGACCTAATTCTTATATCCGAGATAGAAACCGCCAGGGTCCTTGGACGGAAAGCCGTGCAGAAGGGAGTTATCAAAAGGGTTTTGGCCATGGTTGACTTGGGCGACCTCAGGGAGGGTTTCTGGCTTGACGATATAGTGCCCGCCTACGGGGAGCTGTTGGATATTAAAGGCATTGAGGTTGCCGGGCTTGGGACCAATTTAACCTGTTATGGCGGCGTTGTGCCCAGCTGCGAAAATCTAGGTCTCCTTGTGGGGTTCGCGGAAGAGATTGAGAAAAGGTACGGTGTTGAAGTAGGTATTATATCCGGCGGCAATTCCAGCAGCATGCACCTTGTGTATGACGGCGGCATGCCCACGAGGATTAACAACCTGAGGATAGGAGAGGCAATCCTGCTGGGCAGGGAGACCGTATTCGGAACGGAGAGGGAAAACTATTACAACGATACCTTTGTTCTGAAGGCCGAAATAGTCGAGGTCAAAGAAAAACCGTCCATACCCATAGGCGAGATTGGCAGGGACGCCTTCGGCAATGTCCCGGTATTCACAGACCGGGGCATTAGAAAAAGAGCAATAATTGCGGTTGGGAAACAGGATATCCACCCCGATACCCTTATTCCCCATGACAAGGGGATAATTGTGCTGGGGGGCAGCAGCGACCATACCATACTGGACATTTCCGACTGTGAAGCGGATTATGGGGTGGGGGACGTACTGTCCTTTGACCTTACCTACGGGGGCATGCTGGGGGGCATGACATCACCCTATGTACATAAGGTTTTAGTAGAATAAGGGCCTTGGCCCCGGCAGCGGAGGTGACGGACGATGAACAGCAAAAAAAGTGAAAGGGTCCCGCTGGCGCACCTGGTGAGGCCCAGAAGGCTGGAGGACTTTGCCGGGCAAAGGCACCTGGTGGGAGAGGGGAAGCTTCTGTACAGGCTTATCAAGGCGGATATGCTGTCCTCCGCCATATTTTACGGACCTCCCGGCACAGGGAAAACC
>JAAYEV010000040.1 GCA_012728565.1 Clostridiales bacterium
CATGTGGCACTAAGAATAAGGACGGCTACATAGAAATAGTTTCAGGCAAAGCAGTGGTAGCCGATCCGGTGGAGGTAGGGCAGGTGCTGGCCATAAAAGAAATCCATACCATTCCTGAAAAGGACGGGGAGACTGTAACCGGTAAAATTGTAAAAGCGAAGCCGGCAAAAGAAATCCCCTTTAAGGCGGGTAAAGGAACCGTGCTGATGGATAGGGATACAAAGATTGTAGCATCTTGCAGTGGCAGGCCTATGTTGAGTAAAGGGACTGTATCGGTGCTGCCGTATTATGTTATCCATGGGGATGTCTGCCCGGAAACAGGAAATGTCTATTTCAACGGTGATGTACACATTAAGGGCAGTGTAATGGATAATATGAAGGTGGTAGTCGATGGCAATATAACTGTAACGGGTAACGTGCTGCAGGCAATCCTTATTGCCGGTGGCAGCGTGACTATCCGCGGGAATATAATTAGCAGCAGTATAACGGCCGGGGCAGCAATGGTCAACAGCCTGTGTGTTATGCCTAAGATAAAGGAAATTCTTAGAAACATAAAAAAGGACTTTTATGATGTCAATTCGGAGGTATGGCTTAACGGTTATCAGAAAATGAAAGAGCGATACCCCAGCTTATATTCAGAAAGAAAAAGAAGCTTGGACAAAATTGCTGAAGATATTAAGGAAGTATCCAGGTTTTTGACAGACGAGGATTACGAAACAGTTAAGGAGATTCTTGAAGAAGCAAGAATAATTTATGCCGCCGGTAATCTGGCCAATGCAGGACAAATAAACAGGATAAGGGGGAGGATACAGGAATACTTGGCTAAAACATCAGTCAACGAAGGTACGGATGCAGATATTAAGTTAGGATATGCTCAAAACTCAACTGTGCAAGCCAGCGGAGATGTCCTGGTTCTGGGTCGGGGTACATATCAAACTGATGTAATAGCCAAAAAAGCCATAAGATTTGTGAAACCTTCAAGTGTTGTTTTAGGGGGGACGCTTATAGCCGGCGAGAGAATCAGCTTGGGGACTGTGGGATCGCCCCATGGTATTACTACACACTGCAAGGTGCTTGGCAGAAACGGCAGAATAGATGCAGTGCGTTTATTTAATAACACGGTAATTACAATCAACAATAAGAAGAAGATTATATGATGAACCGGCACTAGGCAAAATTAAAATACTGTTAAAACATTTTAAGCATAGCCTTGTGGGGGCAGGGCGATTCTATATGCACAGGTAAGAGTTGGGGACATGAAGCACCATGTATTATCAAAGGGGATGAATATGGTAAATAAAGGGGTTAAGGCCACTCACATGGTACTGCTGATAATTGCAGCCGTATCCTTGTTTTTAATGTCTAGAATCAATTATTTGTTGTTTCATTTAGTGATTGAAGGGTTTTCAATACTAGTGGCTGTTCTCATATATGTTCTGGCGTTGAAAACTCATAGATATTCCAAGAATGATTATTTAACGTTTGTCGGAATAGCATATTTGTTTATTGGGATAGTGGATTTTTTTCACTTGATAAGTTATGACGGAATGGGAGTCTTCTCCGGGCTAGGCCCTGACCCGCCCACCCAGCTGTGGATAATAGCTAGATTTCTCCAAGCCGTCAGCTTTGTACTGGCACCTGCTTATTTAAGCCGGAATCTCCCATACACTGCGACTGTATTATTATATGGATTAATTACCGGTGCGGGTTTGATAAGTGTACTGTGGTTAAGGGTGTTTCCAGCCTGTTTTGTAGCCGGCCGGGGATTGACCGGTTTTAAGGTGATAGGCGAATTCATTATCTGTGCATTGATTGCAGCGGGCATATGGCTTCTATACAATAACAGTTCTTTGCTGGAAGAGAATATTTACAAGATGATGGTTATATCAATGATAATAACAATTATATCCGAATTAAGCTTTACCCTTTATTCGGATGTATACGGTGCAATGAATTTTTTAGGCCATGTATTGAAAGCTGTCTCTTTTATTATCATTTATAACGGCGTAATAAAGGTGGGCATAGAAAACCCGTATGATTTTATTTTCAGAGAGCTTAAAGCCAGTTCATCTACCGATTATTTAACAGGCTTACATAATAGAGACGGCTTTTATGAAAAGGTTGAGAAGTTAGCAAAGTTGGCAATGGAAAAGGATACTTGCGTGGGAATTTTGCTTGTGGACTTCGACAACTTTAAAAAAATGAATGACAGCTATGGACATTTGTTCGGGGATGAAGTGCTAAAGAAGTTTGGCATTCTTATCAGGGATATTATCAGGAAGGAAGACATTGTTTGCCGGTTTGGAGGAGATGAATTTATATTATTGACCACGGCGGCCGAAGATGAGCTAGGAAAAATTAAAGAGCGTCTTACCGGCAGGGTGGAAGAATGGATTAAGTCGGATGAACGGCTTAGGGGGCTTGGTTTAAGCATGGGGCTGGCTGTTTGCAAACCAGGCCAGGAGTTAAATATTGAGCGGCTTATTGAAAAAGCTGATAGAGACATGTATCGAAATAAAAAAGGTAAACCGGGTAATGGAGATGAATTGTCCGAATATTTTCTATCTTAATTAAGCATTGACTTAAATGGATGCAAGTGCTATACTTTTGATTAAGTAGATACTTAATTAAAAAGGGGGCTGTATTGTGGAGAATACCACAGCGGTATTGAAGGCAGTTGCCGACGATACAAGGATGAAAATAGTGAAACTGCTTTTACAGTACAATTATTGCGTGGGCGCTTTGGCACGCCGTCTTGAATTAACTGAAGCCGCCGTTTCCCAGCATATAAAGGTGCTGCGTGAAGCAGGTTTGCTTGTTGGAGAAAAGCGTGGACACTTCATGCATTACGATGTAGACCGTGAGCAGCTGAGAACGCTTGCTTCCGAGCTTGAAAAATTGGCGGAAATCAAGAAAGAAGAGTGCAAGCCGCAGGACGAAGCCTGTACCAAGAAAAAGGAGAATACGCATCATAGGGATTGCAAGTGTCACAAATCTTAAGGGGAAATGGATACTTTAAAAAACATAAAACACCGTATTGCATCAAATTGGCGGACTATGTTAACGCATTTTCCATGGGGTGGGTGGAATATTTTTCAGTAAATTAAAAGGGAGATGCCTGTTCTTTCAATGCATCTCCCATAATCATATTAACTTGAAAACCGCTTATTCGTAGGCCTTATCCACCGCTTCATCAATTAAATCTTGGTTTGCCAGGTATGGAATAGTTATGTGGCCCAGACCATCATAGTTCTTGTTAAATTCAATGGCTGTTGTAATGGAGTTCTCGTTCCTTGCCCAGGAACGTCTCGCTACACCGCACATTACATCCCACAGCATGGCCGACTTGATGATTTCATCGGTCTTTTTAGTACCGTCCAGGACCAGGCCGAAACCGCCGTTTATGGCTTTTCCGATACCCACGCCCCCTCCGTTGTGAAGCGCCACAAGGCTCATGCCCCGGGCTGCATTGCCGGCGAAGCAGTGGGTGGCCATGTCCGCCATTACATTGCTGCCGTCTTTAATATTGGCGGTTTCCCTGAAGGGTGAATCGGTGCCGCTGACGTCATGATGGTCCCTGCCAAGCATCACAGGGCCGATTTCCCCTCTTCTTACCATATCGTTGAACTTAAGCGCAATCTTTACCCTACCTTCCGCATCCTGGTATAGTATACGGGCCTGGGTTCCAACAACCAGCTTGTTCTTTTCCGCATCGCGAATCCATATATAGTTGTCGCGATCCTGGCCTCGGCGGTTGGGGTCGATGCATTCCATGGCCGCTTGGTCGGTTTTGATAAGGTCCTCATGCTTGCCGCTTAAGCACACCCAGCGGAAGGGTCCATAACCGTAGTCGAATAGCATTGGCCCCATTATGTCTTCCACGTATGACGGGAAGATAAACCCGTCCCTTTCATCCACACCGTTTTTAGCAATCTCTTTGACACCGGCGTCAAACACGGCTTTCATAAAGGAATTACCGTAGTCAAAGAAATAGGTGCCCCGCTCTACCAAGGTTTTAATAAGTTCAAAATGATGTCTCAGGCTTTTATTTACTAGCTGTGTGAACTTGTCACGATCGGCAGCCAACAGCCTGGTGCGCTCTTCAAAGCTTAAACCCTGAGGGCAGTATCCCCCGTCATAGGCCGCATGGCACGAGGTTTGGTCGGACAGCAGGTCTACATGAATATTGTTTTCCACGATATATTCCAGCAAGTCCACAACGTTGCCGTGATATGCTATGGACATCGGTTCCTTTTTATTCATGTATTCATGCGCAATTGAAACTACTTCGGACAGGTCCGATGATACTCTTTTCACCCATCCCTGGTCGTAACGGGTTTTGATACGGGAATAATCCACTTCCGCTATTATTCCCACGCCCCCGGCGATTTCCACGGCCTTGGCTTGGGCTCCGCTCATGCCGCCCAGTCCTGAGGACACGAACAACCTGCCCTTTAAATCCTCGTCATGGGAGATACCCAGTTTCAATCTTCCTGCATTCAACAGGGTGTTAAAGGTCCCGTGAACAATACCCTGGGGTCCGATATACATCCAGCCTCCCGCTGTCATCTGGCCGTAGTTGGCTACACCCATTTCCTCGGCTATTTCCCAGTCTCTCTGGTTATCAAACATCCCCACCATTAACGCATTTGTAATTATCACTCTGGGCGCTTCTGGCTTTGATGGAAACAGTCCAAGGGGATGCCCCGACATCAATACTAGCGTCTGGTCCTCGGTCATTACTTCAAGGTATTTTTTTATCAGCCTGTACTGCATCCAGTTTTGGCATACGCTTCCGGTTTCGCCGTATGTTACAAGCTCATAGGGGTAAAGGGCCACTTCAAAGTCCAGGTTGTTATCTATCATCACTTGGAACGCCTTGGCGGCAAGGCACTTTCCCTTGTATTCATCAATGGGCTTTCCATATATCCTGCCCTCCGGTCGGAAACGATAGCCGTAAATCCTGCCCATGGTCATTAATTCATTCAAAAACTCCGGAGCCAATTTTTCATGGTGTTCTTGGGGCACATACCTAAGCGCATTCTTTAATGCAACCTTGGTCTGCTCTTTTGTTAAATGGAACCCCCGGCTGGGAGCCCGTCGTATGCCCTCCACAAATTTAGGCATTTCCGGCAATTCACCATCAAGCTTAATTTCCATAGCTTTTGAAATATCGCTATTGCTAAACATTTTTTATCCCTCCCATACTATAATATTATCTTAATATCATTGTTCTTTACAGTATTAAATGTCCTTTCATAACCGGCATCGGCATGGCATATTATACCAACGCCTAGGACGTTTTTCAATACCATCTCCATTTTCCTTTTTGCCTCATCGGTGCCGTCAGCTACCACTGCCATACAGGTATGAATGGAATAACCTATTCCTACACCGCTTCCATGGGAGACCGAAACCCGTTCAGCGTTACTGTTCTGATGGTTATATATTATTTCTTACTTTAATATCGTTTTTTATATCCTTAAAAACCATCCCTTGCTTTTAATAAAAAACATGAATATATTGGTAACTCGCAAATATATTAGTAATATACTGCTGGTATATTATTATTTTAAATTGGAGATTTTTATGAAAAACAAGCGCAAGTCGTTATCGGACGAGGTATTTGAAAAACTGAAGAATGACATTGTAAATGTGAGGTACAAACAAGGAGAGTTCATAACAGAGGCTGAAGTGGCACACAGGTTTCGTATCAGCAAAACGCCGGCGCGTGAAGCCCTTAACCGCTTGAACGTCGAGGGCTTTGTTGAGAGTATTCCGCATAAAGGTTACCTGGTAAAAAGCTTGTCAGTCAATGATATTTTAAACCTATATCAATTTCGGACTATCCTGGAGACTGCATCAATAGAATTGGCAATATTGTATGCCAGTGATAAAGACCTTGAACAATTAGAGATGATGTCAAGCGAAAAATTCATTATGAACGATGAAGAGGACTACAGAAGGTGTGCTGAAGCAAATTACCGATTTCACATGCTAATTGCAAAAATCGGTCAAAACCCTTTATTGGTAAATGCACTTTCCTATGTGCTTAATCAACTTCGGCGAATGCTTTTCTTGGACCTAAAAAACATAAATGCTGAAGAGATTAGTAAAGACCACCAAGAAATTGTGAGAATTATAAAAAGAAAAGATGTTGATAGGGCAAAAGAATTAATAAAAGAACATATCAAAGCTTCACAAGATCGGGTTTTTGTATACAGGATGTTTTGAAC
>JAAYEV010000041.1 GCA_012728565.1 Clostridiales bacterium
GACGACCGGGGTACCAGAAAGCCTTCCTTTTGCATAATTACAGTGGCCGCGTCCAGGCAGATTCAAAACATCCATCCAAGGATGCCCGCCATACTGCCGGATACCCGTTCCATGGACAGGTGGATGGGTACAGCTTCCCCGCCCGCTTCACTAATTGATATTCTAAAGCCCTACGAAGGCAGGCTGGAGGCCTTTCCCGTTTCCACCATAGTAAATTCCCCCAAGATAGACCTTCCCGAATGCATTAAAAGGATTACGTTATAACATTGTACCCGGTACCGGCGCAGTCCCTACTTCCTGTAAGCCGCCACTATCTCGCCGTAGTATATCACGTGGTAGTCCCCCGCCGGATAGCAGGACTTCTTTATTCCGTCATCAAGGTTTTCCGGGGCTAAAGCCTGCCTGTAGACTATCCTGCACTCCAAATGGATATCGCAGCCGCTAATCACAGGCGTATCAACAACCCGGCCCTTTTGGGTCTTAAGGTCGCATTCCGCGAACTTGTCTATGTCCCTTCCAGATTTTGTACCGCATAGGTTAAGGGCATCATCCAGCTGGCCATTCAGAGGGAAGCTTACCGTAAACTCGTCAGCATTATGTATCAGCTCATGGGTGTACCGGCTGTACCTTACCAGTACGGTAAAAATGGGTTTCTTCCAAATAAACCCCATGGCACCCCATGCTATGGTCATTGTATTTACATTATCGCCGTTTTTCACCGTCAGGAATGCTCCCTTTGGGAGCTGTTCCATTATCTGTCTCGAAACCTCTTTATAATCCACTTCCCTGTACATTACTGCACCTCCATATGCTCCACAAGCTCTATCCTTTCCCCCGACGGCCCTTTCAAAAATGCCGTCATTATGCCGTTAAAGAGTCCCGGCAGGGTATTGGGCTCTTCGGTTTCCAGTTCTATGCCCTTCTCTTTTAGAGTTTTGACTATATCCCGAATACCCTTAACTTCAATCGCAATATGGTTGACGCTTCCGCCGTGCCCCGTGCCTGCCACTGTCTTATCGGAGGGTTCCACCAGTTCAATAACCATATTCCCCAGCTTGAGGAAACAAAGGTTGACCCATTGGTTTCCCGGCTTATCGATCCTAGCTTCGTATTCATGAGTAAACCCAAGGTTTTCTACGTAGAACGCCTTTGACTTTTCCATGTCCCTTGTATGTATCCCGATATGGGCAAGGCCTTTGAATATTGACATGTTATCACCATCCTTTATTTATACTGTGCGAAATGGGAGGAGGGATATAAAAATCCCGCCTCCCGCTTCCTCGAAATGTCCCTTCCGGACTGTTACTATTATATATATAACGCCAAAAACAGTCAATCAAGACGCGTTGGTTCTTAGTCCTTTTCAATATGAGGTTTAATCCTGCTCATAAGGGCCGCCATCTGTGCCCTGGTTATTTTGTGCTGGGGTTTGAATGTGCCGTCATCGTACCCCATGAAAATCCCGTGCCGGCTCATCGCATGGATTGCCGGGTAGGACCAACGGTCCCGTTCCACGTCCCTGAAGGATATATCCTCCCCGTCCCGGTCTCCTTCATCAATGTCCATTATCCTTTCCAGCACTACCGCCATTTCCTCCCGGGTCAGCGGGTCCTCGGGACCAAACCTTCCATTTCCCTTGCCCTGCATTATACCATGCTCTGCGGCTATACCTATCTCTTTCCTGGCCCAATGCCGGCTTGTCACGTCACTGAAGTTCCCGGGCTTCCGACCCTCTTCAAGTCCCAGGGCCCTAACCATAATGGCTGCCGCCTGTGCCCGGGTCAGCGGGTTGTCGGGAGCAAAGTGGGTGGAGGATACCCCCTGCATCCATCCCGTCTCCTCCATCTCGGCAATTTCGTGCTGTGCCCAATGGCCATAGGTATCCACAAACCAGTTACCGTTAAGCCAATCGTCAAAATAGTCCCACGTTTGGCCGGTTTCCTGGCCCAGGCTCCAGCTTCCGGCTCCCTTAAGCCGGTACTTTTGCACCAACCGAAGTTTATGCTGTATCGACTGCTCGTTCTCAAACCAGATAATATAGGTTCCGGGGTCAAGAACACCATTGGTTACCCTAACAGGTCCACTCCTGGACGTTACACTTATGGTTGCCTTGGGGGAAGCCGTATGTTGGTCGAATTCCACTCTGCCGTTAAAGCTGCCCACCAGCTCCTGTACCTTGCTGAGATGCAGCCCGTAGCCGCCGTATCCCCGGCCCACCTTCCAATACCGGCCAAAAAAGGGGATACCCAACACTATTTTGTCTGCGGGCACCTGCTGCAGGGCATACTTTATGGATTCTTCAACGAAGGATATGCTGGCAACGGGACCCTGGACGCTTCCTTCGCTGTGCTCGTCATAGGCCATAATCATGAGGTAATCGCTGTACCTGGCCAGGGCTTTGTAGTCATAGGACCCCTGCCAGCCGGTACTCAATCCCCTTGGGTTGGCCGCCACCGCCACCGAGACTTCCTTGCTTTTGGGAAGTTCTTCCCTGATAAGCCTTACCAAGTCCACGTAAGCCTGGCAGTCAACCTCGGTCAGGTTCTCTATATCCACGTTTACCCCGTCAAAGTCATATTCCATCACCGCATCGGCAACCTGCCGTGCCAGGGCCTCCCTGTTGGCCAAAGCGGCCCTTCCCTTTGCCCTGTCCCAGTGGTTGCTTAAGAATGGGACAACCCTGATACCCCTTTGCTTCATTTCTTCAACGAAATCCCGGCTGGCAGCCCTGTTAAGAACCAGGTTTCCCGCTGCGTCCAGGTCGAAATAGCTGGGTGACACCGTATCAAGGGACCCTTTTGTTTTATCCACATTTCTTATGAACGCCTGGGTATCCCCGAAATACATGTAGGACATATTAAACCTTCTATCCTTTGCATAGGCATACCCGCCGGACAAAACTCCTACAATCACTGCGAAGACGACCCCCGCCGCCGCAGCCCGTTTAAGTAATTTTAGTTTTTTCATGCCGTTCCCCCTTCCGGTTCTAGTAAAATCATACGGGGAAGCGGCATAAATAGCAATGTGCAATTTATGTTAACCCATTGACGACTTGCCGGTAACGCTCTCTATATCCACCCTTATTACCGCCAGCCTTTTCAGCACTTCCTCGGTATAATTGGTATAGGGTCGGCCTGTGTATTTTTCCACTATTACGTCCAGTCCGTTTATTTTTTGCTCTGTTTCTTCCAAAAAATGTGCCTTCCCAAACCCAATGACGCTTTGGTATTTCATGCTCCATTCGCAGGGCAAATCCGCCCGCACGCTTTCGCATTCCGCCTCCACTTCAAAGCATACGTTCTGGTTTTTTTTCAGGATTTCTATCTTTCTTCCCTCGGCCGCCGAGTGCAGGAATAGGCAGCCGTCCTTATAGCCGAAGTTCATCGGCACTATGTAAGGCATATTTTCGTCGCACATTGCAACCCTGCAAATTTCGGCCCTCTCCAGGATTTTTTCTATTATCGACCTGTCGGTTATTTCCCTGTCCTTTCGCCTCATAACCATCCTCCTAATTTTTTAACTTGCTAATTATCAAGACTTATTACATACGGCTCAATAAAACCATATATATCGGGATAAAAGCCATTCCCGCAGTAGTTGTAACAGCGGCTGCTACTGCGGCAAATCGGTGGT
This sequence comes from Clostridiales bacterium, assembly GCA_012728565.1. GTDB lineage: Bacteria > Bacillota > Clostridia > Ch29 > Ch29 > JAAYEV01. Next base: position 3,634 of record JAAYEV010000041.1, read on the forward strand.
CCGACCCATAGGCTTTTGCCACTATGGCGGTCTGCGTCATTGCAGGCATTGCAGCTTCAATGATAAATACCTTTTTCATGAGCGTCGGTATGTCGATGCCCGAAAGCAGTATATATGCCGTTAGCGGCGCTATGATAAACCTACCCACAAGCAGCACTATCATTTCCCTGTCTATTTTTATTCTGCCAAATTCCGTGGAATGGATTATCATCCCGATAAACAGCATAGACATTGGAGTGGTAAGATTACCAAAGTACCTCGCGGTGTCCAAGATAAACCCGGGCACCCGGATATCCAGCAATATTATTACGATGGTCAGAGCAAACGTAACCAGGGGAGGAGAGATTATCCTTTTGGCGCTGTCCAAAACCGTCATCCGCATATGTCCGTCCGGATTGTCCCTTCTTATCGCATATACACCGACGGTCCAAAACATTACCGTGTTTGCGGTATAAAACAGGATAACATAGGGAACGCTTGCCTCGCCGAAAAGGGATATGTTAACCGGCAGTCCCACAAATACTGTATTGGAAAGGGCGAATATTGCCAGATAGATCCCTTTCCTACCGGGCTTGATATTAATAATTTTTATAACTATTATCCCCGCGGCAAACATGAGCACCATTGTCAGCAGCGGATATATAAAACTTGTACCAAAAACCATAAGGTTTTCCTCGGCAAAGGTTGTATAAAAGCTGGAAAACATAAAGGCGGGCAGCGAAAGTTTAATAATCATTTTGGAAAACAAGTCCGCCGTTTCATCGCTGAACCATCCCTTGGATGTGAGTACATACCCCGAAATAATCATTGCTGCAATTGTGAATGTGCTTTGCACGGCGTCCAGAATAACCATGTATGATGCCTCCTTAGCTGTTTACTTTAATATATCATTTTCCCAGGCATAAAACTACCTCCTATCGCCGAAGCCGCCGGTACGGGATTCAACCGGCCCATAATCCGTACCTTCAACGAAGCTCTTTCCGACAAGGAACGGATACTATAGGGTGTTACCCTTGCCGAAGCCGTTTTCCCATAAAAGGGCGGCAGCACCGGCCCGGCTGCTTATTGCCGGATAATATTTTATTGGTAGGGAATAATACTTGTATATTTTCTGGAGGTGCAGAGGATGAGAATTCCCGGGCATATTGGGATTATACCGGACGGCAACAGAAGGTGGGCAATGGAAAAGGGGTTGCCCAAGGAAATGGGGTATGCAAAGGGCCTTGAGCCGGGGCTTAAGCTGTTCTTGCTGTGCAAAGACCTGGGCGTACAGGAACTCACCTATTATGGCTTTACAATGGACAACACAAAGAGGCCGTCGGTACAGACCCGCGCCTTCACCAAGGCTTGTGTTATGGCGGTGGAACTGCTGGCCGGGCAGGACGCCGAACTCCTGGTGGTGGGCAACACCGATTCTCCCATGTTCCCCAAGGAATTGCTTAACTACACCCGCAGGACCACCATCGGCAAGGGGGGTATGCGGGTCAATTTCCTGGTCAATTACAGCTGGGAGTGGGACCTGAGCAGCCTGTTCGGATACAAAAAGAATATGAACCTGAAAAATCACCTTAAGTCCGGCGA
>JAAYEV010000042.1 GCA_012728565.1 Clostridiales bacterium
CTTGTCCCTTTATTTTGTGTAGCACAATGGCCGTGAATGATGTATACTATAGTGTATAATCAAAGCTAAGGGGGTGGTGGGTATCAAACTGTCCGACAGGCAAATGCAGATTGTGGAGATAGTAAAATCACAGCAGCCAATAACCAGCGAGCAGGTAGCCGAAAGGCTGAACCTTACCCGTGCCGCTCTTAGGTCCGACTTATCAATTCTTACCATGGCGGGGATTCTGGAAGCCAGGCCAAAAGTGGGATACTCGCTGACCGGGCGCATCCCCACCAACATGATAGCGGATTTTATAAACAACATACTTGTTAAAGACATAAAAACACGGCCGGTGGTGGTAAACGTCGATACCAGCGTGTACGACTGCATAGTAAGCCTGTTCCTGGAGGACGTGGGCACCATTTTTGTGCAGTCGGGGGGATACCTTGCCGGCGTGGCATCCAGGAAGGACCTTTTAAAGCATGCCATAGGAAAGACCGACCTGGACAGGATACCCATCAGCGTGGTTATGACAAGGATGCCCAATATAGTCACGCTGCAAGACGAGGAAACCCTTGCCATGGCCATAGCCAAGATGGTGGAGCATGAAGTTGACTGCATACCGGTGGTAACCAGGGAGGATACCGGCGGCAGGGAAAAGCTGAAAATAACCGGAAGGGTATCAAAAACGGGTATTATTACTGTAATACACGATATGCTTAAAGAATGATAGAGGGAGGAATGCAGCACAATGAATGTTAACGGGCCCAGGATATTCATAGTATCAGACTCCATCGGTGAAACCGCGGAAAAGGTGGTAAAGGCCGTTGCGATACAGTTTAACTCGGACATCACGGAAATAAGAAAGGAAGCCAATGTCACCGACAAATCCCAGATAGTGCGGATTGTAGAGGAAGCAAAGAATTACAACAGCATAGTAGTGTACACCATAGTGCTGCCGGAACTGAAAAAGACCCTTGAAGAGGAAGGCGACAGGTACGGCATACCCAGGGTGGATATCCTGGGACCGCTTATGGAGGCGTTAAGCAAAATAGCCACTACATCCCCCAAGATGGAGGCAGGCCTTATATACAGGCTTGACGAGCAGTACTTCAAGCGGGTGGATGCGGTGGAGTTTGCCGTCAAATACGACGACGGTAAGGACCCCCGGGGGATACTTAAGGCGGATGTTGTGGTGATAGGCGTGTCGCGCACGTCCAAGACACCCCTGAGCATGTACCTAGCCCATAAGAACTACAAGGTGGCAAACGTTCCACTGGTGCCGGAAATACCCCCGCCGCAGGAACTGTTCGAGATTTCACCGAAGAAGATAATAGGTCTTACGGCGGACCCGGATAAGCTAAACCAGATAAGGAGGGAAAGGTTAAAGACCCTGGGACTTAACGACAGTGCCAACTATGCCAGCATGGAACGGATACTGCAGGAACTGGAGTACGCCGATGCCCTGTTCAAAAGGTTGGGCTGTACTGTAATAGATGTGTCCAAAAAAGCCGTGGAAGAAACGGCCAGCATAGTTATGCAGGTTTTAAAGGAGGCGTAGAAGATGGTCAAATACGTTTATATGTTTCGGGAAGGGCGGGCCGAAATGAAGGACCTGCTGGGGGGCAAGGGGGCCAACCTGGCCGAAATGACCAGGATAGGGCTTCCGGTGCCGCCGGGGTTCACGGTTACCACCGAAGCCTGTAACAAGTACTACTCGGAATGGGGCAGCCGGCTTGACACCGGGCTGGTGGACCAACTGTTTGCATGTATGGAAGAACTTGAACATGCTACCGGCAAGAAATTCGGCGACGGGCAAAACCCGCTGCTGGTTTCGGTGAGGTCCGGCGCGGCAATTTCAATGCCTGGAATGATGGATACCATTTTAAACCTGGGCCTCAACGACCGGTCGGTAGCGGGCCTGGCAGAGTCCACCGCAAACGAAAGGTTTGCCTACGACAGCTACAGAAGGTTCATACAGATGTTCGGGGACGTGGTGTCCCAAATAGAGAAATACAAGTTCGAAGCCATACTGGATGCCGTAAAGGACAAAAAGGGTGTTGAATTGGATACCGAATTGTCCGCCGCAGACCTCATTGAGGTGGTGGAAAGATACAAGGAACTGTACAGGCAGGAAATGTCGGAGGAGTTCCCGCAGGACCCGAAGGACCAGCTCCTTAAGGCCGTTAAAGCGGTGTTTAATTCATGGAACAACCCCCGGGCAAAAACCTACAGGAACTTAAACGGTATACCCCATCATCTGGGAACGGCGGTTAACGTTCAGTCGATGGTGTTCGGCAATATGGGGGATACCTCCGGTACCGGTGTTGCCTTTACAAGAAACCCGGCCACCGGCGAAAAAGCGTTGTTTGGGGAGTTTTTGCAAAACGCCCAGGGGGAGGATGTGGTTGCGGGAATAAGGACGCCAAAGCCCATTGACAGCATGAATGAAATATTCCCCGATATACATGAGCAGTTCAGCAACATGGCAAACCTCTTGGAAAAACACTACAGGGACATGCAGGATATAGAGTTCACGGTTGAAAGGGGCAAGCTATACATACTTCAGACCCGAAACGGAAAAAGGACCGCCGCCGCGGCGGTTAAGGTGGCGGTGGACCTCGTGGAAGAAGGGCTTATAACAAAGGAAGAGGCCCTGCTTCGTGTACCGCCCGGGCAGCTTGACCAGCTGCTGCACCCCAATTTCGATGCAAAGGTGCTGGAAAAAGCAGAGCTGCTGGCCCAGGGTCTTCCGGCTTCGCCGGGGGCGGCCACCGGGGCGGTGTATTTTACCGCCGAGGATGCAGTTAAAGCGGCAAGGTCGGGCATCAAGGTAATACTTGTAAGGCAGGAAACCTCACCGGAGGATATAGAGGGCATGAACGCGGCGGAAGGAATTCTCACCTCCAGGGGCGGTATGACATCCCACGCTGCGGTGGTTGCCCGGGGCATGGGCAAATGCTGTGTCGCCGGCTGCGGTGCCTTAAGGGTTGAGGAAAACCAAAAAAAGTTCACCGTTAACGGGATTACCGTAACCGAAGGGGAGTTCATATCACTGGACGGGAGCACAGGCAGGGTTTATTTGGGCAGCATACCCACCACCGAACCGGCCCTTTCGGGCAGTTTCGCAACCCTTATGGGCTGGGCGGATGAGGTCAGGAAACTGGAGGTATGGGCCAACGCGGACAACCCGAAGGACGCCGCCACCGCGGTACGGTTTGGCGCGGAAGGCATCGGCCTTTGCAGGACCGAGCACATGTTCTTTGAGGAGGACAGGATACCGGTTGTAAGGGAAATGATACTGTCCAGGACTACCGAACAGAGGGAGAAGGCCCTGGAAAAGCTGCTGCCCATGCAGAAAGAGGACTTCAAGGGTATATTCAGGGCAATGGGTGAAAGGCCCGTTACCATAAGGCTTCTTGACCCGCCGCTGCATGAATTCCTGCCAAAGGAAGAGCGGGATATACAAGCTTTGGCGGAGGACATGGGCATCCCGGTCCAGGACCTTAAGGATGTGGTAAAGGACCTCGAGGAGTTCAATCCCATGCTGGGGCACCGGGGCTGCCGTTTGGCCATTACATACCCGGAGATTGCCAGGATGCAGACAAGGGCAATCATAGAGGCGGCGATAGAGGTGAAAAAGGAGGACGGCATCGGGGTGAAGCCTGAAATAATGGTGCCGCTGGTGGGCAGTGTAACCGAGTTCAAATACTTGAAGGACATTATAGTTGAAACCGCCGACGAAATAATACGGGAGTCGGGGATTGACCTTCATTACCTGACCGGTACCATGATAGAAGTGCCGAGGGCCGCCCTTACCGCCGACGAGGTGGCAAAGGAGGCGGAGTTTTTCTCCTTCGGCACCAACGACCTGACCCAGATGACCATGGGCTTTTCAAGGGACGATGCGGGGAAATTCCTGGAGGACTATAAGAATAAGGGCATACTGGAGGCCGACCCCTTCCAGAAGCTGGACCAGGTAGGTGTGGGCAAGCTGGTGGATATGGCGGTGAAGCTGGGCAAAAACGCCCGCCCGGATATCAAGCTGGGCATATGCGGTGAGCATGGCGGGGAGCCCTCTTCGATAGATTTCTTCCACCGGGTGGGCCTTGACTACGTTTCCTGCTCGCCCTTCAGGGTGCCAATCGCCAGGCTGGCCGCCGCCCAGGCCGCTGTAATCAATAAAGACAAGTAGAAGTAAGGTTTAAAAAATAATTGGCAAACCTCATGGGCTTAAGGCTTTAAGAACTTCTATTAAGAAATAGGATGAGGGTACTGACACTTAATAATTTTTAGTGTTAGTACCCTTTTTAACGTGAAATTTGATTAAGGTGGCCTATTTTTTTACCGGTATGTGGTACAATTTTAGAGCAGCATTAACATTTGGGCTCATGACATGACATAATATTATTGCTTATCATTAATCCAGTAAATTTGTGAATGACGGGGATGAGATTAATTTAGACATTCTATACAACTAATGAAGGAGCTGATATACATGATTTGTAAAAATAGCATACGCATTATTTATGGGGATAATCCTAAACAAATGGTAAAAGAGTTGCTTGAAGTCATAAAACCTGAAGAAGAAATAGATAAAAACGCGCTTATTGGGATTAAACCAAATCTTGTTGTAGCGAAACCTTCCAGCTCAGGCGCAACAACCTCGCCCGAAATAGTGGCTGGGCTCATTGAATATTTAAAATTGAAAGGGTACGATAAAATAATAATTTTGGAAGGCTCCTGGGTGGGAGAAAGGACGTCAGAGGCATTTAAAGTATGTAGATATGAGGATTTGTCGAAGAAGTATAATGTTCCCCTTATTGACCTTCAAAAAGATAAATATAAGGCATATGAAATAAATGGCTTGAGGATAAACATTTGCGATTATGTTGCAAAGGTTGATTATTTGATAAACATACCAGTCTTCAAGGGCCACTGCCAGACCAACATAACTTGCGCTTTAAAAAATATGAAGGGCTGTATACCCAATTCCGAGAAAAGGAAATTTCACACCTTGGGCTTGCATAAACCTATAGCATATTTGAACAAGCTCATCAAACAAAGCCTCATAATTGTTGATGGTATGAATGGTGACCTTAACTTTGAAGAGGGTGGTAATCCGGTTCAGATGAACAGGATAATAGCGGGAAAGGACCCCGTGCTGATAGACTCATATGCGGCACATTTGATGGGCTTTAGTATTGATGAAATTCCGTATATTGCTATGGCTGAAGGTATAGGCGTAGGTACTACTGACTTGGAAAATGCCGATATTATTGAATTGAATAAGGATAACGGATCAAGAAAATTAACACCTCCAAGAAGGGTCCAACAGTTGTCAAGGCATATTGTCGATGACAGTGCTTGCTCAGCTTGCTATGGAAGCCTTATTTATGCACTGGAAAGGCTGTATGAAAAAGGGCTTTTAAATAAATTGGAAGAAAAATTGTACATTGGTCAGAATTTTAAAAATAAACAGTATGATGGGTTAGGTATCGGTACATGTACTTCAGGATTTGATAAATGTGTTAAAGGCTGTCCGCCAAAAGCCAGGGATATTGTAGAATATCTGGAAGGCCTTATAAAAAAGGGCTAGGCAATATGAAAAGTAGCTCAAATTGCAAATGCATTGTAAATTACTATGGTGAGACAATGCGGCCCGCTGTTTGACCAATTACAGCCTTATTAATATAATATAAGCCATAGAGAAACCTATATATAGAAGGAGGTACATTATATGGAGATATTTAAAATAATGCAAGAATATGATTACGAACAACTGGTATTCTGCCAGGATAAAAGCTCCGGGTTAAAAGCAATTATCGCCATTCACGATACCACGCTAGGGCCGGCCCTAGGCGGAACAAGAATCTACGATTACAAGACCGATGAAGAAGCGATTATTGACGCGTTAAGATTGGCCAGGGGCATGACGTATAAAAATGCGGCTGCGGGATTAAACCTCGGCGGCGGGAAAGCGGTTATTATCGGCGACCCGAAGAAGATAAAAAGCGAAGCGCTGTTTAGAGCTTTTGGAAGATTTGTTGAAGGACTAAACGGCAGGTACATAACCGGTGAAGATATGAATATGACACAAAAGGACGCCGCATATATTAATTGTGAAACGGATTATATAGTGGGTTTGGAGACGGGAAGCGGCAACCCCTCGCCGATGACGGCCTATGGAGTGTTTAAAGGGATGCAGGCAGCTGTTAATGAAGTTTATGGCAGCGATGATTTAGAAGGGAAAACCGTGGCAATTCAAGGACTGGGAGCTGTGGGAAGAATCCTGGCCGAGTTATTGTATGAAGCGGGGGCCAAATTAATAGTAACTTCAAGGGACCAAGCTAAAGTTAATAGAGCTGTAGCGGAACTGGGTGCAACTGCCGTAGGGCCGGATGAAATATACGGGGTAGAATGTGACGTGTTTTCGCCCTGCGCCATAGGCGCCATAATCAACGACAAAACAATTGAGCAGCTAAAATGCAAAATTATAGCCGGTCCGGCTAACAACCAGTTAGCCGAGCCAAGACATGGCGATATTCTTCATGAAAAGGGAATACTCTATGTTCCGGATTATGTAATAAACAGCGGCGGTGTTATTAATATAATCGATGATATATCGGGACGTGAATACAGCAAGGAAAATGCCATGAAAAACACTGCAAAAATTTATGACGCCTGCAAGAAAGTATTTGAGATAGCTAAAAGACACGGCATTCCAACATACAGGGCAGCCGATAAAATGGTTGAAGAAAGAATCGCGTCAGTAGGCAAAATAAAAACAATTTATAATAATAGAAAATAGTCTTGCGGCATAACAAAAGTTGAGTAAGAGGAGCAGCGCACAAGAACCGCCCCCTTGTGTCCAACAAAGGCTAATCGAAGCAAGGTAGTAATAAAGAAAACCATAAGAAATTTTTTAGGGGTGTTAATCCAATGTTTATTGACTTATTGTTTGGTTTAATAGTCGGCTGGCTTGTTTCACTTTTCGGTGGAGATATTCTTATTATTCAAGGTGTTTCTGAATTAATCGGAAGAGAAATCAGTAGTGCAGGGTATTATACAATTTTTGCCCTTTTGGGCTTAATAGGCGGTATAATTAAAGATAAAACCTAAAAGGTGTGTTGTAAAACCAAGAGGACTTGTATCCGGATTTACAAATAGCAACTTTTAAAGCACTTGAAGCGGATTCTGATAGGATATTACATGCAAACGGGGTTTTCATATGAAATACAAATATGCGAAAAATGATAATTACGAGGACTTTTCCAGCGGCCGTGTTTTGTACCATGCAAGCGGTATGACAAACTTTCCGGTTAGACTTGCCCAGGAGATATTCGGATGGTGCCTGCAGTACTCGCCCAAAAATAATGACATTTGCTTATACGACTGCTGCTGCGGCGGGGGATACCTGCTCACCGTCCTGGGGTTTTTAAACCAGGGCATTATCGGGAAAATAATCGGTAGTGATATAGATACAAAACTGCTTGATATCGCGGAAAAGAACTTATCACTGCTAAGCGAAGAAGGTATGGATAAGCGGATAGCAGAGATTGACCAAATGATAGAGAGTTTTAAGAAGAAGTCCCATGTTGAAGCAAGGGAAAGTGCGGTAACACTCAAGGGCCTGATTAGAAGCAATATCAGTTTCGAAGTTTTTCGGTCGGATGCATTAAAGAAGATTGACCTTAAAACAAAACCGGATATTATTGTTACCGATGTTCCCTATGGCAACATGGTGGACTGGGCGGGGGATGAAGAAAAAGTTATTGACAGGCTGCTGGACGTGCTCTATGAAGTTTGCCACTGCGATACTATTATCGGCCTTTGCATGAACAAGAAACAGAAGGTTGGAAATGAAAAATATTTGCGACTGGAAAAACATAAGGTCGGGAAAAGGAAATTTGAAGTCTTGAAAAGAAAATGAACGCTTCCCAGGCTGAACCATCCCCATTCCTGCCGCATAGGTTTATACTGGGCTTAACTAAAAGCATGGAAGAATGGGGAGTTTTTTTAAGATATGAATCTGAGTAATCGTATTCCCTTATGGGCAGCCCGGGAAGCATATTCCTGGTCTCAAAAGGCACAGAAAGGGTGATTTGGGGCCGGTTTTGGGTATATACTTATATAGGGTATATATTTTCGCGGAAAAGAGGGGTTATTTGTGGAAATAAAGCTTGATGCGAAATTGGTTAAGTATTTGAACAATAAGGGAATAAAAACTATAACGCTTAAGAAAGTTGCCCCCAAGACCTGCTGAGCGGGTGCAAGCGAGCCGTTGGTTTCAACGGACAGGCCGGATAACGCCGAAAGCTTTGACAGGTACGAAGCGGACGGCATTGAGGTATACGTGCACAAGGGAATTTCCACCAGTGACGGGGTGCTTAAGTTCAGGCTGAGAAGATTCTTGTTTTTCACCGAAATTGAAGCGGTAGGGGTCAAGGTTATCTAAAGCCAGGTCAAATAACAAAGGTCATAGGTTATTGTTTGCCTGCGGATAAAAGTACACTAAATGCGCGGGTTTCTTTTGATGCGTGTTTAGTGTATTATTGTATTGAAGAAGTTCCGTTTTGAGGTGGTTTTGATGAACATAAGGGAAAA